>JAVBXK010000095.1 GCA_030824555.1 bacterium
CCCACACCGTGACCGGCGTCACCACACCCCAGCCACCCGCACCGCCGGTGGCCGCCCCGGTGTCGGCGGCCCCACCGGCACCGCCCACGCCACCGCGCATACAACTGCCCGACAGCAACGCCGACTACCTGAACAACCGTGCACCGCCTTACCCACCCTTGAGCAAACGCCTGGGCGAGCAGGGCAAGGTGGTGCTGCGTGTGTTCATTGGCCTGGACGGCACCGCCACCCAGGCCGAAATTCGCACCAGCAGCGGCTACGACCGGCTCGACCAAACCGCCTTGAAAACCGTACTGGCCTGGAAATACACGCCAGGCAAGGTCAACGGCGAGCCCAAGGCCATGTGGTTCAACGTGCCCATCAACTTCGTGCTGGAGTGATGCATTTTTCAATCAAAAATGCATCCACCGCTCATCCCTAATTATTTTTAAGCTATTATTTTTTTGGAGTTTCCAATGGACACGCAATTCGGATTGGCCCACGTCTGGGCGCAAGGTGACTGGGTCACCCGCACCGTGGCGGTGATTTTGCTGGGCATGTCGCTGGCCAGTTGGCTGGTCATCCTCGTCAAGGCGCTTGACCTGCGCACCCACCGCGCCCAGGCCACAGGTGCCGAGGCCTTCTGGCACGCCGCAGACTTTGAAGACGGCCTGGCCAAACTGGGCACCGACGCCAGCAACCCATTTCGCCAACTGGCCGAAACCGGGCGCGACGCCACCCGCCACATCCTGCGCCAGGACGACCCCATGGGCCATGCAGGCAACACAGCCCCACGCCCCCAGTTGCACGACCAGCTCGACCTGAGCGACTGGGTCACCCGCGAGTTGCGCAACGCCATCGACGAGTTCACGGCACGCCTGCAAGGCGGCATGGCGGTGCTGGCATCGGTGGGTTCCACCGCGCCGTTCGTGGGCCTGTTCGGCACGGTCTGGGGCATTTACCACGCGCTGCTGGGCATTGGCGCAGCAGGCCAAGCCACCATCGACAAGGTGGCCGGCCCCATTGGCGAGGCACTCATCATGACCGCCATGGGCCTGGCCGTGGCCATTCCAGCGGTGCTGGGCTACAACGCGCTGGTGCGCGGCAACAAGGGCGTGCTGCACAAGCTCAACCGCTTCGGGCACGACTTGCACGCGCTGTTCGTGACCGGTGCCCGCGTCACCCAAAACGGCAAAACCGCCTTGCATGGCGCAGGCCCCGCCCCAGCACCGGCGGTGATGGCCCTGCGCAAGCCCTGACCCAACGCACAACCGCACAAAAGACTATCCAGGACACACACCATGGCCCACGGCGGTTTTACCGACAACGATGACAACGAGATGCTCAGCGAGATCAACATGATCCCGCTGATTGACGTGATGCTGGTGTTGCTGATCGTGTTCATCATCACCGTGCCGGTGATGAAACACGCGGTCAACATCGACCTGCCCCGCGCCAGCAACGAAAAAGAACTGGTCAAGCCCGAAACCGTGCGCCTGAGCGTGGACGCTGACGGCGCCTACTTCTGGAACGAGCAAAAGCTGACCGACGACAACGCACTGCAAGGCCACCTGGCCGCTGCCGCAGCCCAGGAACCCCAGCCCGACCTGCACATTCGCGGCGACCGCGCCGTGCGCTACGAGCGCGTGGCCCAGGCCATGGCGGCGGCACAGCAAGCAGGGATGAAGAAAATCGGTTTCGTGACGGAGCCTGCACGGTGATGACGGGGTCACTCCGCAACAGTTCTGCCATGCCGCCGGGTCTTGCGTCAGCACCCGACTGGCAGGCCGTGCCCCAGCCCGCACAACCGCCCGCAGACCTGGCGGCCCCTCCAACGTTGAGCAGCCAGGAACTGATGCAAGGCCGCAAAACGGTGACCATTTCGCACAACGGCACCGAATACCGCCTGCAGGCCACCCGCCAGGGCAAACTGATCCTGACCAAATAGCGACAGGCCGCCCCCAAGCGGCCGGTCCCGCCAGCGAATCGTGGGGCAACGCTGAACCCGGGCAGAGGGCCAGGGTGAAGACGTTGTTTTTCAGGCAAGCCAGGCTGCCTCCCAGGCTCTCCAGCCAGCCTCTTTTTCAGCCTCTGTTTTCAGCGAAAACGCCCATGTGCTGGGCGAACACCGCTGTCGTCACAACCCGATGACCGCGATGCCAGCCTTGGCAATCTGGGCGTCTTCGCTGGACTTCACGCCGCTCACGCCCACCGCGCCCAGGCAAAAGCCGTCTTTCATGATGGGGACACCGCCCTCCAGCATGCCCTGCACCGCAGGTGCGCTCAGGAACGACATGCGCCCGCCGTTGATGACGTCTTCATACACCTTGCTCTCGCGGCGACCCAGTGCAGCGGTGTGCGCTTTGGCCGGTGCGATGTGCGACGAAATGGGCGGGGCGCCGTCCAAGCGCTGCAGCCACAACAAATGCCCGCCTTCGTCGGCAATGGCAATCGTCACGGCCCACTGGTTGGCCAGCGCCTCGGCCTCTGCCGCTGCCGCAATGGCCTTGATGTCGGACAGTTCAAGCGCAAAACGTGATTTCATGGGAACCCTTCAATGTGTATACAAAAGTGCGCGCCAGCTTAGCCGATCAGCCACACGGCCACACCGGTTGGTTGATTGCATCCAAGTCGAAAGACTTTTTACTGCTGTATCAAACGTCTGCACCCCATCGGGCAGGCCCAGACACTTGAAAAACCCTGTTGCGGCATCAGATACGGTACAGACGCAAGTTGCCGCCAACCCATAGAATGCGGCACAACACCCAAAGCCTTCATTCAACGGCTCAAGTGAGTGCCCGATGTCTGCGGCTTCCACCGCGTTTTTTTGATTCAGCCCTGGAGACAGCCACCATGAACGACAACGTCTTTAACTACAACAGCCAAGGCACCCAGGTGTCAGCTGACGAGCGCAACAAAGTGCTGCGCAACACCTACTGGCTGCTGGCCCTGAGCCTGTTGCCCACCGTGGCCGGTGCCTGGGTGGGCGTGGCCACCGGCATCACGCAAGCACTGACGGGCTTCATGGGCCTGATCGTGTTCATGGGTGGTGCATTCGGCTTCATGTGGGCCATTGAAAAGAACAAGAACTCGGCAGCCGGTGTGCCCATCCTGCTGGCCTTCACTTTCTTCATGGGCCTGATGCTGTCGCGCATGATTGCCATGGTGTTGGGCAAGTCCAACGGCGCAGAACTCATCATGACCGCGTTCGGCGGCACCGCTGGCGTGTTCTTCGTGATGGCCAGCTTGGCCAGCGTCATCAAACGCAGCCTGGAAGGCATGGGCCAGTGGCTGATGATCGGTGCCGTGGTGCTGATGGTGGGTGCGGTCGTCAACATTTTTGTGGGCAGCAGCGTGGGCATGATGGTGATCAGCGTACTGGCCATCGGCATCTTCAGCTTGTTCATGCTGTACGACCTGAAGCGCATCGTCGACGGCGGCGAAACCAACTACATCAGCGCCACCCTGGGCCTGTACATGAGCCTGTTCAACGTGTTCCAGAGCCTGCTGGCCCTGCTGGGCATGGGTGGCAGCGACGACTGACCTGTTGGGTCACCCTGGCCATTGCCTGGTGACAGCTTGGTCAGTGGCCAAGCCCTTGCACGGGTGGCATCAGCACCCGAACAGCCAGGCAGGTGGCACACACCGGCAGAAAGGGCCCCTGAAAAGGGGCCTTTTTCATGGCATCAGGCCTTTGCAATGGCTGTACGCTCAGTGAACAAGCCTGTGCTTTGAACAAATGAACCCACCTGTAAACGGCTGCGCACCATGCAATACACCGCCCACAACCCCTACCCTGCCCGGCTGCTGGCCCTGTGCACCATGGGTGCCACGCTGTTGCTGGCCGGTTGCGACTATCTTGGCATCGAGTCGGCCGGGCAAGTGGCTGAGCAGAAAGCGGCAGAGGGCAAAGCCACCGGCGCAGCCTGCCGCCAAGCCAACCGTGCGCTGGAAGACTGCTACCGCTACAACCCGAAGGCTCACCGTGCCGCCGTGTTCGACGGCTGGAAAGACATGGACCTGTACATGCGGGAAAACAAGCTGGAGACCATCACGCCAGTGACCCCGCCCGAGCCCCCCAAGAAGGCCCCGCCGAAAACGGATGACGAAGAAGCCGTCACCGACGCGAAAAGCGATGCAAAAACCGACAAAAAGGCTGATGCCAAGCCTGCAAAAGGCGGTCACTGACCGCCCCTGGCTGAGCCTGCCAACCGACCTGCGCCACGTTCAAACGTCTGGACATCTGCTGCCACTCAGCGGAGGTTCCCCTTACCTCAACCCCTCCCACTCGAACACGGCCATGCTTTCCACATGTGCGGTGTGCGGGAACATGTTGACCACACCAGAGCCCACGCAGCGGTAGCCGCCGCGGTGCACCAGCAGGCCTGCGTCGCGGGCCAGGGTGGCGGGGTTGCAGCTGACGTAAACGATGCGCCGGGGTGGCTCCCATCCTGGCGGGATGGTGACATCGGCTGCGGGTTGCTCGGGTGTGTCGCCGTCGTCCGGGGTGGGGGCAGTGGCCAGCCCGGCTTGGCGCAGGCGTTGCTGATGGATATCGGCCAACGCTTTGGACAAGGCAAACGCGCCTTCACGCGGGGGGTCGACCAGCCATTTGTCGGCGCGGCCGTCTGCCAGCAGCATGGCGGGGGTCATGTCAAAGAGGTTACGGGCCACGAAATCGGTAGCACACAATTCAACCGACACATGTGCAGAGGCCTTGTTTCGCTCCAAATTCTCTTTGGACCGGGCCACCAGGGCCGCGCTGCCCTCTATGCCCAGCACCTGGCCTGCTTGGGTGGCAATGGGCAGCGTGAAGTTACCCAGGCCGCAGAACCAGTCGATGACGCGCTCGTGGCGTTGCGCGTCCAACAAGCGCAGCGCCCGGCTCACCAGCACACGGTTGATGTGGGGGTTGACCTGGGTGAAATCGGTCGGTTTGAACGGCATGCGGATGCCAAAGTCGGGCAAGGCGTAGGCCAGTTCGGCGCTGTCGGGCGTGGGCGCGTCGAGCAGTTGCACGGTGTCAGGGCCTTTGGGCTGCATCCACCATTGCACGCTGGGGTGGGCCACGGCAAAGGCGCGCAGGCGGTCTTTGTCGGTGGCAGACAGGGGCTCCAGGTGGCGCAGCACCAGTGCGGTCACGTCGTCGCCGCAGGCCAGTTCAATTTGCGGGAGGGTATCGCGGGCATCCATGCTCGCAATCAGTGCACGCAGCGGCAGCAGCATGGCGCTGACATGGGGGGGCAGCACGGGGCACACCGACATGTCGGCCACGTAGCGGCTTTTGCGCTCGTGAAAGCCAATGAGCACCACACCTTTTTTGATGACGTACCGCACAGACAGCCGCGCACGGTAGCGGTAACCCCAGGTGGGCCCCTGTATGGGCCGCCACAGCGTGCCGGGCTTGACCTTGCCCAGGTGCCACAGGTTGTCTTCCAGCACGCGCTGCTTCATGGCCACCTGCGCCGTGGCATCCAGGTGCTGCATCTTGCAGCCGCCACAGGCCCCGGCATGCAGGCCGAAATGCGGGCAGCCAGGCGTGACGCGCTGCGACGATTCGCGGTGCACCGCCATCAGCGTGGCAGCTTCCCAGGTGTTCTTTTTGCGGTTGACCTGGACGGTGACCCACTCGAACGGCAATGCACCATCCACGAACACCACCTTGCCGTCGGCTTTGCGGGCCACGCCCTGGGCTTCCAGGTCGAGGGAGTTGATGTGGAGCCAATCGTCGGGGTAGCCAAAATCCTGCGCCAACGGCACGGGTGGGCGGCTGGGTTGGCCTGGTTGGCCGCTGCCGCCATCCTGAGCCTGGTGCCCGGCCGCAGCGAGATCGCGCTCGGTGGGCGGCAACGCTGTGGCGGGGGGGGAGCCTGGGGCCGGCGAGTTTTTGGTTTGTTTGGCGGCCGACAAGGCGTTGGCCAGCGATGGGAGGGGCTTGGATGCGTCTGACATGGCCCCGATTGTCTCAGGCCCAGACAGCCAGGTATTCGGCCCAGTGCGATGCCGCGTGTTTTTCGCTGACGGTTGCTGCGCCTGCTGGTGCGTCGCCACCCAATTGCGTCTCGTCGTCAGCTTGGTGTTGAGCCTGGCGCTCGGCCACAGCAGCCAACGTGGCGTCTACCTTGGCTTGCAGGGTGGCGCGCACGAAGGCCATTTCGGCACCGTATTCGTCGCCAGCAAAGCCACCGCGCATGTGCTGGAACCGGCAATACAGCAAGTAGGTGTTGAGCACGTCGGTTTCGCAATATTGGCGAATGGCATCCACCTCGCCGCGCAGCCAGGCGGGGTACACCTCGGCACCGCTCATGCCGAGTTTGCCGGGGAAGCCACATAGCTTGGCCATGGCATCGAGGGGCGCGTTGTTTTTGGGCTGGTACATGGCCAGCAGGTCCATCAGGTCCAGGTGACGCATGTGGTACCGGCTGATGTAGTTGTTCCACTTGAATTCGCGGCTGTCGTGGTCACCGCCATCGCCCATGTCCCAGTAGCGGTTGGCCTCGACGCCGTGCTTCAGGCCCCGGTAGTGCAGCACGGGCAAGTCGAACCCGCCGCCGTTCCAACTGACCAGTTGCGGCGAGTGGCGTTCGATGGCCTGGAAAAACGACTGGATGACCTGCCCTTCGCTGCAGCCGTCGCGGTCCACGAACGAGCGAATCTTCAGCCCCTCGGCATTGCGGAACACGCAGGAAATACACAGCACCCGTTGCAGGTGCAGGGGTACCATGTCACTTTTGCCCAAGGCAGCACGTTCGGTTTGCCACGCGGCCCAGGTTTGCGCGTCGGTTTCTGGCGCAGCTGACTCGGGCGGCAGCGGCGAGGTTTCGGCGTTTTGGCCCAACTCCAATGCACGCAGGCCCGCCACATCAGGGATGGTTTCGATGTCGAACACCAGCACGGGCCAGCCCATATTCAGTCCTTGCTGCGCGGTGTGAGGCGCGGTTCTACAGGTGAGGTGCCGGCGATTGGGACGACCACAAGTGGATCACTGGCGGGGGCAGACGAGGCACAAGCGACGTACAGGCTGGCTTCAGGCCAGTGCCAGGTCGATTTCAGCGACCGGGCAGGTACTTGGCCGGGTCAACCGGTTTGCCGCTGCGGCGGATTTCAAAATGCAGTTTCACGCGATCGGCGTCACTGCTGCCCATTTCGGCAATTTTTTGCCCTTGCTTGACGTTCTGGTCTTCCTTGACCAGCAAGGTCTGGTTGTGGGCGTATGCGGTCAGGAAGGTGTTGTTGTGCTTCAGAATGATGAGGTTGCCATACCCCCGCAGGCCTGAACCGGCATACACCACACGGCCTTCGGCGGCAGCCACCACAGGATCACCGGCCTTGCCGTTGATGCCCAGGCCTTTGTTTTTCTGGTCGTCAAAGCCAGCAACCACGTTGCCTGTGGCGGGCCAGATAAAGGCCACATCGTCGCCGTCAGCCTTGGCGGGTGCGGGTGCAGGCACCGGGGCGGCGGGGGCAACAGGTGCTGGCGTGGCACCTGCAGCAGGCAAAGCTTGCGCCGTCACGGCACCGCTGCTGGCAACTGCCGCAGTGGACACCCCCGGTGTTGCAGCAGATGCAGCAGGCGCGACGGGTGCCGCACCTGGCACAGGCTTGGTCAATGCAGCCACGGACGCCGCAGTGGGCGGGATCACGCGCAGCACCTGGCCAACTTCAATTTTGTTGGGGTTGTCCAGCTGGTTCCAACGGGCCACGTCTTTCCAGTTCTGGCCCGTTTCCAGACCGATGCGGATCAGCGTGTCGCCAGGGCGCACCGTGTGGTAGCCCGGCTTGCCTGCATTCTCGGCACCTGGCAATGCAGGCATACCCGTTGCCGAGGCGGGTGGCAGCGCCGTGGCACCACCAGGTCCGATGGGTTGTGCGGTGGTCGGGACACCACGGTCTTCAACCGGGGCGGGCGGCGCCACGCGCTGGCTGGAGCACCCCACCATCAGCAGCACCAGCGCCCCTGCCACCCACACCTTGCCCAAGCGACTGTCGGCGTGGCGTTGGCCTGCATGCAAGACTGAAGGGGCTTGGGAATGGATGGAGGGCATCATGGCAATCTGGGGTCAGTGGGGTAAACGCGGCGCAATGCCACTGCAAGTGCAGCGACTCAGCCAACCCCCGATTTTAGGGGGACGAACTGCACGGCTTCCAGCACGGTCTGCTGAAACCCGTGGGGCGTTCTGTCAACTATGACCAGACTTTGTGACGTTTTCCCCAAGCTGGCAGGTGCCACGATGCGCCCGCCCACGGCCAACTGGTCCAGCCAGGCTTGCGGCACGTCATCGCCACCGGCTGCCGCGATGATGCCCGCATAGGGTGCACCCGCAGCAAAACCCAGCATGCCGTCACCGAACAGCAGGTGGATGTTGGGTATGCGGTAGGGCCGCAGCAGGTCGCGCGCTTTTTCGTGCAGGCCCTTCAGGCGCTCGATGGTGTACACCTCGGTGCACACGCGGCTGAGCAACGCGGCCTGGTAGCCACACCCGGTGCCCACCTCCAGCACACGGCCCAAGGGCAAGGGGCGCTGGTTGATCAGCAGCTCCATCATCCGTGCCACGACGTTGGGTTTGGAAATGGTCTGCCCCAAGCCGATGGGCAGGCTGGTGTCTTCGTAAGCCTGGTTCACCAACGCGCTGTCGACAAAACCATGGCGTTCGATCTCGCCCATGGCGCGCAACACGCCCTCGTGCTGCACGCCCTGCGCGGCCAGCTTGCGCACCATGGCGGCACGCACGGCGGCAGAATCGAGTCCCACACCAGATGGTGAAGAAAAATAGCCTCCACCGCTTGTCCTGATTGGGCTCTTAGCTACAGTTTGATTGGCGCGAGAAACACCAGCTGGTGGCGGCTTCAACACCACAGGAAAACCCGGCCTGGGCTTGACAGGCTTCATGACAAGCCTTGCAGCGTGCGCGCCAGCTGGCTGGCCGTGGATGCCCAATACGGCAGCACAGCGTGGTGGGTCAGGTCCACCTGAAGCGGGGTGATGGTGGCGTATCCGTTGGCGGTGGCATGGAAGTCGGTGCCTTCACCATCTTCGCGCGCGGGCCCTGCGCCGCCGATCCAGTACATGGTTTCACCGCGCGGGCTGACCTGTTTGATGACGGCCTCGGCCGCATGGCGGCGTCCCAACCTGGCCACTTTGAAGCCGTTCAACTCGGCCAACGGCACGTTGGGCACATTGACATTCAGCAGCCAGGGGCCGGGGCCGTGCTCAGCTGCCGCATCGGGGTCGATGGCCGCCGACTTGCGACTGGGCAGCGTGGGCAGCAGTTGCTTCACCAGCTCGCGCGCGGCGGTGGCGGCGGTGTCCAGGTGGCCCCAGCCTTTTTCCACCTGCGAAAAAGCGATGGCTGGCACGCCGAACAGATAGCCCTCCATGGCCGCACCCACGGTGCCCGAGTAAATGGTGTCGTCGCCCATGTTGGCGCCGTTGTTGATGCCCGACACCACCAAGTCCGGCATGTAGTCAAGCAAACCGGTCAGCGCAATGTGCACGCAATCGGCCGGGGTGCCGTTGACGAAGCGAAACCCATTGGCCGCACGGTGCACATACAGCGGCGAGTGCAGCGTCAATGCATTGGATTTGGCGCTGTTGTTGTGTTCGGGTGCCACCACCTCCACATCGGCCAGGTCCTTCAGGGCTTCGTACAGGGCCACGATGCCGGGTGCCTGAAAGCCATCGTCATTGGAAAGCAGTATTTTCATCAGGTGGATTTTAGGTATGTGGCCAGGCCCGCGTGCGTGCAGGTCCGTTTGCAAGCCCGCGCGTCAGTCAGTGTCCAACGCACGCCCGTGCAGCGGCATTCATCGTCCCACTGGCGACAAGGCATGGCTGCCTGGACAGACGGGTTTTGCCTATCATGCGCCACCCCAAACCAATGGAGACAAATCATGCAAGCCTGGCTGTGCGAAACCCCCACCGGCGTCGACGCCTTGACCTGGCAAACGCTGCCCACACCGCAACCCGGCAAGGGCGAAGTGTTGATCCGCATCGAAGCGGCCAGCCTGAATTTCCCCGACTTGCTGATCGTGCAGAACAAATACCAGATCAAGCCTTCCCTGCCCTTTGTGCCCGGCGCCGAGTACGCAGGCACCGTGGAGGCCGTGGGCGAAGGCGTTGTGCATGTGCAGGTGGGCGCTGCGGTGGCCTGCCTGAGCGGCACAGGCGGCTTCGGTACCCACACGTTGGCACCGGCGCACCTGTGCATGCCATTGCCGCCTGGCTTCCCGGCCACAGATGCAGCAGCGTTCATCATGACTTACGCCACTTCCTACCATGCGCTGATTGACCGCGCTGCGCTGCAACCCGGCGAAACCGTGCTGATACTGGGCGCGGCAGGCGGCGTGGGTACCGCTGCCATTCAAATTGCCAAGGCAGCCGGTGCACGCGTGATTGCGGCGGCATTCACCGCAGACAAATGTGAAACCTGCCTGAAACTGGGGGCCGACGCCACCATCAACTACACCGAGCACACACCTGCGGGCACCTTGCGTGACCAGATCAAACAGCTGACAGACGGCAAAGGCCCCGACGTGGTGTACGACCCGGTTGGCGCAGACTTGGCAGAGCCTGTGTTTCGCAGCATCGCCTGGCGCGGCCGCTACCTGGTGGTGGGATTTGCAGGTGGCCCCATTCCGCAGATTCCCATGAACCTGCCACTGCTGAAAGGCGCGTCACTGGTGGGCGTGTTCTGGGGCGAGTTCGCCAGACGCGAACCCAAAGCCAACGCCGCCATGATGCAAACCTTGGCCACCTGGTACGGCCAGGGCAAGGTCAAACCGCTGATTCATCAGGCCCTGCCCATGGCTGAACTGAAACAAGCCTACGCCACCATGGGCAGCCGAGGTGTGCAAGGGAAACTGGTGCTGGTCAACTGACACAGAGATTTGCCGAATGACCCAACCGCAGGAATATCCGGCAGCATCAGAAACAAAAAAGCCCTTGATAAATCAAGGGCTTTTTTGTTTATTTGGGGTGACTGATGGGGCTCGAACCCACGACAACCAGAATCACAATCTGGGACTCTACCAACTGAGCTACAGCCACCGTAAGCCTAGCATTATACCTTGATCATCCTCATGATTTTGCGTCAAGTCCTGTTTTTACCGCAGGCTTGGCCACTTTGATCTCGGCTTTCAGCCGACCTTTGAGCGCTTCGTAGTAGGCCAGTCCTTCAGCCGAAGACCACCACTGGTCATACTGGCGCAACTCCTGGGCTGCCATGTCGGTAGCCGGTTCCACGCGTGGCTGCACTTTGTTGACCTTGACCACGCTGTAACCCTGCCCGCCCAAGTCCACGCCAACCCATGCGGGCAACGCAGCGGTGTCCGTACGCATGGCGGCCATGATTTCCTGCTGCAGCAAAGTTGTCGGCTTGTCACGCGCAATATCTGCTGGGGCTGAGAGCTTGCCCTCGGCACCGGCCTTCCATGCAGCAAGGGATTTCTCGCCTTCAGCTTTGGCCATGGCCTGGGCCTTTTCAGACACCAGCTGCTCCTTCACTTTGACCTTCACTTCGCCCAGGGGCAAAGTGTGGGCTGGGCGGTACTCGATCACACGAGCCGCCACCAGCTGATTGGCGCCCACTTCCACAGCCGCTGTGTTGCGCTTTTTGTCAACTGAATCGGCCGCAAACACGGCGTCGAGCAATTTGGCATTGGCTAACACAGGCGGTGTACCGGGGCCTGGCTGGCGAGCCACATCCTTGGCAAATTGCACCTTCAACTTCAAACGCTCGGTCACGGGAGCAAACGAGTCCGCCTGTTCGTACACCAAGTTCCCGAAGACATCCGCTTTGTCGGCAAATTCACGCTGGGCTTGCGACTTCTTGAGCTCCGCGACGATCTTGGTCTTGACTTTGTCAAACGGGCGCACCACGGCTGGCCGCACATCGGTCAGCAAAATGATGTGGTAGCCAAACTCCGACTCCACCACCTCTGACACCTCGCCTTTTTTCAAGGCAAACGCGGCATCTTCGAACGGCTTGACCATCGCACCTTTCTGAAAGAAGGACAGATCACCACCGCTGGGAGCCGACCCAGGATCTTGGGAATGCTTCTTGGCCAGTTCAGCAAACTTGGCTGGCGCACTTTTGAGTTGCACCAGCAACTCAGTCGCTTTTGCCTTGGCTGCGTCGCGCTCGGTGGCTGGTGCACTGGCTGCGGCATTGATCAGGATGTGGCTGGCACGCCGCTCTTCCTTTGTGCTGTAGCGGGCCAGGTTCTGGTCAAAGTAGCTTTTGACATCAGCGTCACTGATGACAATGTTGTCGGTCACGCTGGCCAAGTCGAGCACCACGTACTCAATATCAGCTTTTTCAGCGGCCTGAAACTGTGCCGGGTGGGCGTTGTAATAGGCTGACACATCTTCATCCGTGACCTGCACCTTGCCCTTGTATGCATTTGTCTCGAAACGGGCCCACTGCACTTCGCGGCGCTCGAAAAAAGCCTGCAAAGACGGCCGAGCCACGGCAGCAGTCACCAGCGAAGAACTGGTGACTGCCTGTGTGACCTGGCGCATGGACAGGTCTTGGCGCATCTGGGCCTCGAACATTTCAGGCGACATGCCCTGAGCGGCCAGCAACTGACGGTAGCGATCCATATCGAGCGAGCCATCGGGTTTGCGCAGACTCGCAATGACTTCATTTTTCTGCAAATCGGCAGCCAATTTCTGGTTGCTGGTCGTCAGGTTCATTTTTTGTGCCGCAATCAGCAGCACGCGCTCGCGCACCAAGCGTTCAAGCGATGCAAAGCGGGCATCGTCGCTGTCGAGCATTTTCATGTCAACGTTGGGTTGACGCGAGCGGATGTTGTCTACCTCCCGGCGGTGTGCGGCATCCCACTCGTCTTTCTTGATGTCTTTTCCACCCACGGTGGCCACGGTTTCACCCTGACCATCGAAACGCCGGTAGCCATCCACGCCCACCAGAACGAATGCGGGCACGATCAGCAGTGCAAGCAGAATGCCCATCAGGCGGGTGTTGTTGCGAACGTAATCAAACATGAAAAGCCTTGCGACCTGGAATCGGGTCAAACGACAAGAAAAAAGGACTGGGATTGCTCCAAGTCCTTGATTCTATTTGGTTTTAATGGTGGGTGCTGAGGGGTTCGAACCCCCGACCTACGCCTTGTAAGGGCGCCGCTCTACCAACTGAGCTAAGCACCCCACCGAAAACGTTGAACCTCAAGTCTCAGTTGACGGCATCTTTCAATGCTTTGCCGGCGCGGAACTTGGGTACTTTAGCTTCGTCAATTTTAATGGACTCGCCGGTACGTGGATTGCGACCGGTGCGCGCAGCGCGTTGGCCCACTTCAAACGTACCGAAACCGACCAGAGACACTGAGCCGCCTTCTTTCAACGTGGCGGCAATGGCGGCAAGCGCTGCATCGAGTGCGCGCGTGGCAGATGCCTTTGGGATGTCGGCATCGTTTGCAATGTGTTCGATCAGTTCAGTTTTATTCACAAAAAATCCTTTGTCTGGACAGGAAGGCGGGCCGCACACGGGAACTGCTGCGGCGCCTTTTTGGCGTTGCCAAGAATCCAAGGACGCGAATTCTAGTCTCAACGTCCAAGCATTCCAGGCAGCGCCGCAAAAAAAATGCTGTCAACCGCTTGTGCAGCTCACCGCTACGGCGATAGCGCGACCGACATCCGTTGTGCTGCCGTGCCCACCCAGGTCGGGCGTGCGCGGTGCGCCACTGTCGGGCTGCAACACGGCTTCGATGGCGGCTACCACGGCGTCGTGCGCCGCACGGTAGCCGAGGTGATCGAGCATGAGCGCCCCGCTCCAGATCTGTCCGATGGGGTTGGCAATGCCTTTCCCGGCGATGTCGGGTGCCGAGCCGTGCACAGGCTCGAACAGAGACGGGTAAGCCCGCTCCGGGTTGAGGTTGGCGCTGGGTGCGATGCCGATGGTGCCTGTGCAGGCCGGCCCCAGGTCGCTCAGGATGTCGCCAAACAGGTTGCTGCCCACCACCACATCAAAAAAGTCGGGGCGCTGCACAAAGTGCGCAGTCAGGATGTCGATGTGGAACTTGTCCACCCGCACATCTGGGTAGGCCTTGGCCATCTCGGCCACACGCTCGTCCCAATACGGCATGGTGATGGCAATGCCGTTGGATTTGGTGGCGCTGGTCAGGTGCTTTTTCGGGCGCGCGTTGGCCACCTCGAATGCATAACGCAGCACACGGTCAACGCCCACACGTGACATGACCGTTTCCTGCATCACGATTTCGCGCTCGGTCCCTGCAAACATGCGCCCGCCGATGCTGGAGTACTCGCCTTCGGTGTTCTCGCGGACGATGAGCATGTCGATCTCGCCGGGCTGGCGCGGGCTGCCGTCGCGCCGGACCACGGGAGCAACGATACCGGGCATCAACTTGGCCGGGCGGAGGTTGACGTACTGATCAAACTCGCGCCGGAACAGCAACAGCGACCCCCACAGCGAAACGTGGTCAGGCACGGTATCGGGCCAGCCGACCGCACCAAAGTAAATGGCATCGTGAGAGCCGATCTGCTCTTTCCAGTTGTCAGGCAGCATCTGACCGTGCCGCTGGTAGTAGGCACAGTTGGCAAAGTCGAAATGGTCGAACTGCAAGGCAATGCCAAACCGGGTGGCGGCGGCTTCCAACACCCGCAAACCCTCGGGCATCACTTCCTGACCGATGCCATCGCCAGCGATGACTGCAATGCGGTGAACTGCCATGTGTATCCTCCGTCGCGCCTGACCGGCACCTTGCCAAATGAACGTGCGCCTCAGACTGCCCTGGCGGGCGACCGCACCACCATACCGACGCCCAGTGCGGTCAGCAAGGTGCCGCCCAAGGTGGCCGCCGTGATGGGCTCTGCAAACAACACCCACGCAATCAACGCCGTGCAAGGCGGCACCAAGTACATCAGGCTGGTCACCGATGCGGCGGCACCGCGCTGAATCAGCATGTAGAGCAGTGAACTGCCCCCCAGCGTCAACCCCAGCACCGACCAAGCCATGGCACCCACCATTTCAGGCTGCCAATCGACAGGCTCGGCCTCCAGCAACGCGATCGGCAAAGTCACCACCAGGGCCGCCAGCAACTGCACCGCGTTGGCAGACCGCACGTCGCAAGGTGTCACGAACCGCTTCTGGTACAGCGTGCCCGTGGTGATGGACAGCAGCGCCAGCACGGCAAACCCCAGGTTCAACCAATTGGCGGAATCACCAGGACCACCGCCTGCAAACTTGCGGGATACCACCAGCACCAAGCCTGCAAACCCCAGCACCAGGCCGATCCACTGACGCCGGGTGACCTGCGCCCCGGTGCTGGCCAGCCACAACGCGGTCAGCACCGGTTGCAGCCCCACGATCAGCGATGACAAACCTGACCCCATGCCCGCCTTCACAGCCGCCCACACGCCACCGAGGTAACCGGCATGCATCAGGATGCCGGTCACGGCCAAGTGCAGCCACTGGGCGCGTGTGGTGGGAAATTTGACGCCAGCCCACGCAATCCACACACCAAAGCAGGCAATGGACAACGCGTAACGGATGGCCAGGAAGCTGAACGGCGGCGCATGCGGCATGCCGTAGCGGGCGACGATGAAACCCGTGCTCCAGATCAGCACGAACACGGCTGGCATGGCGCGCAACCATGAATGCTGAGACGACGAAGCCATCAACGGATCAGCCCCCTGCACAATGGGTTCATTCGGCCCATCAGCGTGCACGCGCCCTGATTTCGGGCAGCGCTTTTTGGAGGTAATACACCATGGACCAGACCGTGAGCACGGCCGATGCCCAGATCAGCCAATGCCCCCAAACGGCGGTGTTCAGCCAGCCCATCAACACACCGTCGTACAACAGAAACGGTATGGCCACCATCTGAACCGTGGTCTTGAGCTTGCCGATCATGTGGACCGCCACGCTCTTGGTGGCACCGATGATGGCCATCCATTCGCGCAGCGATGAAATGGCGATTTCCCGGCCGATGATGATGAGTGCCACGAACACATCGGCGCGCGCCAAGTGCACCAGCACCAGCAAGCTGGCACACACCAGAAACTTGTCAGCCACCGGATCAAGAAAGGCACCGAACGCCGATGTCTGGTTCAGCTTGCGGGCCAGGTAGCCGTCGGCCCAATCGGTGGCAGCAAACACCACAAACATAACGGTGGCCACCAGGTTGCGGCTGTGCATGGACCAGTCGTCAAGGTAAAACACCCCGACGATGAGCGGAATGGCCACGATCCGGGCCCAGGTCAACAGCGTTGGCAGGTTGAAAAACATGCGTCGATTATGCGGTCACGCTTTGCATCCAAAGCGGTGTCGGTCAATGCAAGGCACGGTAAATGGTGTCGGCCATGTCAGCTGAAATGCCATCTACCGTTTGCAGATCGGCCACGCTGGCGGCGGCCACACCTTGCACGCCGCCAAAGCGCTGCAGCAGCTTGGCCCGCCGTTTGGGGCCCACGCCCGGAATGTCTTCCAGGCGACTGCCACCTGTGCGCACCTTGGCGCGCTGGCTGCGCATGCCGGTGATGGCAAACCGGTGCGCCTCGTCACGTATTTGGGCCACCAGCATCAGCGCGGCGGAGTCTTTGCCCAGGTAGACCTTGTCACGCCCGTCGGCAAACACCAGTTCTTCCAGGCCCACCTTGCGGCCCTCGCCTTTTTCGACCCCGACGATCAGCGACAAGTCCAACCCCAGCGCCTCGAACACCTCGCGCGCCATGCTGACCTGGCCTTTGCCACCGTCCACCAGCACCAGGTCGGGCAAGCGCTGACCCGCCGCCGCACTGGCCGTACCGCCAGATTCGCGCACCGCTTCGGCCAGCTTGCCGTAGCGCTTCAGCAGCACCTGCCGCATGGCAGCATAGTCGTCCCCAGGCGTGATGTCGGTGATGTTGTAGCGCCGGTACTGGGCGTTTTGCATCTGGTGCGCCTCGAACACCACACACGACGCCTGGGTAGATTCGCCCGCTGTGTGCGAAATGTCGAAACACTCGATGCGCAGGTTGGCCAGGTCGTCCTGCGCCATGTCCAACGCCTGAGCCAGTGCACGGGTGCGTGCCTGCTGCGAACCCTCGTCGGCCAGCAGCCGGGCCAGCTGCAAATCGGCATTGGTCTGCGCCATGTCCAGCCACGCACGGCGGTGCTCACGCGGGGCGGAGACGGCTTGCATGCGCAGGCCGGCCTGCTCGCTCAAAGCCTCGATCAGTGAAGCATCCACCGCCACGCCCACCACCAGCACAGGTGGCGGCGGCACCTGGGTGTAGTGCTGCGCAATGAAGGCCTCCAGCACCTTGCGCGCCACGTCGGGGGCGGGCACATCGCCAACTTGTGGCTCGTCCAGCCACACGGCGGCGTGCTCGACGTGCGTCGGGAAGTAAGGCCGGTCGCCCAAGTGCCGCCCGCCCCTGACCATGGCCAGGTTCACGCACGCACGACCACCTTGCACGCGCACGGCCAGCACGTCCACGTCTTTGTCGGCCATGTTGTCCACCGACTGCTGGTGCAACACCTTTGACAAGGCCGACACCTGGTTGCGCACCTCGGCCGCCTGCTCAAAGGCCAGCGCCTCGGCGTGGGCCATCATGCGGGCCTGCATCTCGGCCAGCACCTCTGCCGTGTCGCCATTCAAAAAGGCGGCGGCGCGGTTCACATCTTCGGCGTATGCGGCAGGGCTCAGCATGCCCACGCAGGGGCCTGAACACCGTTTGATCTGGAACAGCAGGCACGGGCGCGTGCGGTTGGCAAACACCGAGTCCTCGCAGGTGCGCAGCCTGAACACCTTCTGCATGAGCTGGATGCTCTCTTTCACCGCCCAGGCGCTGGGGTAAGGCCCGAAGTACTGGTGGCGCTTGTCCACCGCGCCCCGGTAATACGTCATGCGCGGGTAGCTGCTGGGGTGCGGTGGCACGGGCTGGTCAGCCGGTGGTGGCACGAGGTGCACGCCCGTGGGCAGCTTGCCCAAGCGCAGGTAGGGGTAGGTTTTGTCATCCCGGAACAGGATGTTGAAACGCGGGTTCAGCGTTTTGATGAGGTTGTTTTCCAGCAGCAGCGCTTCGGCTTCCGAGCGCACCACGGTCGTTTCCATGCGCACGATGCGACTGACCATTTGCCCGATGCGTGTGCCGTCGAGGTTTCTGCTGAAGTAGCTGGACACCCGCTTTTTCAGGTTGCGTGCCTTGCCCACGTACAGCACCGCGCCCGCTTCGTCGAAATAGCGGTACACGCCTGGCAGGGGTGGCAGCGCGGCCACCTCTCGCAGCAAGGCTGGGGGGTGGGCAGCAGGTGTCTGTTCTGATGTTTGCTCAGACATCTGTTCGGACTTTTTTTCAGGCGTTGGCGCTGTGCTTTCGGGGGGCATCTGGGTTTCGTCGCTTGGCATGCGACTATTGTCACGGTTGCGCCAAAGACAAGCTTGCTGCTGGCCGTTGCCCTCACGGATGGCGATCCACTGCAACGATGCCTCACTGGCGACCGTGACCAACCGGCCACCTCACATGACCCCCACCGCACCGCCACCCAGCACCGACACCGACCCGCCGCAACCTCCACCCGCACGCCTGTGGGATGTGTTTTGCCGCGTCATCGACAACCACGGCGACCTGGGCGTGCTGTGGCGTTTGTCATGCCAACTGGCTGCCCGCGGTCACACGGTGCGCCTGTGGGTGGACGATGCCCGTGCACTTGAATGGATGGCACCCAACGGCCAATCAGGTGTCAGCGTTCACACCTGGGCCGACAGCACCCACCTGCCCACGCTGCAAAAGCTGGCCCCGGCAGACGTGTGGGTGGAAGGCTTCGGTTGCGAGATAGAACCTGTTTTCATAGCTAACTTCTTAATTTGTAAAAGCGATAAAAGCATTTTTAATTCATATTTTCCAACCTGGATCAACCTGGAGTACCTGACAGCTGAACCGTATGCAGCACGGTGCCACGGGTTGCCATCGCCCGTCATGAGTGGCCCCGGCAAGGGTTGCACCAAACGCTTCCATTACCCAGGCTTCACGCCCGACACAGGCGGTTTGCTACGCGAACCCGACCTGCCCGAACGCCAGCGTGCCTTCAACCGTTTTGACTGGCTGCAAGACCGTGGCATTGCCTGGCAAGGCGAAGCACTTGTCAGCCTGTTTTGCTACGAGCCCCCTGCCCTGCACTGGCTGCTGCAGGCACTGGCTGCCGCACCATCGGCCAGTGTGCTGCTGGTGACACACGGGCGCGCCGCAGCGGCCGTGGCGGAGGCGTGTGCCAACCTGAATTGGCCCGCGCATGGCGCAGGCAACTTGCGCTTGCGCCTGTTGCGCCCGCTCACGCAGACTGACTACGACCACCTGTTGTGGGCCTGCGACCTGAACTTCGTTCGCGGGGAAGACTCGCTCGTGCGTGCGCTGTGGGCACGCAAACCGTTTGTCTGGCAGATCTACCCGCAAGACGATGGCGCTCACCACACCAAACTGAACGCTTTCCTGGACTGGGCCGATGCGCCCAGCGAGGTGCGAGACGTTCACGCGCGTTGGAATCCGGCCACCCTGCCCGCGCCAAACCAGGCCTTGGGTACAGCGGAGTCTGGCCAGCCGCCATCGGCACCAGACAGCCTGCCCGACTGGACCGGCACCGCGCTCTGGGCCGCGCAACTGGCCGACAGGTTGTGGGCACAGCCCGACCTGGTCACGCACCTGCTGGCCGCCCTGCCCGATCGCGGCGGCCAACCCCACCCGTGACAGCTGGCGGCAGTGCACCTTTGTCGCATGGTCAGACACACAAGCTAAAATGCGAGGTTAACTTTCCAGCCGTGGCATGTATTGACGTGAACCCGGCCCCGCCGCCGAGAGCGGCTTATACCCAACCATCGATATGAAAATCGCTCAAGAAATCCGCGCAGGCAACGTCATCATGCACGGCAAGGACCCCATGGTCGTCCTGAAAACCGAATACAGCCGCGGCGGCCGCAACTCTGCCACCGTGCGCATGAAGCTGAAAAGCCTGATCGCCAACTTCGGCACCGAAGTCGTCTTCAAGGCCGACGACAAGTTGGACCAGGTCATTCTGGACAAGAAAGAGTGCACCTACTCTTACTTTGCCGACCCCATGTACGTGTGCATGGACACCGACTACAACCAGTACGAAGTTGAAGCCGAAAACATGGGCGACTCGCTGAACTACCTGGAAGACGGTATGACCGTTGAAGTGGTGTTCTACGACGGCAAAGCCATCTCCGTGGAACTGCCCACCAGCGTCGAACGCGAAATCACCTGGACCGAGCCAGCCGTCAAAGGCGACACGTCCGGCAAGGTGCTCAAGCCCGCCAAAATTGCCACCGGCTTCGAAGTGCCCGTGCCCCTGTTCGTGAACCAGGGCGACAAAATCGAAATCGACACCCGCACCGGCGAATACCGCAAGCGCGTGTAAACATGCCTTGGCAGCACACCGTGCCGCCAGCGTGACAGATCAGGCCCCGCAAGGGGCCTTTTTTGTGCCTGAATGAAACCCCTTCCACGCACCTGACCGAATCCACATGGAACTGGTTTCCCGCATTTCAGGGGTGATCATCCCCGTCTTCCTGATCGTTGCCATTGGCTATGGCTACGCCCGTCGCCATCAGCCCGACCTCAGCGCGTTCAACCGCATTGCGCTCGATGTGCTGGCCCCCGTGCTGGTGTATTCGGCATTGGCAGCACGCGATTTTCAAATCCAGCAGCACCTGTTGTTGCTGGTCGGTGGCGCCGCCCTGATTTTGGGTGGGGGACTGCTGGCCTGGCCCCTCGCACGCGCGCTGCGGGCTGACCCGCGCACGCTGGTGCCCGTGGTCATGTTCAACAACAGCGGCAACATGGGGTTGCCGCTGGCGTTGCTGGCGTTCGGCTCCGACCATTTCGGTGCGGCTGTGGCGCTGTTTTCGGTCAGCAACCTGTTGCATTTTTCGGTCGGCGCACGCATCACCAGCGCCAAGGCACGGACCCGCGACCTGTTGCTCAGCCCGCTGATGCTGGGCACCGCGCTGGGGTTTGGCAGCGCGTTCACCGACATCAGGCCGCCCACCGAAATCCTCGCTGGCCTGAAGCTGCTGGGCGATGCCCTGCTGCCCATGATGCTGTTCGCACTGGGTGTGCGGCTGACATCGCTGACCCGCGCCGGGTTGGGACTGGGCTTGGTGGGTGCACTGGCACGCCCGGTGCTGGGGCTGCTGATGGCCTTGCCACTGGCCTGGGCCCTTGGGCTGGAGGGCGCCGCCAAAGGGCAACTGCTGCTGTTTGCCGCCCTGCCCCCCGCCGTGATGCAGTTCATGCTGGCCGACCGCTACCACCAGGAGCCCGACAAGGTCGGGGCCATGATCATGCTGGGCAATGCGCTGGCTGTGGTCTTTGTACCGCTGGCGTTGGCACTGGGGCTGTAAGCTGTGGGCACTTTCAACACCACCTTCACCGGTCACACGCCCATGGATGTCACCCGCCCCCTTCACACCGATCGCCGCGCCAATGCCTGGGCCGAGCTGCAAGCGCAGGCCCACAGCGAAGCCGAGCCGCCAGCCGCCTACCGTTTCGCCTTTGCCGACCCGGAGTTCATGCTGCGGCGCGAGACACGCGGCATCCGGTTGCAGCTGGAAATGCTCAAGCCCGATCTGATGCAACACAGCCTGGGCGTACACCACACGGTCGTGGTGTACGGCAGTGCCCGGTTCAAGTCGATGGAAAACGCGCAAGCCGCACTCGACGAGGCACAGGCCGGTGGCGATGCCCGGCAACTTGCCGACGCGCAGCGCCACGTTCGCAACGCGCGCTATTACGAAGAAGCGCGCAAGTTCGGACGCATCGTGGCCGAATATGGTCAGCGCTGCAGCCAGCAGGAGCGCATTTTCGTGTGCACCGGCGGCGGCCCCGGCATCATGGAAGCGGCCAACCGGGGGGCCAGCGAAACGGGCGCACTCACCGTGGGCATGAACATTTCGCTGCCACACGAGCAACAGCCCAATGCGTGGGTGTCGCCCGAACTGAGCTTCAAATTCCATTACTTCGCCATGCGCAAGATGCACTTCATGATGCGGGCCAAGGCACTGGTGGTGTTTCCGGGTGGGTTTGGCACGCTGGACGAGTTGTTCGAAGTCATCACCCTGGTGCAGTGCGGCAAAGCCAAACCGGTGCCTATCCTACTGTTCGGCAGCGAATATTGGAAGCGGTTGTTCAACTTCGAAGTACTGGTCGAAGACGGCACCATTTCCCCTGAAGACTTGGCACTGTTCTCCTATTCGGACGATCCACAAGCCATGTGGGACAGCATCCGAGCGTTTTATGGCATGCCCGACCTGGACGATTGCGGCTGCTGACACCACAGCTGCCGGTTTTTGATACATTACTAACCAATTGGTCAGTAACAAGATTGCCATGCCCGTCCCCGACACCACGCCCGACAAACACCCTCGCCGCGAGCGCCGCAAAGACGCGCGGCCAGGCGAGCTGATGGATGCCGCGCTGTCGTTGTTCGTTGAAAAAGGGTTTGCTGGCACGCGGGTGGAAGAAGTGGCACAACGTGCCGGTGTGTCCAAAGGCACGCTGTTTTTGTACTTCCCCAGCAAGGTGGAGCTGTTCAAAGCCGTTGTCCGCGAAAACATCGCAGGCCGATTTGACGAGTGGAACACCACGCTGGAAGCCTTTGACGGCAGCACGTCAGCGCTGGTGCACTACACCATGCAGCAGTGGTGGGAGCGCATCGGCGCCACACAGGCCTCGGGCATCACCAAGCTGGTGATGAGCGAAGGGGCCTTGTTCCCCGAAATCGCCGAGTTTTACCGCCAGGAAGTGATCGAGCCGGGCAATGCCCTGATCCGCCGTGTGCTGCGCCGTGGCATGGACCGTGGCGAGTTCCGCAACGTGAACCTCGATTACGCCATCTACAGCCTCATTTCACCGATGATTTTCATCATCATGTGGAAGCACTCCATGGCGCCCTGCTGCCCCATGGGCGGTGCCGGACAACTGCCCATGGACCCCATGGCATTCATTGCCAGCCAGGCCGACATCCTGCTCAACGGCCTGACCGTCTGCCCAGGGCGCGACAGCGTTGACACACCCGTGCCAACCCAAGCCTGAAATCAACCACACATCACGACACATGGTCACCTCGACACGCAAATCCTGGCTGAAATGGGCCATCTGGGCCACTGTGGCATTGGCACTGCTGGCCGGTGCAGGCAAAGCGATGAAGGCCCGCCAGGCCAAGCAGACCCTTGCTGACGAGGCCGCCGCCGCGCTGCGCGTGCCCACGGTGTTCGAACTGACCCCACACGATGTGGTGACTGTGCGCAACCGCTCGCTGGTGCAGGTGGTGGACATTGCCGGCACCGTGCGTGCCGTGAATACCGCAGCCGTCAAAGCCAAGGTGGCCGGCGAGGTACAAGGCCTGCAGGTCCGCGAAGGTGACCGCGTCAGCGCCGGGCAGGTGCTGGGCCGTGTGGACACCACCGAGTTCCAGGCACGTGTGCAACAGGCCGATGAACAGGCCCAGGCCGCAGCCGCGCAGGTCACCATTGCGCAGCGTGCCTTCAGCAACAACCAGGCGCTGGTCAACCAAGGCTTCATTTCTGCCACGGCACTGGACACATCGGCTTCCAACTTGGCGGCGGCACAGGCCACGCACCGCGCTGCGGTGGCGGCACTGGACATTGCCCGCAAATCGCTGGCTGACACCGCCTTGCGCAGCCCCATTGCAGGCCAGGTGTCCACCCGGCTGGTGCAAAACGGCGAACGCGTGGCCGTGGATGCCCGGGTGCTGGAAGTGGTTGACCTGACCGCCATGGAGCTGGAAGTGGCCGTGACGCCAGCCGATGCCACCCAGCTGAAAACAGGGCAAACGGCGCAAGTGGACGTGGAAGGCCTGGCAGCCCCGGTGGACGCCACCGTGGCGCGCATCAGCCCAGCCGCACAAGCCGCGAGCCGCAGCGTGCTGGTGTATCTGAAGCTCAAACCTCAGCCTGGCTTGCGCCACGGCCTGTTTGCCAAGGGCAGCGTGCGGACCGGCGTGCTCAACGGCTTGAGCGCCCCCGCCAGCAGTGTTCGCAACGACAAGCCTCAGCCCTACGTGCAATGGGTCAAACCCGCCGCAGATACAGCCACTGGCGGCCCCACGCCCGGCAGTCAGATCGTGCACCAGACCATCAAAATCACCGGCCAGGGCAACTGGACGCCCGGCAACGGCGCGCAGACCGAACGCTACGTCATTCTTGATTCCATAGCAGACAATTCAATGATAATAAGCGGAACGGCCGGTTTTATGCAAGAAAAAACAGCTGTCCGCCTGGTGAACACCGCCGCGAAGCAGCCTTGAGCCACTGAAACCGGCCCCCGTGTACTGAC
>JAVBXK010000093.1 GCA_030824555.1 bacterium
CGGGCATGTGGGACCACATCGCCAAGCCGCTGAACGTGGGGGCCATGTTTGCCACCATGGCGCAGTGGATCAAACCCGCCACACTGCGCCCAGCACACACTGCGCCGGATGACCACAACAATGCAATTTCGGTAGCTGAGTCTGCACAGCCAGAAAGTGCCAGCAGCATAAAAAGCATACAAAATGAACCTGAAAATGAGGTGCTGCCTGGCATCGACACCCAGGCGGGGTTGGCCACCACCATGCACAACGAAAAGTTGTACCGCCGCATGCTGACCAAGTTCATGGAAGGGCAAGGCTCGTTCGCCCAACTGTTTGCCAGCGCCTTGACCGATGCCGACCCCACCGCCGCCGCCCGTGCTGCCCACACCCTGAAAGGCACCGCTGGCAACATAGGGGCCAAGGGCGTACAGGCTGCAGCAGGGGAGCTTGAGCACGCATGCAAGGAAGGCTCGCCACCGGACCGTGTGGAAACCCTGTTGCAGGCCACGTTGGCACAACTGGCGCCGGTGATGACCGGTTTGCGCCGCGAGCTGCTGGGCGAGGCCATCGGAGCAGGCCCGCTTGAAGCGGTAGCCAGCATGCCGAAGCAGCCGATCGAACCTACAGAACCTGCGGCCTCCACCGACCTGTCTGCGGCTGCCTTGGATGGGATACGCACGCTGCGCGACCGCCTGGCGCAATCCGACGCCGAGGCTGGCGATGCCCTGGAGGCCCTGCTTGAAACCCTTCAGGGCACGCCTTTGGCCGCACAGCTGCGGCCTGTCGCGCGGTTGGTGGACTCGTTCATGTTCGACGAAGCGCTGACCGCGCTGAACAAAGTGTTGCCCACTTGACGTGACATGCCCACACCGTTCAACGACACCCACTTGGTCAATCCGATCACGCCCATGTGCTCGACAACCTGCAATTGAACCCCCCCATGGCTCACACATTTGTTGGCAACGCCCCTCCCCGCTTCCTGGACCGCTCGAAGATTTACCTGGTGGTGGACGATTTCGAGACCATGCGCAAGGTCACCTCCGCTCAGTTGCGTCAGCTGGGTGCCGAAAAAATCGTGCTGGCCAAAGATGGGGTTGAAGCGCTCAAAATCTTGCGGTCGCAAAAAATCGACGTGATCCTGTCTGACTGGAACATGCCCGTCATGACCGGGTTGGAATTGCTGCAAGCGGTGCGCGCTGACGACCAACTGCGGCACCTCCCCTTCCTGATGATCACCGCAGAAGCCGAGCGCCCACGGGTGGAGCAAGCTGTGGCCAACGGTGTCACGTCCATGCTACTCAAGCCCTATGCACCAGGGCAACTGCTGGACCGCATTGAAAAAGCCCTGGCAGCCAAACCGCGCCGTACAGCGCCCCCAGACACAGCCACAGCGATGGCGCAAGCTGCCGCTGGCCCAGCCACTGCGCGCACACCGACGCGCAACGAGCGCCCCACCCTCCTGCTGGTGGACGACACCCACGACAACCTGCTGCTGCTGTCGCAAATCTTCAAGGAAGACTACCGTGTGCGCCTGGCGCTGAACGGGGAAAAGGCGTTGGAAATCTGCCAGTCCGACGACCCGCCCGACTTGGTGCTGCTCGACATCATGATGCCGGGCATGGACGGTTTCGAGGTCGCCAAGCGCATGCGCGAACACCCCACGTCCGAAACCATCCCCATCATTTTCGTGACGGCCATGACGTCGCAAGACGCGCGGATCAAAGGCATGGACCTGGGTGCGGTGGACTTCATCACCAAGCCTGTAGACCCCGACGTGCTCAAGCCCCGCGTGCGCAATTTCATGCGCTACGTGGACATGCGCCGCGAATTGCAGGCCGACTTTGACGACATGGTGGAAAACGCCAAGCTGCGCGAAGACGTCGAGCACATCACCCGTCACGACATGAAAGGCCCGTTGGCGGGTGTCATCGGCTTGGTGCAAGGGCTGATGGAAGACGATGTCATGGGCCGTCGCCAGATCGAGCAGCTCAAGCTCATGGAAGAAACCATGCTGCAGGTGCTGGGCATGATCAACCTGTCGTCCGAGCTGTTCAAAATCGAAACGGGCCGCTTTCAGCTCAATGCCGTGCCGGTGGATGTCGTCAACATCCTGCGTCGCCTGGTGGAAATCAACCGGGCAGCCTTCAGCTCAAAGAACATCACCATCTCGGTAGACACCGATGTGCCCGTAGGCCAACCCCAACCCATGGCACTGGCTGATGCCATGCTGTGCTACTCGCTGTTTCAGAACCTCATGAAAAACGCCTGCGAAGCCGCGCCGACAGGCACCAAAGTGGAGGTCAAGCTGTATGACAGAGCGCCGCTGTGCATCGAGATGAACAACCGTGGGGCCGTGCCCGCAGCCATTCGCGAGCGCTTCTTCGAAAAGTTCGTGACCCAGGGCAAATCCGGGGGAACGGGGCTGGGCACCTATTCGGCCCGCATGCTGGCGCAGGCGCAGGGAGGGACAGTCGAACTCAAGGTATCGGACGATGCCGACACCACCACATTGACCATCACCCTGCCCCGCGACCCTGGCTCCATGCCGCCATCGGCAAGCTGATGCCCGCCGCCACCCGTCACAGTCTGGCCAGCAACTCCGCTTTCTTGGCCTGGTATTCGTTTTGCGTGAGCACACCCTTGTTGCACAGGTCGGCCAAGCGTTCAAGGGTGGCAAAAATATCGGCCTCCGATGCGGCAGAGCCCGCCAAACCGGCCACCGAGTTGGCAAAGCCGGGCTGCTGTGGTGCTAGCTGGGGCGGTGACGGTTGCCAGTTGGGCACCATGGGCTGCACCGGTGCGCCGTCAACCGACACCACGGGCAGGCTGCCCACATCGACCAGGCCGTACTGGCTGCTGAAGCTCATGGTGCCGCTGCCGCCCTGTTGCTGAGAAAACCCGCCAATGCTGTGGTCGAGCGTGTCGTACACCGTGACCCGCCCACCCACCTCAATGGCCAGGCGACGTGCCTGTGCAAAGTAGGCG
>JAVBXK010000030.1 GCA_030824555.1 bacterium
GGGCGTGGCCTTGGGTGCCGCTTTGGGCAAGCCGGTGTGGGGTGTGCACCACCTGGAAGGGCATTTGCTGTCGCCGTTTTTAAGTGCCGACCCACCTGAATTTCCGTTTGTGGCCCTGCTGGTGTCGGGCGGGCACACGCAACTCATGCGGGTGGATGCCGTGGGCCGCTATGAACTGCTGGGCGAAACCATCGACGATGCTGCGGGCGAGGCGTTCGACAAATCGGCCAAGCTGCTGGGCCTGCCTTACCCAGGCGGGCCACACCTGGCCCGCCTGGCAGAGGGTGGCAACCCGCTGGCCTACGCGCTGCCGCGGCCGCTGCTCAACAGCGGTGACCTCGATTTTTCGTTTGCGGGCTTGAAGACGGCGGTGCTGACCCAAGTCAAACGCCTGCTGGGCCAGGCACTGTCAGGCCCGTTGAAAGCGGACGCCGCGCTGGCACTGCCCGAGGCCTTGCGGGCCGATGTGGCCGCCTCGACGCAGGCGGCCATCGTGGATGTGCTGGTGAAAAAATCGATGAAGGCGCTGAAAGCAACCGGCCTGTCGCGCATCGTGGTGGCCGGAGGGGTGGGTGCCAACCGCTTGCTGCGCGAGCAGCTGAATGCGGCGTGTGCAGCACGCGGCATCAGGGTGCATTACCCCGAGCTGCACCTGTGCACCGACAACGGAGCCATGATTGCCATGGCCGCCGCCATGCGCGTGCAGGCAGGCCTGTGGCACCCCGCTGCGACCACGCGCAGCTTCGAGGTCAAACCCCGCTGGCCGCTGGATCAGTTGTGAAGGTTTTAGTGGTCAAAATGTGCTTTAACGCTTTATAAGCATGTACTGTCAGCTATCAATTTGGTTTTGATAGGGTGTTTGTAATTCATAATGCAGTTTTTAAGGTGTGGCTTCGATGTTGATCGGTGTCACCTATGTACTGGCGAAAGACTGAAAAACATGATGAATCCGTTGGGCGTTTTGAATGCTGTGAACAGCGCTGTTTGGGGTGGTGCCTCGGTCAAACGTGCGCGTACGTGGTGTGCAGGCACTTTGTTGGCGGTGGCAGCGGTGCACGGCCATGCGCAACCCGCCAACCAGCCACAAATGCCGATCAGGTTGGCGATGATCGAAGGCCTGTCCGGCCCGTTTGCCAACACGGGTGAAGCCGTGTTCCGCAACCTGGTGTGGGCCGTGGAGCGCGTCAACGCGCGCGGCGGTGTGAGCCTGCCCGGCGGCAAACGACAGTTGGCCATCGAGCGTTTTGACAGCAAGGGCCAGACCGAAGAGGCGCTGTCTTTGCTGCGTTCGGCCGTTGACGGTGGCATCCAGGTGGTGTTGCAAGGCAATTCGTCGGCACCGGCGGCGGCGCTGATCGAGGCCATCAACAAACACAACGAGCGCGACCCTGCGCGGCGTGTGCTGTTCCTGAACTATTCGGCCGGAGACCCCACGCTGACCAACGAAAAATGCAGCTTCTGGCACTTCCGTTTCGATGCCCATGCCGACATGCGCGTGTCGGCCCTCATGAGTGTGCTGAAAGACGACAAGGCGTTGCAAAGCATCTACCTGATCGGGCAGGACTACAGCTTTGGGCAGGCGGTGCTGCGCGAGGCCAAAAAACAGCTCACCGAGCAACGGCCCGACGTGCGCATTGCCGGTGAAGAGCTGCACCCCATGGCGCGGGTGAAAGACTTTTTGCCTTACGCCACCAAAATCAAGGCCAGCGGCGCGCAAGCCGTGCTGACCGGCAATTGGGGCAACGACCTGACCTTGCTGGTCAAGGCGGCCAAAGAAGTGGGTTTTGAAGGCACGTTTTATACCTTTTACGGCAACGCGCTGGGCGCGCCTGCGGCCATTGGCGACGCAGGCTTGGGCAAAGTGGTGGCCGTGGCCGAGTGGTTCCCCAACGTGGAAGGGGTCGAGTCGGCCAAGTTTTACCAATCGTTCCGCGAGCGTTTCCCTAACCCGGCTGACGACTATGTGCACCAACGCATGCAGATGATGGTGGAAGCCCTGGTGCAAGGCATGGAGCGCGCCGGCCCCCGTTTGCTGAAAACGACCGATGGCAAAACCAACCTCGATGTGGCCGCCTTGGCCACTGCCTTGGAAACCGCAGAGGTGAGCTTTGCCGGGCAAACTGCCCGCATGCGCGCCGCCGACCACCAGGTCCAACAGCCCATGGTGTTGGCCGTCATGGACAAGGCCGGGCAGCCGGGGGTGAAGTTCGATGTGGAGGGCTCTGGTTATGGTTTCCGCACCCTGCGGACCGTGCCAGCTGCCAAGGCCGAGCAGCCGCACAGCTGCCGCATGATGAGGCCTTGACGCTGTGGTGGGCGCAGATCGGCCGCGCCCACCACACAATCACTGGGTTTTGACTGCCCACGCGCAGCCCGCGCACCTGACCGCCATGTGGTTTCACTTGCCTTCTTTCATTCAAATGGTCGATGCGCCCACCTTTGCACGCGGGTTGCAGGTGTACCGGGGGCAGCAGGTTCAGGCGCTTGATGTGGCCTGGATGGCCGACGCACACTGGCGGCTCAGCGGCCCTGTGAAAGGCACCCAACGCCAACCCTACCGTGTGACGGTGGAGGTGCACCTGATGCCTGACGGCACGACCTTGGACCGCTGGCAGGGCCGATGCACCTGCCCTGTGGGCTCGCAATGCAAGCATGCGGTGGCCTTGATGCTCAAAGCCGCTTACCAGGGCAAACCCCTGGCTGACGCGGCAGTTCAGCGCGCAGAGGCCGCTGAAATGGCCAGCCTGCCCCCGGCGGAGCGTCAGCGCCGTGACGCTGAGCGCCAGCGCGTCGAAGCTGACCGCCAGCGGCAGCACGCGCAGGCCGAGTTGTTGCGCCTGCGCAACCTGCAGACACAAGCCGCAGAACGCTGGCTGCGGGCCGAGCCCGGCATCGCCAGTGACTTGCCGGGCGGTGCGGCACTGGCACGTGAGAAGGGGGTGCGCACCGAGTCGCCCATGTACCTGATTCAGCACCAGGACAACGACGGGCCGCACGCCAGGCTGCGCCTGTACCTGGGCACCTCGTCCCTCAAGGTCAAAGGCGGGTGGACCAAACCCAGGGCGGTGGGGTCCAAGTACTTCCTGCAACCCAGTCAGGGCTACCGCGAACGTGACGTGGCACTGACCGATGCCGACCGCGAAGCCCTGGAGCTGCTGGGTGCCTTGCCCGCCAGCAGCCATGCGCATTACAACTACACCGCCGATACCGACTGGCCGCTGGACGGCATTGCCGCCCCCATGGTGCTGGCACGCGCAGCGGCCACCCAGCGGCTGTTCTGGCGGCAAGACGACGGGGCACCGGGCAAAGCCATTGCGTGGGGGCCCGAACTGGCGCTGCAATGGCAATGGGTGACACAACCCGACCCCACACCCGAAGAGGCGCTGTGGCAACTTCAGCCCCAACTGCCCCAGCCCGAGGCCCGGCTGTGTGCCAACCAACCCCAGGCGCTTTACATCGACCTCGGCGCTGGGCAATGCGGCCCGGTGCACAGCGGCCAGGCGCACAACGGTGCAGGGGGCATGCTGCAAAACCTGCTGCAAGCGCCGCCGCTGCCGCAGCAGGTCATGCTCAAGCACCAGGCTGCGTTGCTGCAACGCCTGGGCGACGTGGCCCCCATGCCCGCCGTGCTGCCTGCGTTGCAACGCGTGGGTGGCCAGCCGGTGTGGCGGCTGCACCTGTCGCGCGTGGTGGACGACGATGCCGAGGCACCCGCCAGCGCCGACGTGGGCCTGCTCACCGCCCAGGTGGACTTTGACTACCAGGGCCACCAAGGCTGGTGGCTGCCGGGTGCCGAGCGCAACGTGGTGCTGGCGCGTGAAGGCCAGCGCGTGCTGCTGACGCGCGATCTGGCTTCAGAGCAAGCCGCCGTGGCCAGCCTGAACCGGCTGGGCCTGACGGAATGGACCGAAGGCATTTTTGCCCTGCCGCCCGGTGCGCCCCAAACCCCGTGGCTGATGTGGGCCGATGCGCAGTTCCAGCCCCTGCGCGACGCAGGCTTCGATGTCAGCATGGATGCCGAGCTACACCAATGGGTGCGCCACGCGGGCGACGTGGTGGTGGACGTGACCCCGCAGCACCGGGCTGGCCCCCATGGCATGGCCGATGTCAATGGCGAAGGCGACAGCGAAACCCATACCGACAGCAATGAAGCCACTGCCATCTCCGACTGGTTCGACCTGTCGTTGGGGCTGGAGGTGGACGGCCAGCGCATCAACGTGCTCCCCCTGCTGCCCCAACTCATTCAAAGCCTGCGCAGTGGGCTTGAACGCCCCACACCGTCTGACGACGACCCGCAGCCTGCCGACAACCTGCCCCCCTACGTGTACCTGCCCGCGCCCGACGGCAAAGGCTTTTTGCGCGTGGCCACAGCGCCACTCAAACCCTGGTTGGACGCGCTGCTTGAGCTGTTTGACGACCACCGCACCGACTTTGATGCCGACAGCCTGCGCCTGTCGCGCTTCGATGCCTTGCGCGCCAGCGTGTCCCTGGGCGAGGGCGTGGCGTGGGACGGCGCGCAGCAACTCATGCAACTGGCCCGGCAGCTGCACGGGCGGGCCGAGCTGCCCGTCACGCCCAAACCCGCCGGACTGGTGGCCGACATGCGCCCCTACCAGCAGCACGGGCTGGACTGGTTGCAGTTTTTGCGCTCCCACGGCCTGGCCGGCATATTGGCCGACGACATGGGCCTGGGCAAAACCCTGCAAACCCTGGCCCACATCCAGGTGGAAAAAGAGGCCGGGCGGCTCAACCGCCCCGCGCTGGTGGTGGCCCCCGTCAGCCTCATGGGCAACTGGCAGCGCGAAGCCGCCCGTTTTTGCCCGGCACTGAAAACCCTGGTGCTGCACGGGGCCGACCGCCACGGCCGCGCCGAAGACATGGCCCACGCCGACCTGGTGATGGCCCCTTACTCGCTGTTGCACCGCGACCGCGAGCGCTGGCTCAACCAGCCCTGGCACCTGGTGGTGCTGGACGAGGCGCAGAACATCAAAAACGCCCACACCCAGGCCGCGCAGGTGGTGGCCGAGCTGAACACCCGCCACCGGCTGTGCCTGTCGGGCACGCCCATTGAAAACCACCTGGGCGAAATCTGGAGCCTGTTTCACTTCCTCATGCCCGGCTTCCTGGGCAGTCAGGCCAAGTTCCAGCAGCGCTTTCGCAACCCCATTGAGAAGCACGGCGACGGCCAGCGGCTGGCGCAACTGCGCGCGCGGCTCACGCCATTCATCTTGCGGCGCACCAAGCAACTGGTGGCGCACGAGCTGCCGCCCAAGGTGGAATCGGTCATGTCGGTGGAGTTGAGCGGCAAACAGGCCGACCTGTACGAAACCATTCGCCTGAGCATGGAAGAATCCGTGCGCCAGGCCATTGCCGACAAAGGGCTGGCCAAGTCGCAAATACTGTTTCTGGATGCGCTGCTGAAGCTGCGCCAGGTGTGCTGCGACCCGCGCTTGGTCAAAACCCCGGCCGCCGCCAAGGTCAAGTCATCGGCCAAGCTGGAACAGTTGATGGAGATGCTGCCCGAGATGCTGGCCGAAGGCCGCCGGGTGCTGCTGTTTTCGCAGTTCACCAGCATGCTCAGCCTGATCGAGGACGAGCTGAGAAAAGCCAAGATCGAATGGGTCAAGCTCACCGGCCAAACCCAAAAGCGCGACGAAGTGATCGACCGCTTCACCAGCGGGCAGGTGCCCGTGTTCCTCATCAGCCTGAAGGCCGGGGGCGTGGGCCTGAACTTGCCGCAGGCCGACACGGTGATCCACTTCGACCCCTGGTGGAACCCCGCCGTGGAAAACCAGGCCACCGACCGCGCCCACCGCATCGGCCAGACGCAAAGCGTGTGGGTCATCAAGCTGGTGGCCCAGGGCACCATCGAAGAGCGCATCCTGGCGCTGCAAGCCCGCAAAGCCGAACTGGCCAACGAGATCTACAGCGGCGCAGCAGGCCGCAAGCGGCCGCTGTTCACCGAGGCCGATGTGCGGGAGCTGTTGAAGCCCATGGTTTGAGAGGGCAGGCGGCACCTCAGCGACTACGTGGCAAGGCTTGGTAGATACTGTTTACGCCAAAACCCCACTGATTCAATAGCAATAAACCAAGGCAATATATGCGTCAGACGGTCAAAAACCTTCAAATTTATCGCATCCGCGAGGTGGCCAATGCGGGCATGGGGCGCGATGACGTGCTCAAGTTCTGGTTTGGCGAGAGTGACGAGGTCACGCCCGAGCTGATCCGCGAGGCGGCCATCGATTCATTGCGCTCGGGTGAAACTTTTTATGCCCACAACCACGGCCTGCCCGAGCTGCGCGAGGCCATCGGGGCGTACACCGCCAGTCTGCACCCCAAGACCACGGGGCCGGAATGGGCGCAGCGGGTGGTGGTCACGTCGGGCGGTGTCAGTGGCCTGATGCTGGCTTGCCAGACTTTGTTGGATGCCGGTGACGAGGTCGTGGCCGTCACCCCGGTGTGGCCAAACCTGGTGGCGCAGCCCGTCATCATGGGGGCCACGGTTCGCACTGTCAGCCTGCGACCGGGGGCAGATGGTCTGTGGCAGCTGGAATTGCAGGCATTGCTGGACGCGGTCACACCGACCACCAAGCTGCTGGTGCTCAACGCGCCCAACAACCCCACGGGCTGGACGCTGACAGCCGACGAACAGCAGGCCATCCTCGCGCACTGCCGCCGCACAGGCACCTGGATTTTGGCCGACGAGGTGTACGAGCGCTTGTATTTCGACGCGCCTTGCGCTCCCAGCTTTTTGGACATTGCCGAACCAGACGACCGCTTGGTGGTCACCCACTCGTTTTCCAAGAGCTTCCTGATGACGGGCTGGCGGCTGGGCTGGCTGGTGTTGCCGCCTGCGCTGGTGGAGTCGGTGGGCAAGCTGGTGGAGTTCAACACCTCGTGTGCCCCTGTGTTTGTGCAGCGCGGTGCCTTGGCCGCGCTGGCGCATCAGGCCGACATCACACCCCGGCTGGTAGCCCATCTGCGCGAGTGCCGCGATGTGCTCACGCAGGCGTTGCGGGTGTTGCCGGGGGTGGAGTGTGGCGTGCCACGTGGGGGCATGTATGCGTTCTTTCGCATCCAGGGCCACACCGACAGCTTGATCACCGCCAAGCGGCTGGTGACCGAGGCTGGTTTGGGCCTGGCACCCGGTGTGGCTTTTGCCGACGAGGCTGATGGCTGGTTGCGTTGGTGTTTTGCCACGCGTGATTTGGCTCGGTTGCGGCAAGGGGTAGACAGGCTGGCGCACTGGCTCGGCATATAATGCGCGGCTGTCCGTCTTTTGGCGGGCGGTTATTCACGCCCGGTGCGGTGTGGGTCAAAGCCAAGGCTGTGCCTGGTTCAATGCCCATTTCAACTGCGCCGGGACGCATGTTCATCAGAAGGTAGTTTCATGATCGCTAAATCCATCAAGGCTGACGTAGTCGCCTCCAATGCCCGTGCCGCTGGCGACACCGGCAGTCCAGAAGTTCAAGTCGGCTTGCTGACCGCTCGCATCAACGAACTGATGCCCCATTTCAAGACCCATGCCAAAGACCACCATGGCCGTCGCGGCCTGCTGCGCATGGTGAGCCGTCGCCGCAAGCTGCTGGACTACCTCAAGTCCAGGGATGCTGACCGCTACATTGCCTTGATCGCCAAGCTGGGCCTGCGCAAGTAAGCTGCTGGCTAAAACGAGCAAACGCCTGAGTTAGATCACTAGCTCAGGCGTTTTTCGCTTCAAAAGCGCCGTTTTCGCGGTGCAAACTTGTATTCAGGGGTCACGTCATTCAGAGCGAAGCTGTGTCATTCCAGGCAGATTGCATCCGAGTCTGGCTGGAATGGCATCGTGTTCTGGGATGTGCTCCGGGCTGCTGGGGGTGGCCTTCAACCCCCAAACCGTTGGCGTTTTTTCAAAACGGCAACGTGACATTCCAACAGGAGAAACCATGAGCATGTTCAACAAAGTCACCAAAACCTTCCAGTGGGGCCAACACACGGTCCGCATGGAAACCGGCGAAATCGCACGCCAATCCGGCGGCGCCGTGCTGCTCGACATGGATGGCACCGTGGTGCTGGCCACAGTCGTGGCCAAAAGCGACGCCAAAGCAGGTCAGGACTTCTTTCCCCTGACTGTCGATTACCTTGAAAAAGCCTACGCCGCAGGCAAAATTCCTGGCAGCTTCTTCAAGCGCGAAGGCCGCCCCAGCGAATTTGAAACGCTGACCAGCCGCCTGATCGACCGCCCCATCCGTCCTCTGTTCCCTGAAGGTTTCTTCAACGAGGTACAGGTGGTGATTCACACCATGTCGCTGAATCCCGAAGTGGATGCCGACATCGCAGCCCTGATTGCGACCAGCGCCGCGTTGTCGGTCAGCGGCATTCCGTTCAACGGCCCCATTGGCGCTGCACGCGTGGGTTATGTGAATGGCGAATACGTGTTGAACCCCGGTCAAACCCAGCGCACCAGCTCCAGCATGGACCTGGTGGTGGCGGGCACCGAAGCCGCCGTGTTGATGGTGGAGTCCGAAGCTCAGCAGCTGAGCGAAGAAATCATGCTGGGCGGTGTGGTCTATGGTCACGACCAAAGTAAGGTCGCCATCAACGCCATCCACGAACTGGTGCGTGACGCAGGCAAACCCGTGTGGAACTGGCAAGCCCCCGCACGCGACGAAGACCTGATCGCCAAGGTCGCTGCTCTGGGTCAAGCCAAGCTGGAAGCTGCTTACCAAATCCGCAGCAAACAAGCCCGTACCCAGGCTTGCCGTGAGGCGTACTCTGCAGTCATGTCTGGTCTGAAAGCAGACGGCGTGGAATTCGACGGCGTAAAGGTCGAAGGCATGTTGTTCGACATCGAAGCCAAAATCGTCCGTGGTCAGATTCTGGCTGGCGAGCCCCGCATCGACGGTCGCGACACCCGCACCGTGCGCGCCATCGAAATTCGCAACAGTGTGCTGCCCCGCACCCACGGTTCAGCCCTGTTCACGCGTGGTGAAACCCAGGCGTTGGTCATTGCCACGCTGGGCACCGAACGCGATGCACAGCGCATCGACGCACTGAGCGGCGACTACGAAGATCGCTTCATGCTGCACTACAACATGCCTCCCTTCGCCACCGGGGAAACCGGCCGTGTCGGCAGCCCTAAGCGCCGCGAAATTGGTCACGGTCGCCTGGCCAAGCGCGCACTGATTGCTGTGCTGCCCACCAAAGAAGAATTCCCCTACACCATGCGTGTGGTGAGCGAAATTACTGAGTCCAACGGCTCGTCTTCCATGGCATCGGTGTGTGGCGGCTGTCTGTCGCTGATGGACGCTGGTGTGCCTTTGAAGGCGCACGTGGCAGGTATCGCCATGGGCCTGATCAAGGACGGCAACCGCTTTGCCGTGCTGACCGACATCCTGGGTGACGAAGATCATCTGGGTGACATGGACTTCAAGGTTGCCGGTACCACCGACGGCGTGACCGCGCTGCAGATGGACATCAAGATCCAGGGCATCACCAAGGAAATCATGCAAGTGGCATTGGCGCAGGCCAAAGAAGCCCGCATGCACATTCTGGGCAAGATGCAAGAGGCCATGGGCGCCGCCAAGACCGAGGTCAGCGACTTCGCTCCCAAGCTGTTCACCATGAAGATCAATCCCGAGAAAATCCGTGACGTGATTGGCAAGGGCGGTGCGGTCATCCGTGCATTGACCGAAGAAACCGGTTGCCAGATCAACATCGAAGAAGACGGCACCATCACCATTGCCGCTACAGACGGTGCCAAGGCCGATGAAGCCAAACGCCGTATCGAGCAAATCACCGCAGAAGTGGAAATTGGCAAGGTCTACGAAGGCCCTATCGTCAAGCTGCTGGATTTCGGTGCATTGGTCAACCTGCTGCCGGGTAAAGACGGTTTGCTGCACATCAGCCAGATCGCCCACCAGCGCGTTGAAAAGGTCACTGATTTCCTCAAAGAAGGCCAGATCGTGAAGGTCAAGGTACTGGAAACCGACGAAAAAGGTCGCATCAAGCTGTCCATGAAAGCACTGATCGATCGCAATGCCGAAGGTGCCGAACAGGCCCAGCAGCAACAGTAAGGCGCTGACATGTCCGTGGCCCTGATGGATGCTGTCGAGACCGCCGGATTCGGTGGTCCCGATGTATTGCGCATGGTGCAGCGCCCCATTCCCCAGTGGGGCTCGGGCGAGGTGTTGATCCGTGTGGCTGCATCGGGCGTCAATCGGCCTGATGTCCTTCAACGCATGGGGCGGTATGCGCCGCCACCTGGTGCTTCCGATATTCCCGGGTTAGAGGTCGCGGGCATCATCGAATCCGGTGACGCCGCTGTTCTGGCATCGGCAGGTTTCAAATTGGGTGATCGGGTGTGTGCGCTGGTGGCCGGCGGGGGTTATGCGGCTTACTGCGTGGCAACAGTGGGTCAATGTCTGCCTGTTCCGGCGGGTTTGTCCGACGTTGAAGCCGCATCGCTACCTGAAACGGCATTCACGGTATGGAGCAATGTCTTTGACCGTGCGTCACTGACGCGAGGTGAAACCATTCTGATCCACGGGGGTTCCAGTGGCATCGGTGTGACGGCCATCCAGTTTGCCAAGGCCATGGGTGCAAACGTCTGGGTCACGGTGGGGTCGGATGCCAAAGCGCAGGCTTGTTTGGCCTTGGGTGCCGATCAGGCCATCAATTACCAGACACATGACTTTGCTGAAGAGGTCAAACGCTTGACGCAGGGCGCGGGTGTCGATGTCATCTTGGACATGGTCGCTGGCAGTTACGTTGCTCGCAACGTGTCTTGTTTGGCTGAAGACGGTCGGACGGTCATCATTGCTGTGCAGGGTGGTTTGCAGGCTGGTTTCGATGCAGGTATGGTGCTGCGCAAGCGGTTGACGGTATCGGGTTCCACCTTGCGTCCGCGCTCTGTCGCGTTCAAGGCGGCCATCGCACAGGCATTGAAGCGTGAGATCTGGCCACTGTATGCCGCGGGCCAGATCAAGCCTGTGGTGCATGCGGTGTTTCCTGCCGCTCAGGCTGCTCAGGCTCATGCCTTGATGGAGTCGGGCCAGCATGTGGGCAAAATCGTTTTGACTTGGCAATGAGCGCCAGTATTTGGCAGATTGCGTGGAGAAACAAATGAAAAAACTGATTGCAGGCAATTGGAAAATGAACGGTAGCCTGGCTGCCAATGAGGTATTGCTGGCAGGTATCAAAGCCGGGTTGGCCACTGTCGAGTCGCCCTGCGATGTGGCGGTGTGTATCCCTGGTATTTACATGCCGCAGGTGCAGACACTGTTGGCGAATTCGGGTGTGGCGTGGGGTGCACAGGATGTGTCAGCCCATGAAAGTGGTGCCTACACGGGTGAAACCAGTGGTGCAATGTTGCGCGAGTTTGCGTGTCGCTATGCGCTGGTGGGGCATTCTGAGCGCAGGCAGTACCACGGTGAATCCGATGCAGCCGTGGCAGCCAAGGCCCAGCGTGCGCTGGCTTTTGGCATCACCCCGATTGTGTGCGTGGGTGAATCGTTGGCCGAACGGGAATCTGGCGAAACCATGACGGTGGTCAAGCGCCAATTGGCTGCGGTCATTCATGCAGTGGGTCACTGTGTATCCGAGGTGGTTGTGGCCTATGAGCCGGTCTGGGCCATTGGCACGGGGCGGACGGCATCCCCTGAACAGGCCCAAGAGGTGCACGCCGTGTTGCGCGCCCAGTTGGTTGCAGCGTCTACGCGTGGTCAAGGGCCGCGAATCCTGTACGGTGGCAGCATGAACGCTGCCAACGCGGCAGATTTGCTTGGCCAACCGGACATCGATGGAGGACTGATTGGTGGCGCTTCGTTGAAGGTGCCCGATTTTCTTTCCATCATTGCCGCAGCCAGCTTGATTCGCTGATTTCAAGATATTGACAGGAGCTTTTGTGAACATTCTTTTTACTCTTTTATTGGTGTTGCAGATTGGTGCTGCCGTTGCCATGATTGGCCTCATCCTGGTGCAGCACGGCAAAGGTGCCGATGCTGGTGCCGCGTTTGGCAGTGGTGGCTCTGGCTCTGCCAGCCTGTTCGGTGCGAGCGGCAGTGCCAACTTTTTGTCACGTACCACGGCGGTGCTGGCCACCGTGTTTCTGGTGTCCACACTCATGCTGGCATCGGTTGGCAGCAAGCGACCAGTCAGCAGCGGTAGCGTGTTGGATGGCGTGACTGCTCCGGCGAACGTGTCCCCTGCACCAGCACCTGCGGAGCCAGCTGCGCCCGTAACCGGTGCTGCCCAGATCCCTGGCAAATAAGTATTACCCCGGTCAGTATGAGGGTGGCTAAAACTACCTGATATGGGGAAATCCCGGAGTTAATCAAGTTACAATCACAGGCTGGAATGCGTGGCAGGAAACCTCCCGTACTTCAGTCTTATCAGCCGACGTGGTGAAATTGGTAGACACGCTATCTTGAGGGGGTAGTGGCGAAAGCTGTGCGAGTTCGAGTCTCGCCGTCGGCACCAAATTTGGAAAACACGACGCTACCGCAGCGTCATCGGAGCCATTGAATGGAACTAGAACAATATTTGCCGGTGCTCTTGTTCATTCTGGTCGGCCTTTCCATTGGGGTCATCCCGCAGGCGTTGGGCTATATCCTGGGCCCCAATCGACCTGATGCAGAAAAGAACTCTCCTTACGAGTGCGGGTTCGAGGCATTTGAAGATGCGCGCATGAAGTTTGATGTGCGGTACTACCTTGTTGCCATTCTTTTCATTCTTTTTGACCTGGAAATCGCATTCCTGATTCCTTGGGCGGTTGCGTTTTCCGATATCGGTCTCACGGGCTTTGTGGCTGGTGTGGTCTTCTTGGCCATTCTGGTTGTGGGATTTGCCTATGAGTGGAAAAAAGGCGCCCTTGACTGGGAATGACATTCGGAGCAATTCATCATGATCGAGGGTGTATTCAAAGAGGGTTTTGCCACCACCAGTTACGACTCGGTGGTGAACTGGGCCAAGACCGGTTCGTTGTGGCCCATGACGTTTGGTCTGGCATGCTGTGCGGTTGAAATGATGCATGCGGCAACCGCGCGGTATGACTTGGCGCGCTTTGGTGCAGAGGTGTTTCGCGCCAGTCCGCGTCAGTCTGATCTCATGATCGTTGCGGGTACGCTTTGCAACAAAATGGCACCTGCTTTGCGCAAGGTGTATGACCAAATGGCTGAGCCTCGCTGGGTGCTGTCCATGGGCTCTTGTGCCAATGGCGGTGGCTACTACCACTACAGTTATTCGGTGGTCAGGGGTTGCGACCGGATCGTGCCGGTCGACGTGTATGTGCCTGGCTGTCCTCCAACTGCTGAAGCATTGCTGTACGGCATCATCCAGTTGCAGCAAAAAATCCGCCGCACCAACACCATCGCTCGGGTTTGAGACATGACAGAAAACGCTGTGATCGAAAATTCATTTGAAAGTGCTGTCAAATCTGTGCTGGGGAGTGCCGTGCTGGGTCTGGTGTGCAGCCGTGGGGAGTGGACGTTGGCTGTTAAGCCTGCGGATTACTTCGATGCCATGACCCGCTTGAAGGTGGCACCGGGTCTCAGGTTTGAGCAGTTGATTGACCTCTGTGGCATTGACTACCAAGACTATGCAGGCGCATGCATGCAGGACAGTCGTTTCGGTGTCGTGGTTCATCTTCTGTCGGTTGAGTTGAACCAGCGCTTGCGTGTGCGTGTCTTGGCTGCTGACGACAGTTTTCCTTGCATTTCTTCGATCAGCAGCATCTGGTCGTCTGCTGCTTGGTGTGAGCGCGAGGCATTCGATTTGTATGGCGTGATGTTCGATGGTCACAACGACTTGCGCCGCATCCTGACCGATTACGGTTTCGTCGGCCATCCATTTCGCAAGGATTTCCCCATATCCGGGCACGTTGAAATGCGGTATGACGCCGAGCGTCAGCGTGTGGTGTACGAACCTGTGTCCATTGAGCCGCGTGAGAACACTCCGCGCATTGTTCGTGAAGAGAACTATGGGGGGCTTCACTGAGGTTCCCTCGGTTGCGTTCTTATGGCAGAAATCAAGAATTACACCCTCAACTTCGGTCCGCAGCATCCTGCTGCGCACGGCGTGCTTCGACTGGTCTTGGAGTTGGACGGCGAAGTCGTTCAGCGAGCGGACCCGCACATTGGCTTGTTGCACCGCGCCACTGAAAAACTCGCTGAACACAAGACGTTCATTCAGTCGTTGCCATATATGGACCGCTTGGATTACGTGTCCATGATGTGTAATGAGCACGCGTACTGCCTGGCAATAGAAAAACTGCTGGGCGTCGATGTGCCAATCCGGGCACAGTACATCCGCGTGATGTTCTCTGAGATCACCCGGATGCTCAACCACTTGATGTGGCTGGGCTCTCATGGCAATGACTGCGGAAGCTCAACGATTTTGATTTACGCATTCCGTGAGCGTGAAGACCTGTTTGATATGTATGAGGCTGTGTCGGGTGCTCGCATGCATGCGGCCTATTTCCGCCCAGGTGGTGTGTACCGCGACCTGCCTGACACGATGCCGCAGTACAAGGCCAACAAGGTTCGCAATGCGCGTGGTATTGCGCAGTTGAACGAAAACCGTCAAGGTTCCTTGCTTGACTTTATCGAAGATTTCACGCAACGCTTTCCCACATACTTGGCTGAATACCACACCCTGCTGACCGACAACCGAATCTGGAAGCAACGTACCGTCGGTATCGGCGTGGTTGAACCGGATCGCGCTTTGAATTTGGGCATGACTGGGCCAATGCTGCGCGGGTCAGGTATCGCCTGGGATTTGCGTAAAAAGCAGCCTTACGACAGTTATGCCGCGCTCGATTTTGACATTCCTATTGGTAAGACCGGGGATTGTTACGACCGATACCTGGTCCGTATGGAAGAGATGAATCAGTCCAATCGGATCATCAAGCAATGCGTCGATTGGTTGCGTGCAAACCCCGGACCGGTGATCACCGCAAATCACAAAGTGGCGCCACCGTCGCGTGCATCGATGAAGTCGAGCATGGAGGAGCTGATTCACCATTTCAAACTGTTCACCGAGGGTTTCCACGTGCCGGAAGGCGAGGCCTACGCTGCCGTGGAGCATCCCAAGGGGGAGTTTGGTATTTACTTGGTGAGCGATGGGGCGAACAAGCCATACCGCATGAAGATCCGTGCGCCAGGGTTCACGCATTTGTCAACGTTGGATGAAATGGCCCGTGGTCATATGTTGGCTGACGCAGTGGCCATCATCGGTACCATGGACATCGTTTTTGGAGAGATCGACCGATGATCACAGCAGAAATGCGTGCTCGTTTTGACCGGGAGACTGCAAAGTACCCGGCCGAGCAGCGTCAATCCGCCGTCATGGCCTGTCTGTCCATCGTGCAAGATGAATTGGGCTACGTCAGCACGGACAGCGAAAGCCACCTTGCCGCATATCTGGGCATGCCTGTGATGGCTGTTCATGAGGTGACAACGTTTTACAACATGTACAACCAGAAGGCGGTTGGCAAGTTCAAGTTGAATGTGTGTACCAACCTGCCGTGCCAGTTGCGAGATGGTGCAAAGGCACTGAAGCATCTGGAGCAAAAGCTGGGTGTGCACATGGGTGAAACAACAGCAGATGGTCTCTTCACGCTGCAGCAAAGCGAGTGCTTGGGTGCCTGTGCTGACTCGCCAGTCTTGTTGGTCAATGACCGTCACATGTGCAGTTTCATGAGCAACGACAAGCTCAATCAGTTGATTGACGGCCTGCGTGCCGCTGAGGGCAAGGCATGAGCGCGCAGCAAGTGATCTCACAATTCCAGGCTACAGGTGCAGAAACCTGTTTTCATGGCCGCCACATCAACCCGCAAATCTATGCCGATCTGAATGGTAGCAACTGGTCGTTGCAGGACTATGTGGCGCGTGGTGGTTACCAAGCCCTGCGCAAAATTCTGGGTCAAGATGGCGGAGAGGGGCTAACGCAAGACCAAGTGATTGCCACGGTCAAAGAATCGTCCCTACGTGGTCGCGGCGGCGCTGGTTTTCCGACTGGGCTGAAGTGGAGTTTCATGCCACGGCAGTTTCCAGGTCAAAAGTACTTGGTTTGCAATTCAGACGAAGGTGAGCCCGGTACTTGCAAAGACCGAGACATTCTGGTCTATAACCCTCACATCGTGATCGAGGGCATGGCCATCGCAGCGTATGCCATGGGCATCAGTGTTGGGTACAACTACATTCACGGCGAGATTTTTGAGGCGTACGAACGTTTCGAAGCTGCGTTGGAAGAGGCGCGTGCCGCAGGCCATCTTGGCGACAACATTTACGGTAGCAACTTCAGCTTTCAGTTGCATGCACACCATGGCTTTGGTGCGTACATCTGTGGGGAAGAGACCGCACTGCTGGAATCCTTGGAAGGCAAGAAGGGTCAGCCTCGCTACAAACCTCCCTTTCCTGCCAGTTTCGGTCTGTACGGCAAGCCCACGACCATCAACAACACCGAAACATTTGCGGCAGTGCCATGGATCATCCGCAACGGTGGGCAGGCCTATCTCGAATGCGGTAAGCCCAACAACGGTGGCACCAAAATTTTCTCTGTCAGTGGCGACGTCGAACGTCCCGGGAACTATGAAGTCCCGATGGGGACACCGTTCAGCACTTTGTTGGAACTGGCTGGGGGTGTGCGATCGGGTCGCCAATTGAAGGCGGTCATTCCTGGGGGGTCGTCATCGCCGGTCCTGCCAGCTGCCGTCATGATGGCTTGTACGCTTGACTACGACTCCATTGCCAAGGCTGGCTCCATGCTCGGTTCTGGCGCAATTATCGTCATGGATGACAGCCGCTGCATGGTCGAATCCTTGTTGCGCCTGTCTTACTTCTACATGCACGAAAGTTGTGGTCAGTGCACGCCGTGCCGTGAAGGTACGGGCTGGTTGTGGCGTTTGGTTGACCGCATCTACCGTGGTGAAGGAAAACCCGCTGACATGAATTTGCTGGACAACGTGGCCGAAAACATCATGGGGCGCACCATCTGCGCGTTGGGCGATGCGGCTGCAATGCCGGTGCGGGCCATGATCAAACATTTCCGGCCCGAGTTTGAACGCATGATCAAGGTAGATGCCTCCGCATCCCAAGCCGCTTGAATCCGAGAAATACCATGGTTGAAATCGAACTCGACGGCAAAAAAGTAGAAGTGGCACCTGGCAGCGTGGTCATGCATGCAGCCGAAAAGGCGGGCGTCTACATTCCCCATTTCTGTTACCACAAGAAGCTTTCCATCGCGGCAAGTTGCCGCATGTGCTTGGTTGAAGTTGAAAAGGCTCCCAAGCCAATGCCAGCATGCGCGACGCCTGTCACGCAGGGCATGGTTGTGAGAACGAAGACCGACAAAGCAATCAAAGCCCAGCAGTCTGTGATGGAATTTCTGCTGATCAACCATCCTTTGGATTGCCCCATCTGCGACCAAGGCGGTGAATGCCAGTTGCAGGATTTGGCTGTGGGCTATGGTGGTACTTCATCGCGCTACGAGGAAGAAAAACGTGTCGTGCCTCACAAAGATGTGGGGCCGCTCGTCTCTATGGAGGAAATGAGCCGCTGCATTCACTGCACACGGTGTGTCCGCTTCGGTCAAGAAATTGCAGGTGAGATGGAACTGGGCATGTCACACCGCGGTGAGCATGCGGAAATTGAAACGTTTGTCGGTAAAACTATCGACTCTGAATTGTCGGGCAACATGATCGACATTTGTCCGGTCGGTGCATTGACGAGCAAGCCATTCCGTTACAGCGCCCGTACTTGGGAAATGTCACGTCGGCGCTCTGTCAGTCCTCACGATTCAACCGGTGCAAATTTGGTTGTCCAGGTCAAAAATCACCGTGTGATGCGAGTGATTCCTTTCGAAAATGAAGCTGTTAACGAGTGCTGGATTGCTGACCGTGACCGTTTTTCATACGAAGCGCTGAACAGCGCCGAGCGTCTGACACAACCCATGCTGAAGCAGGGCGGTGAATGGAAAGCAGTGGATTGGCAAACGGCACTGGAATACGTGGCAAATGGCCTGACTGATATCAAGTCTCAGCACGGCGCAAATGCCATAGGCTTGCTGGCCAGCCCTCACAGCACGGTTGAAGAACTGTACTTGGCGGGTGCTCTTGTGCGCGGCTTGGGCTCCAAGAGCATCGATTCCAGGTTGCGCAATGCCGAACACATTGCTGCTGCCGGTGCGCGTTGGCTTGGTCGCAGCATCGCTTCCCTTTCCGTCTTGGACCGCGTTTTGATTGTGGGCAGCAACTTGCGCAAAGAGCATCCACTGTTCGCTCAGCGTATTCGCCAGGCTGCCAAACGCGGAGCGAAGGTATACGCGGTCGGTGGCGTGCGAGCTGCAGACTGGGCCATCGCGTTGCAAGGTGCCGTTCAGGTGTCTGCAGCAGAATGGTTCGTGGAGTTGAGCAAAATTGCGGCTGCAGTGGCTGCGCTCAAGGATGTGTCTGCCCCCACATCTGCCATGGCTGATGACGCATCGACTGCGGTGGCCAAAGCCCTTGTAAGTGGAAATGAGAAGGCCATTTTGTTGGGTAATGCTGCGGCGCATCACGAGCATGCCTCGGCTCTGCTAGGGCTTGCAAACTGGATTGGACAGCAGACTGGAGCGACCGTCGGTTACTTGACTGAAGCAGCGAATACCGTGGGAGCTCAACTGGTCAATGCGTTACCTGAGAGCGATGGTTTGAATGCCAAGCAAATGCTTGCGGGTGGTGCAAAAGCGTTGTTCCTGTTGAATGTTGAGCCTGGTTTGGATACCTTGGGTGGCAAGGATACCGTTTCAGGTGTCTCGAAGTCACAAATGGTGGTCACATTGAGTCCGTTCCGCACAAACCTTGATTGCAGCGATGTGCTTCTGCCCATCTCTCCATTCAGTGAAACGGCCGGCTCCTTTGTGAACGCCGAAGGTCTGCTGCAGTCTTTCCATGCCGTCGTGAAGCCGCTGGGAGATACACGACCCGCTTGGAAGGTGTTGCGGGTGATCGGCAACATGCTTGGACTGCCTGGCTTGAAGCAAGAGTCTGTCCCGGATGTGCTGAGTGCGGCGCTTCCCGGCGCTGTGACTGGTCAACTGGTGCAAAGCTCAAAATTGAGCAATGCCCAGACGCTTGTGAGTGCTGTGAGCGCTTCCTCCGCCGTACCTTGCACGGCATCCATTTACCAGCTTGACGGGTTGGTGCGCCGTTCGCCCTCGCTGCAAATGACCGCAGATGCCCGCGCTGCAGCTGCTTCGACCGGAGTCGCCGCATGATTGATGCTATCTACAACGGGGGCATGAGCCTGATTGCGGCTGCCTGGTGGACAACTGCTGCTTGGCCCGTTCTCTGGGTGCTGCTCAAGATCGTCGTGTTGCTCGCCCCATTGATGGGTGCGGTGGCCTATTTGACTCTTTGGGAGCGGAAATTGCTTGCGTTCATGCAAGTGCGTTTGGGCCCGAATCGAGTTGGCCCCATGGGTTTGTTGCAACCCATTGCGGATGCGGTCAAGTTGCTGACCAAGGAGCTGATTCAACCGACAGCTGCTGCAAAAGGGCTGTTCTTTCTGGGTCCCATCATGGCGATCATGCCTGCGCTAGCAGCTTGGGTTGCTGTGCCGTTTGGTCCTGAAGCCGTGCTCGCAAACGTCAATGCGGGTTTGCTGGTGATTTTGGCCATTACCTCAATCGAGGTGTACGGCGTGATCATTGCAGGTTGGGCATCGAACTCCAAATACGCTTTCTTAGGTGCTCTGCGCGCATCAGCACAAATGGTCAGTTATGAAATTGCCATTGGGTTCTGTTTTCTGGTTGTTGTGATGGTGTCTGGGAGCTTGAATCTGGCAGATGTTGTGGCTTCACAAGGGCGGGGGATTGGCGCATCCATGGGACTGACATTCCTGTCTTGGAACTGGTTGCCCTTATTACCTATCTTTGTCGTTTACATCATTTCCGGCATTGCCGAAACCAACCGACATCCGTTTGACGTGGTCGAAGGCGAAGCCGAGATCGTAGCCGGTCACATGGTTGAGTACTCGGGTATGGGTTTTGCCATCTTCTTCCTGGCTGAATACGCCAGCATGTGGTTGGTGTCGATCCTTGCCGTGTTGATGTTCATGGGCGGGTGGCAGTCGCCTATTGACAGCCAGTTGTTCAACTGGATTCCAGGTTGGATTTGGCTTGGTATCAAAACGTTCTTTGTTGTGTCGTTGTTCCTGTGGGTGCGCGCAACGTTCCCACGGTTCCGCTATGACCAGATCATGCGTTTGGGTTGGAAGATCTTCATTCCAGTGACCCTCATCTGGTTGCTGTTGGTGGGTGCATTGATGCAAACCCCTTGGAATATCTGGAAATAAACAGGCGGGTTTGAACATGTCTACTGCAGCGGTTGCACCGTTTTCTATCAGTGATTTTCTGAAGAGCTTCCTTCTGGTGGAGTTGTTCAAGGGTATGGCGTTGACCGGTCGCTACACCTTCCGTCGGAAGGTCACGATTCAATTTCCAGAAGAAAAAACCCCGTTGTCCCCACGGTTTCGTGGTCTTCATGCTCTGCGTCGTTATGAAAACGGTGAAGAGCGTTGCATCGCATGTAAATTGTGCGAAGCGGTTTGTCCTGCCATGGCTATCACCATCGAGTCAGATGTGCGCGCTGACGGCAGCCGCCGCACCACGCGCTATGACATCGATTTAACGAAATGTATTTTTTGCGGTTTTTGTGAGGAAAGCTGCCCGGTGGATTCCATTGTGGAAACCCACATCTTGGAATACCACGGTGAGAAGCGGGGTGACCTGTATTTCACCAAGGAAATGTTGTTGGCTGTCGGTGATCGCTATGAGCCTGAAATCGCCAAGGCGAAAGCAGCGGATGCCAAATACCGCTGAAGCAACCTAACCATCAAAGTCAGTTATGGATTACCAGACCGGTTTTTTCTATTTTTTCTCTGCAATCTTGCTGTTTGCTGCGCTGCGGGTTGTCACTGCGCGCAACCCAGTGCATGCGGTGCTGTATTTGATGCTCGCTTTTTCGCAGGCTGCAGCGGTATGGCTCATTCTCAAGGCTGAGTTTTTGGGATTGACCCTTGTGCTTGTATACCTGGGGGCAGTCATGGTGCTGTTCCTGTTTGTCGTGATGATGTTGGACATCCGAATTGACAGCGTACGCAAGGGGTTCTGGCAACACGTGCCGCTGGCGCTTGCGTTGGGTGGTTTGGTTGCAAGTGAATTGACCGCGATGCTCTGGACGGGCTTCAGTAATTTGACACCTGTTGCCGTGAATGCAGCCGGTGTTGCCGCCGCCAAGTCAAATACTCATGCGCTTGGTATGCTGCTTTATACGGAATATTTGTACCCCATTCAAGCTGCTGCAGTCATCTTGCTCGTTGCCATGATTGCAGCCATTGCATTGACGTTGCGTCATCGAAAAGACAGCAAAGCGATCAATCCAAGCTTGCAGGTTCACGTACGGGCGAAAGACCGTTTGGTCGTTGTCAGCATGCCCGCAACCGTTGCTGCCACGGTCAATCCTGCAGTGAATGCCGAAGGGGCGAGTAAATGAGTTTGACGCTGGGTCACTTCTTAGGTTTGGGCGCCATTTTGTTTGCGCTTTCCATCACAGGTATTTTCCTGAATCGCAAAAATTTGATCGTGCTGTTGATGGCGATCGAATTGATGCTGCTTGCAGTGAACATGAATTTCGTGGCGTTTTCTCATTATCTGGGGGACATGCACGGTCAGGTTTTCGTGTTTTTCATTCTGACCGTTGCTGCGGCGGAATCGGCCATTGGTCTGGCCATATTGGTCTTGCTGTTCCGCAACAAGTCTTCAATCAACGTCGATGAGCTGAATCAGCTCAAGGGCTGATTCAGGAAACAAGAAAAAATATGAGCTCGACGCTTTCAGCCAGCACGCTTCTGGCAGTTCCCTTGGCGCCACTGGTGGGTTCAGCACTCGCTGGTGTGTTCGGTACGAAGTTTGGTGGTAACTGGATCGGTCGCAGGCTGGCCCATACGCTGACCATTCTCGGTGTGGCCGTTGCATTCGTGTTGTCTGCACTGACGCTGAAAGACGTGGCCATTGATGGTGCCCGCTTCAATCAGACCATCTATGAATGGATGGTTGTCGGTGGCCTGAAGATGGAAATTGGCTTCATGGTGGACGGACTCACCGCCATGATGATGTGTGTGGTGACGTTCGTTTCGTTGATGGTGCACCTCTACACGATCGGTTACATGGAAGAGGATGAGGGTTACAACCGCTTTTTCGCCTACATCTCGCTCTTCACGTTCTCCATGCTCATGCTGGTCATGAGCAACAACCTGCTCCAGCTGTTCTTTGGCTGGGAAGCTGTGGGCTTGGTTTCTTACCTGCTGATCGGATTCTGGTTTAACAAACCAACGGCCATTTTTGCCAACATGAAGGCATTTCTGGTCAACCGAGTGGGTGATTTTGGCTTCATCCTGGGCATCGGCTTGCTGGCCGCGTTCACAGACAGTCTGAATTATCTGGATGTCTTTGCAAAAGCGTCTTCACTCGTCGACTTGACGTTGCCTGGTACAGCATGGTCTCTCGTCACGGTGATTTGCATTTGTCTGTTCATCGGTGCAATGGGCAAGTCTGCTCAGTTTCCATTGCATGTCTGGTTGCCGGACTCCATGGAAGGCCCTACACCTATCTCGGCCTTGATTCACGCCGCAACGATGGTGACCGCCGGTATTTTCATGGTTGCACGGATGTCACCGCTGTTTGAGTTGAGCGACACAGCCTTGAATCTGATTTTGGTCATAGGTGCCATCACAGCGCTGTTTATGGGGTTCTTGGGCATCATTCAGAACGACATCAAGCGTGTCGTTGCATATTCGACGTTGTCTCAGTTGGGTTACATGACTGTGGCATTGGGCGCTTCAGCCTATTCTGTCGCTGTCTTTCACTTGATGACGCATGCGTTTTTCAAGGCGTTGCTGTTCCTTGGTGCCGGTTCCGTGATCATGGGTATGCATCACAATCAGGACATTCGATGGATGGGTGGTGTGCGCAAGTACATGCCCATCACGTGGATCACTTCCTTGCTCGGCTCGTTGGCGCTCATCGGGACCCCGTTGTTTTCTGGGTTCTATTCCAAGGACAGCATCATCGAAGCTGTTCACATGAGCAATTTGCCTGCTTCGGGATTTGCTTATTTCGCAGTGATTGCTGGTGTGTTCATCACCGCGTTTTACTCCTTCCGGATGTACTTCCTCGTTTTCCATGGCAAGGAACGCTACGACCAGAATCCAGACGCCCATCATGACCACCATGACGATCACGGCCATCATGGGCACGATGCGAAGCCGCACGAGTCACCTTGGGTTGTGACCGTGCCCCTCGTGTTGCTGGCCATTCCGTCGGTTGTCATTGGTTTCATGACGGTCATGCCCATGCTCTTCGGTGACTTCCTGAAGGATGCCATCGCCGTCAACGCCGCAGTGCATCCGGCCATGGCAGGTCTGGAGCATGTCATTCATGGTCCCATGGAATTGGCATTGCATGCGCTCAGCTCGTTGCCCTTCTGGCTGGCTGTGTCTGGCGTGGTAGCGGCTTGGTACATGTACATGATCAATCCTGCTGTTCCCGCTGCATTCAAACGCGTTTTGCAGCCCATCTACACATTGCTGGAAAACAAGTATTACCTTGATTCGTTCAATGAAAACGTGTTGGCTCGAGGCGCTCGTGCACTGGGCACAGGTTTCTGGAAGGCGGGTGACCAAGGTCTGATTGAAGGCGGGGTTGTCAATGCAAGCTGGAAGCTTGTGGGTTTGATTTCAAAGGGCGTCAAGCTCATGCAAACGGGCTATCTGTATCACTATGCACTTGTCATGTTGGTCGGCTTGTTCGTGTTTCTCACATATTTCGTTTGGCTCGCCAAGTAAGGAGAACAATTAAATGGGTTTGTTGAGCCTTGCGATTTGGGTCCCGATTGTTATCGGGGCTGTGCTGCTCGCCTTGGGGCGTGACGAACAAGCTGGTGTGGTGCGCTGGATGGCACTCATCGGCGCTGTGGTCAGTTTGTTGATCACGGTGCCGCTGTACACCGGTTTTGTCGTTGACTCCGCTGCGATGCAGTTTGTCGAAAATTTGCTTTGGGTAGAACGTTTTAACATTCATTACCACTTGGGTGTGGATGGTATTTCCCTGTGGCTGATCCCGCTGACGGCATTCATCAACGTTGTGGTGGTGATTTCCGCTTGGGAGGTCATCACCGAGCGTGTGAACCAGTACATGGGTGCTTTCCTCATTCTGTCCGGGCTGATGATCGGTGTGTTCAGTGCGTTGGATGGCATGCTGTTCTACGTGTTCTTCGAGGCAACGCTGATCCCGATGTACCTGATCATCGGCATTTGGGGTGGTCCTAACAAGATTTACGCTGCATTCAAGTTTTTCCTGTACACCTTGATGGGCTCGCTGCTCATGTTGGTGGCGCTGGTTTACCTTTACAACGCGGCGGGTGGCAGTTTTGACATCCTGACTTGGCACAAGCTGCCGCTGTCAGCCTCGGCGCAAACATTGCTTTTCTTTGCATTTTTTGCCGCCTTTGCTGTCAAGGTGCCGATGTGGCCTGTTCACACTTGGTTGCCAGACGTTCACGTTGAAGCACCTACCGGTGGTTCTGCGGTGTTGGCGGCCATCATGTTGAAGCTGGGTGCTTACGGCTTCCTGCGTTTCTCTATGCCGATCACGCCCGATGCCTCACACCGCTGGGCGCTGTTTGTGATCACTTTGTCATTGGTTGCCGTGCTGTACGTCGGTCTGGTGGCCATGGTGCAAAAGGACATGAAGAAGCTTGTAGCGTATTCATCCGTTGCCCATATGGGCTTTGTGACACTGGGCTTCTTCTTGTTCAATGACCTGGGTGTGTCTGGTGCCATCGTTCAAATGATTGCCCATGGCTTCGTGTCGGCTGCGATGTTCCTGTGCATTGGCGTGTTGTACGACCGCATGCACTCACGGCAGATCGCTGATTACGGTGGCGTGGTGAACGCCATGCCCAAGTTCTCTGCTTTTGCACTGCTGTTCGTGATGGCCAACTGCGGCCTGCCTGGTACGGCTGGTTTCGTCGGTGAGTGGATGGTGATTTTGGCTGCTGTGAAGGTCAACTTCTGGATCGGCCTGTTGTCTGCATCTGCGCTCATTTTTGGTGCGGCCTACAGCCTTTGGATGTTCAAGCGCGTTTATCTTGGTGCGCCAGGCAACGATCATGTCAAGGAGCTGGTTGACATCAATGGGCGTGAGTTTCTGATGTTGGGTCTGTTGGCCATTGCCGTCCTTGCAATGGGTGTGTATCCCAAACCTTTCACCGATGTGATGAACGCATCTGTCGCGCAACTGCTGCAGCACGTCGCTGTTTCCAAGTTGCCTTGATCACTCAATACCGAACAAGACAATGATTGACAACATCAGCTGGGTGGTCGCCTACCCTGAAATTCTGCTGCTGATCATGGCGTGTGTCATCGCCTTGGTTGACTTGGGTGTGAAATCACCTTTGCGTGGCGCAACTTATGCGTTGTCGCTCCTGACGCTGGGTTCGCTCGCCATCCTGCTGGCGATGTATGCCCGGACTGGCCAGACGGTTGCCGGGTTCGGTGGCATGGTCGTGACCGATCCGATGGGCAGCTGGCTCAAATGTTTTGCCACACTGGCCATGATGGCCACGCTGGTGTATGGACGTGCCTATGCAGCCAGTCGCGACATGATGCGCGGTGGTGAGTTGTTCACGCTGTCATTGTTCTCGCTGCTGGGCATCTACGTGATGATCTCCGGGCACAACTTCCTGGTCATCTATCTCGGCCTGGAAATGTTGACATTGTCCAGCTACGCGTTGGTGGCATTGCGCCGCGACGACGGACGCGCCACTGAAGCCGCCATGAAGTACTTCGTGTTGGGTGCCCTGGCCAGTGGTTTCTTGCTCTACGGCATGTCCATGCTATATGGTGCGACCGGTTCGCTGGACATTGCCAAAGTCATGCAAGTCATTTCCGCAGGTGGTCACAACAAGCAAGTGCTGATGCTGGGTGTGGTGTTCATCGTGTCCGGCTTGGCATTCAAGCTGGGTGCTGTGCCGTTCCACATGTGGATCCCTGACATCTATCATGGAGCCCCCACTGTGGTTACGTTGTTGGTTGGTGGCGCACCCAAGTTGGCTGCGTTTGCGATCGTGATGCGTCTGATGGTCGAGGGCCTGTTGCCTTTGGCTGCCGATTGGCAGCAGATGATGGCTGTGCTGGCCGTCGGTTCGCTGGCGGTGGGTAACTTGGCAGCCATTGCGCAAACCAATCTGAAGCGCATGCTGGCGTTTTCGACCATTTCGCAAATGGGTTTCCTGTTGCTGGCTTTCGTATCTGGTACAGCCGCTGGTGACCACACCAATGCCACCAATGCATACAGCGGCGGCATGTTTTATGCCATCACCTATGTGCTGACGACGCTGGGTACTTTCGGTGTCATCATGGTGCTGTCTCGCGAGGGATTTGAGTCTGAGGAAGTTCAGGACTTGGCTGGTCTGAATCAGCGCAGCCCTGCATTGGCAGGCATCATGGCCATTTGCATGTTCTCGCTCGCCGGTATTCCGCCTTTGGTTGGGTTTTACGCCAAATTGTCGGTGCTGCAGGGCATGCTGGCCAGCGGTTCGAGCGGCATGATCCAGTTGGCAGTGTTTGCCGTGCTCATGTCTTTGATTGGTGCGTTCTACTATTTGCGCGTGGTCAAGGTCATGTATTTCGATGCGCCTGTGCAAACGGCGCCTATCGAAGCACCCACAGAGGCACGCGTGCTGCTGTCGGTCAATGGTCTGATGATCCTGGCTTTGGGCCTGGTGCCTGGCGGCCTGATGGCACTGTGTGCCGATGCCATCACTGGCATGGTTCGCTGAGCACACGGCGTGTCACTGTCTGCATCTGTTTGGATCGTGGTTGCGCTGGCGGTGATCGGTGCCAACTTGCCGTTCTTGAATAACCGCCTCTTGGCCGTTATTCCCTTGGCAAGGCCAAAGACGCTGGGCTGGCGGCTCGCTGAGCTGGTGCTGTGTTACCTGCTTGTGGGGGCGGTCGGGTTGGTGCTGGAGCAAGCTGCAGGCCAGATCTACCCCCAGCGTTGGGAGTTTTACGCCACTACCTGGGCACTCTTTCTCACGTTGGCCTTCCCAGGCTTTGTGTTCAAGTACCTCCGCAAGGGTTGATGGCGGCCGTTCGAGTGAATGTGCACGCCATGCCTGATCCACGCTCTTCGGCCATTGCATTTGCGGCTCGCGATGCCGGTCTGATCGAAACGGGGCTGACTCGGCAGACGGTTTACAGCGGTCGCATGCTCCATGCCGTGCGGGACGGCGTTGCGCTGCCAGATGGCACTGCCGCAACGCGCGAATACATCATTCACCCAGGCGCGGTGATGGTCGTTCCCCTGCTGGACGATGGTCGAGTGGTGCTGGAGCGGCAGTTCCGGTATCCAGTTGGCCGCGTGATGGTTGAATTTCCCGCAGGCAAGCTGGATGCAGGCGAGGGCAGTTTGCGTTGTGCACAGCGTGAGTTGCAGGAAGAAACCGGCTATGTCGCTACCGAATGGGCCTACGCCGGTGTCACGCACCCTGTCATTTCCTATTCAACTGAGCACATCGACATCTGGTTTGCGCGGGGTTTGACCGCAGGCTCCAGGGCACTTGACCCAGGAGAATTCCTGGATGTCATCACCGCAACTGCGGATGAACTGATCGATTGGTGTGCCCAAGGACATGTCACCGATGCCAAGACACTTGCCGGTGCCATGTGGCTGCAAAATGTACGGTCCGGTCGTTGGCAGTTGTCTTGGGCCGCACTGGATTCACCCTCACAGCCCATGCCGCCCGGCCCACGTTGCCCGATGGTGCAAGGAGGTCACACATGAAAGTGCTGGACTTGCAATGTTCAAATTTGCACAGTTTCGAGGGGTGGTTTGGCAGCGAAGCCGAGTTTCAATCGCAACTGGCATCGGGTCTGGTGAGTTGTCCGTTGTGTGGTGCCAGCCAGGTGGTCAAAAAGCTGAGTGCACCGCGCCTGAACCTGAGCGGTGCAACCGTCCCCTGCGAGCATGCTCATCACGACCAGGGTGACCCTGCCGCCGCGACGCCTTCCCACGGCAATGCCCTGTCACCCGCAACGGTACAACAGACCGCTGATGCAAACGGGTTGCCCGCACACCTGCCTGGTGGGCTGGCCGGTAACCCCGAATTGCAGGCGCTGTTCGTCCGTGCCGTCCGCGAAATCATCCGTCAAACCGAAGATGTCGGCGACCGGTTTGCAGACCAGGCACGGCGCATGCACCATGGCGAGCAAGAGGCGAAAGCCATACGCGGCCAAGCCACGCGTGCCGACACGCTGGCCTTGCTGGAGGAGGGCATCGACGTCATGCCGCTGCCCCACTTGCCCGGCCTGAAGGAAACCCTGCAGTAGTCGGGTTTCTCACAGGCCAAGACTATTGGCAACCGCACCGCACCGGGCCCAGTCCCGAGCCCGGAGTTCAACTCTCAGGGGTACAGCCCGCGCATTTCGCGCGAATGCAGGATGCGCTTGCAGGCCACGATGAACGTGGCAGTTCGCAAACTCACTTGGTTGTCTTGGGCCACTTGCCAGACAGCTGCAAACGCCTCGCGCATGATGCGCACAAGCCGCGCGTTGATCTCGTCTTCGGTCCAGAAGAAGCTCGAAAAATCCTGCACCCATTCAAAGTAACTGACGGTCACGCCGCCAGCGTTGGCAATCACGTCGGGCAGCACTAGCACGTTGCGGTCGTGCAGGATGTCGTCTGCCTGGGGTGTCGTGGGGCCATTCGCACCTTCAATGACCATGCGCGCCTGAATTTGCCCCGCGTTGGCTGCCGTGATTTGCCCCTCCAGCGCAGCTGGAATCAGGATGTCGCAAGGCACACCCCAGAATGCATCGTCTGGTATGACCTCGCCACCGGCAAAACCCTCCACGCTGCCGCGCTGGGCCACGTGCGCGAGCAACGCGGTGACGTCCAGTCCGGTGTCACGGTAGACCGTTCCCCCGTGGTCCTGAACGGCAACCACTTTGCTGCCTGCCTGTGCAAACAGCTTCGCTGAAACGCCCCCCACGTTGCCGAACCCCTGCACTGCAACGCGTGCGGTACTGATGTCCAGCCCGATGTGGCTGGCAGCCTCGCAACCCACGGTGAACACACCTCGGCCGGTGGCTTCGCGGCGGCCCAGTGAGCCGCCCAGGTCAACCGGCTTGCCGGTGACCACGCCCGTTGCGGTGGCCCCCTCGTTCATGGAATAGGTGTCCATCATCCACGCCATGATCTGCTCGTTCGTGTTGACGTCAGGCGCGGGAATGTCTTTGGTGGGGCCGATGATGATGCCGATTTCACTGGTGTAGCGCCGGGTCACGCGCTCCAATTCGCCCAGTGACAGCGTCTTGGGGTCCACGCGGATACCACCCTTGGCCCCGCCGAACGGCACGTTGACCGCAGCGTTCTTGACGGACATCCAGGCGGACAGTGCCATCACCTCGGACAGCGTCACGTCTTGGTGAAAGCGCACGCCCCCTTTGCCTGGCCCGCGCGAGGTGTTGTGTTGCACACGGTAGCCCTCGAAGTGCGCGATGGTGCCGTTGTCGAGCTGGATGGGCACGTCCACAATCAATGCCCTTTTGGGGCGCTTGAGCGTCTCGGCCCAACGGGCAAGGTGGCCCAGGTACGGCACCACCCTGTCCACCTGCTGCAGGTAGATGCCCCAAGGGCCCAGGTTGTCTGCTTGCAGGTAAGACGGCAATGTGTGTGCCGTTGTGGTGGTGCTTGCACCTGTGGGTGCCAAGGCTTGTGTGTTCATGTGAGGGGTCTCCTGCTGGTTGGAACAGGGGCGGACTGTACGCAGCCCGCCACTGTAAGTCCAAGGCAAGATTCACAGAAATATATGCAATAAATGCATAGATTGAGTCTGGCAACGGGACCGCTCGCAGGCCGATAGCCATGCCTTCGCGTGCTGCAAACGCCTGACTGGCGGTATGGCCTCCTGGGGCCGTTCAGCTCTGAAACTGCAGCGCGGCCAGGCGGGCATACACCCCACCAGCGGCCACCAGTTCGGCATGGGTGCCTTGTTCGACCAGGTGGCCGTGGTCCAGCACCACGATGCGGTCGGCCCGCTGCACCGTGGCCAGCCTGTGCGCGATGACGAGCGTGGTGCGCCCCTGCATGGCCGAGTCGAGAGCGGCCTGCACCATGCGCTCGCTTTGCGCATCCAGCGCGCTGGTGGCCTCGTCCAGCAACAGCAGGGGCGGGTTTTTGAGCATCGCACGGGCAATGGCAATGCGCTGGCGTTGCCCGCCAGACAGCCGCACACCGCGCTCACCAAGAAAGGTCTGGTAACCCTCGGGCAGGCGGGTGATGAACTCGTCGGCAAACGCGGCTTGGGCTGCTGCGCGCACCTCGTCATCGGTGGCCTCGGGGCGGCCGTAGCGGATGTTTTCCATGGCGTTGGCCGAGAAAATGACCGGGTCTTGCGGCACCAGGCCCATGCGCGCGCGCAAGCCCTGCAAGCCCATGTCGGCAACGGGGGTGCCGTCGATGACGATGCGCCCAGCGGTCGGGTCGTAAAACCGCAGCATCAGCCCGAACACGGTGGTTTTGCCCGCACCGCTCGCGCCCACCAATGCCACCGTCTGGCCGGGCGTGACGGTCAGGTTGAAATCCGTCAGCGCTGGCTGGGTGGGGCGCGACGGGTAGGCAAACCCCACGCCCTCGAACGACACGGTGCTGCCCTGCGTGGGCAGGGGCACCGCCAGCGGCAAGGCAGGCGCTTGCACCGGGGAGCGGGCCGACAGCAGCTCCATCAGCCGCTCGCTGGCACCGGCGGCGCGCAGCAAGTCGCCATACACCTCGCCCAGCACTGCAACTGCCCCTGCAAAAATCATCACGTACACACCGGCCTGCCCCAACTGCCCTGCGGTGATGGTGCCTGCCAGCACGGCTTGCGTGCCCTGGTACAGCCCCCACAGGATGAGTGCCGCGTTCGCGATGATGACAAAAGCCACCAGCCCCGCACGCGCCCGGCTGCGCCGCACCGCCGTCTCGAAAGCCTGTTCGCCCGCCCGTTGGAAACGGGCCGCCTCGCGCCCTTCCGCCGTGTAGCTCTGCACCGTGGGCATGGCGTTGAGGATTTCGGCCGCCAGCGCACTGGCGTCGGCCACGCGGTCCTGGCTGGCACGCGACAACCCCCGCACACGCCGGCCGAACCACATGGCTGGCAGCACCACGCAGCCCACCACCGCCAGCACCTGCAGCATGACGTAGGGGTGGCTCCACACCAGCATGCCCAAGGCACCCAGCCCCATGACCGCGTTGCGCAACCCCATGGACAGCGACGAGCCCACCACCGTTTGCACCAGTGTGGTGTCGGCGGTCAGGCGCGACAGCACCTCGCCAGTCTGGGTGGTTTCAAAGAACTCGGGGCTCATGCTCAGCACGTGGCTGTAAACGGCGTTGCGTACATCGGTGGTCACGCGCTCGCCCAGCCAGCTCACCACGTAAAAGCGAGCCGCTGAAAACACCCCCAGCGCCACCGCTACGCCAAACAGCAGGCCGAAATGGCCCTGCAGCGCCATCACCTGGTTGCTGCGGTCGGCGGGCATCAAGCCACCGTCGATCAGCAGCCGCAGTGCCACCGGGAACGCCAGCGTGGCCGCCGCCGCCAGCACCAGGAACAGGCCCGCCAGCGCCATCTGCAAGCGGTACGGTTTCAAAAATGGCCACAGGCCACTCAGCGACCTGGGGTGGGCTTTGGGTGCTTCGGACGCTTGCGTGCGTGCGGGCGATGGGGCTGCAAGTGAACTCATGCCCCCGAGTGTGCCGCCTCTGCGGCAGGTTTGCCGGGCTCACGCACCAGTCAGGCAAGTACTTGACAGTTTTATGCGCCAGAAATGTACTCTGCGCAACACCTGATTCAATAGTTTGCTATGGATAAAGAAAAATCAAAAACAATAGCTGACTTACCCCGTCAATCAAGCGGTAGAGCCCAATATTTTATAAATCTGCCAGTGCCGGGTTCTGAATGGTGGGTTGACCGAAGGTGCGCAGCACCCACGCGGGGTCGTGGTAGCTGTGCCGGTAGCGCTCGCCCGCGTCGCAGATGAGTGACAGCACGGCTCCCAGCTCGCCACGCTGGCGCATTTCGTCAGCCAATGTCAGCATGGCCGAAAAGTTGGTGCCCGTGCTGGGGCCAAGTTTGCGGCCCAGCAAGCGGCCCAGCGCATGCATGGCGGCAATGGCGTCGCCGTCGGGCACGTCGATCATGCGGTCCACCAGCGTGCGGATGAAGCTGGCTTCCACACGTGGGCGGCCAATGCCTTCGATGCGCGAGCCGGGCGCGCACAGGCTGGCGTCGCCGCTGCGGTGGTACGCGCTGAACACCGAACCCTCGGGTTCGGCCACGCACAGTTGCGTGTCGTGGCACTGGTAGCGGATGTAGCGGCCGATGGTGGCGCTGGTGCCGCCCGTGCCCGCACCCACCACCACCCAGCGTGGCACGGGGTGGCGCTCGCGTGCCATCTGGGCAAACATGCTCTGCGCGATGTTGTTGTTGCCACGCCAGTCGGTGGCGCGTTCGGCATAGGTGAACTGGTCCATGTAGTGGCCAGCCGTTTCCGCTGCCACCTGGCGGGCCGCATCGTAAACCTGGGCGGCATGGTCCACAAAATGGCAGCGCCCGCCGTAAAACGTGATCAGGTCCACCTTCTCGGCAGAGGTGCTGCGCGGCATCACCGCCACGAACGGCAGGCCCAGCAGGCGGGCAAAGTAGGCCTCGCTCACGGCGGTACTGCCGCTGCTGGCCTCGACCACGGTGGTGCCTTCGTTTACCCAGCCGTTGCACAGCGCGTACAAAAACAGCGAGCGGGCCAGCCTGTGCTTCAGACTGCCGGTGGGGTGGGTGGATTCGTCTTTGAAATACAGGTCGATGCCCGCCGCCGTGTAGGGCTGCAAGGGCAGGGCAATCAAGTGCGTGTCGGCGCTGCGCTGGTAGTCGGCCTGAATGCGCTCGATGGCCTGGCTGACCCAGGCGTTGTCAGGTCGTCCGGCGGGCCGCACCTGGTGCGGCTGCGCTGCCCCGGCGGGGGCACAGCCAGAGGCGGGGGTGCTCACTTCAGGTTGCCCGACAAAAACTGGCGCAGCCGTTCGCTGCTGGGGTTGGCCAGCACCTCGCGGGGGTTACCCTGGTCTTCCACCACGCCTTTGTGCAAAAACATGACGTGGTTGGACACCTCGCGGGCAAAGCCCATTTCGTGCGTCACCACCACCATGGTGCGGCCTTCCTCGGCCAGTGCCCGCATGACGCGCAGCACCTCGCCCACCAGCTCGGGATCGAGGGCGGAGGTGGGTTCGTCGAACAGCATCACCTCGGGCTCCATGGCCAGGGCGCGGGCAATGGCCACGCGCTGCTGCATGCCACCCGACAGGTGTGAGGGGTAGTGCCCCTCCACCTTGGTTTTGCCGTCACCGGCCAGGCCGACCTTGGCCAGGTATTTGTGGGCACGGGCCTCGGCCTCGGCTTTGGAAATGCCCAGCACGTGCACCGGTGCTTCCATGATGTTTTCCAGCACGGTCAGGTGGCTCCACAGGTTGAAGTGCTGGAACACCATGGCCAGCTTGCAGCGCATGGCCTGCAGTTGTTTGTCGCTGGCAGCTTTGAGCATGCCGTCTTTGGCCATGACCAATTCCAGCGGCTGCCCCGCCACACTGATGGTGCCGGTGTGGGGCCGCTCCAGCAGGTTGATGCAGCGCAGAAACGTGCTTTTGCCCGAGCCGCTGGAGCCGATGATGCTGACGCAATCGCCCGCATGCGCGGTGAGCGACACGCCTTTCAGCACTTCGTGCTGCCCATAGCGCTTGTGGATGTCTTTGACGTCGAGTTTGTCGCTCATGGTGTGGGCGGTGGGGGCAGTTGGATAAAAGGGCGCGGCCGGTATGGGCGGCTGCGTCAGAAACAGGGCGAAACGGAGCGGTAGGAGCGGTGGGAGCGGTGAGTGGGCATGGGCGGAACGCGCTGGCTCTTTCGGGGTGGGGTTTCAGGCACTCAGCAGGTAGCCGCTGCGCAGCGGGTGCTTGCCTGACACCTTGCCCACGTCCAGCCCGGTGGTGGCCCAGCGGACGATGTGCCGTGTGTACAGCACGCCGTTCACGCTGGCGCAAATGGGGGTGGTCTGGCCGGTGACGGGGTGAATCACTTCAGCCACCACGTCGCCAGCTGCAATGTCGTCGCCGGGCAAGCGCAGGTAGGTCAGCACGCCCGAATGGGGGGCGGTCAGCACCTCGGTGCCGGCCAGGGGGGTGGGCTCGCAGGCCAGCGGTGGCAGGGCGGGTGGCGTGCCGGCCACCACACCCAGGTGCACCAGGTAGGCCGCGATGGCCGCAGCATCGGCCTGGGCCAGGTCATGGCGCACGTCGGCCTGGCCGCGCAGCTCGACGGTCACACTGGCGCAGCCCTGCGGAAACGGGTGTGCCTGCACAAATGCTTCGCCATGTGACTGGGCCAGTTTGTCGCGCAGCTGCCACCACGCACCGCTGAGCACCTCGTCAAAGCAGCGGCCGCCCGACCCGTTGGCCAGCAGCACGGCCCGTGCGCCCATCAGGGCGGCCAGTGGCAGCAAGGTGTCGGCACAGGGCGGCTCGGTGTAGAAGTGCAGCGCGGCTTCAAAGTCGCAGTGCAGGTCCAGCACCACATCGGCATCGCAGGCCAGGTGCATCAGGTGGTGGCGCAGGCTGTCCAGCTCGGTGGTGGGTGGGTGGCGGTCCAGCGCAGCGTGCATGGCGGCGCGAATGGTGGTCACGTTGGTTGCTGCGTCGGGCCCCAGTTGGGGGGCAATGGGGTGGTCAGCCTCGGTGAGCCAGTCTGCAAACAGCGGGTACAGGCGGTTGAAGTTTTCGCCGCTGGCCAGCTCGAAGCGGCCCAGCTGGCTGCGCAGCACGGTCTGGCTCAGTCCGATGGGGTTGGCCATGGGCACCAGCACCACTTCGCCCATCAGTTTGCCGCTGGCCTCGGCTTCGGCCAGATGCAGGCGCAGGTGGTGAGCCACCAGCATACCGGGCAGTTCGTCGGCATGCAGGCTGGCCTGGATCATCACTTTGGGCCGCGCCCCGGCCACCCCGAAATGCAGGCTGGTGAGCGTGCGCTGGGTGCCAATGGACTGGGAGATGAGGGGGTGTTCAAGCACGCGCATGGCGTTGAGGTGTGGTAGAAAATGTTAAAACAATAGCTTGAAACGTATGCTGATAAAGAGGTATGTGCCAAAAAGTTGCAAATTCATGCTTTACGTGGCGCCAGGTGCGCCAGCCAGCGCCGTTCGGCCAGTTTGAACAGGCCCACCAGCATCAGCGTCAGCGTGGCGTAGATCACCCCGGCGGTGATGAAGGCCTCGAACGGGATGTAGAAATCGGCGTAAATCTGTCGGGCCGCTCCGGTGATGTCCAGCAACGCAGGCACCGCGCTGGCCAGCGAGGTGCTGTGCAGCATCATGATCACCTCGTTGCTGTAGCCCGGCAGGCTGCGGCGCATGGCTGACGGCAGCACGATGCGGCGCAGGGTGGTCCAGCGCGACATGCCCATGGCCTGCGCGGCCTCCACCTCGCCATGGCCGGTGTCGCGCATGGCACCGGCCAGCAATTCGGCTGTGTAGGCACAGGTGTTTAGCGCAAAGGCCAGGATGGCGCAGAACATGGGCTCTTTGAACCACGTCCAGGGCCAGATGTCGTTCCAGCGGGCCTGTATGTATTCCATCTGCCCCAGGCCGTAGTAAATGAGGTAGACCTGAATCAGCAGCGGCGTGCCACGCATCACATAGGTGAACGCCCATACCGGCCCGCTGATGAAGCGGTTGCCCGACACGCGGGCCACCGCCAGCGGCACGGCCAGCACGCCACCCACCACCAGCGAGGCCGCCAGCAGCAACATGGAGTTGACCAGGCCGTCCCAGTACAGCGCCAGGTTCTCGGGTTGGAAGATGATGCCGAAGTCCATTCAGATGTCCCCCCGGCGCACGCCCATGGAGTACTTCTTTTCCAGCACGCGCAGCAGCACCATCGACACGCTGGTGAACACCAGGTAAATGAAGGCGGTGAACGCGAAGAACAGCAGCGGCGCGTTGGCAATGTCGCCACGGGCGGCGGCACCCGCCTGCTTGGCCAAATAGGTCATGTCTTGCAAACCCAGCAGCGACACCAGTGCGGTGGCCTTCATCAGCACCAGCCAGTTGTTGGTGAAGCCGGGCAGGGCCAGGCGCACCATTTGCGGCAAGGTGATGCGCAGGAAAATTTGCAGCGCGCCCATGCCGTAGGCGCGGCCCGCTTCCATCTGGCCGGGTGGTATGGCCAGGATGGCGCCGCGAAACGTCTCGGTCATGTAGGCCCCGTAAATGAAGCCGATGGTGAGCACGCCCGCTACAAACGGGTCTACTTCCACATAGGTCTCAATGCCCACCGCTTCAAGCAGCCAGTTCAGTCCGATCTGACCGCCGTAAAAAATGAGCAGCATCAACACCAGATCGGGGATGCCGCGAATGAGGGTCGAGTACACCGTGGCCGCCCAAACTGCGGGCTTGTGGCCCGACAGTTTGGCCGTGGCCCCCAGCAACCCCAGCACCACCGACACCAGCAACGACCCCAGCGCCACCTCCAGCACCAGAACGGAGCCTTGGAGGATGCTGAAGAGGTAGGTGTTCATGTGGCGAGGTGCGGACGTTCGGGGCGGCGGATGGTAATGGATGTACTCAGGTCAGGTTGACTCGATGAGTCAAGGGCTCACTTGCCCCAGATGTTGACGCCGGGCACGTACTTGTCGCTGATTTTTTGCCAGCTGCCGTCGGCGCGGATGGCCTTGATGGCTTTGTTCAGCGCTTCTTTCAGGTCTTTGTCGCCCTTGCGCACGGCCACGCCCACGCCTTCGCCAAAGTATTTTTTGTCGCTCAGAGGTTCGCCCACAAACGCATAGCCTTTGCCATCGGCCGTGTCCAGGAAGCCGCCTTGCACTTCCACGATGTCGGCCACGGTGCCGTCCAGGCGGCCAGCCTTGATGTCCAGGTAAACCTGGTCTTGCGCCTCGTAGGACTTCACGTTCACGCCCTTGGGCGACAGTTCGCCCTTGGCGTATTTTTCCTGGGTGGAAGCCTTCAGCACGCCGATGTTCTTGCCCTTCAGGCTGGCGGGGCCGTCAAACTTCACGTCGGACTTGACGACGATCTTGGATGGGGTGTTGTAGTACTTGCTGGTGAAGTCCACCTGGCGCAGGCGCTCTTCCGTGACGGACATGGACGAAACGATGGCGTCGTACTTCTTGGCGGTCAGGCCGGGGATCATGGCGTCCCAGGGCTGCTCCACGAAGGTGCATTTGGCCTTGAGCTGGTCACACAGGGCCTGTGCAATGTCCACGTCAAAACCGGTGGGCTTGCCGTCAGCAGTTTTGAAGGTGAAGGGTTTGTAGGTGGGGTCGATGGCCACGCGGACCTCTTTCCACTCTTTGGCAGACACGGACACGCTCATGGCCAGGGCAACAGCACCCAGCACCAGGGATTTTTTCAACATGTGTGGAAACTCCAGACGTTAAGGAATGAACAGGTACCAACCGGTTTGGCTGCACTGTGCCAGCATGTGAAGCGAGAAACGTGCCGCCAAAACGGGTTCAGCATAGCACCGCCCGGGAGGGGTTTGGCAGAGGGGTTTACCTATCCGGCGGCCACCCTGTGCACCCTGTGCGACAGGGCAGCCTCAGCTGCGTTTGCGCATCAGCGTGCTTTTGCCAAACAGGCTTTCAATCAGATCCACGGCCAGCTCGGCGGTCTGGTTGCGCACGTCAAGCGCGGGGTTCAGCTCGACCACGTCCAGCGAGGCCAGGCGACCCGTGTCGGCGATCATTTCCATGCACAGCTGGGCCTCGCGGTAGGTGGGGCCGCCGCGCACGGTGGTCCCCACACCGGGGGCAATGTCGGGGTCCAGAAAGTCCACGTCCAGGCTGACATGCAGGTGGGTGTTCGCGTCCACCAGCGCCAGGGCCAGCTCCATGGTGTGGCGCATGCCCATTTCGTCGATGTAGCGCATGTCGAACACCTCTATCCCCAAGTCGGCCACCATGCGTTTTTCGCCGTCGTCGACGCTGCGGATGCCAATTTGGCGGATGTCTTTGGGGCTCAGCCTGTGGCCGGTGCCACCCATGTCCACCAGTTCGGCAGGGCCATGACCGCACAGGCACGCCACGGGCATGCCGTGGATGTTGCCGCTGGGGGTCAGGGTGGCCGTGTTGAAGTCGGCATGCGCGTCGAACCACAGCACCCGCAGCTTCTTGCCCATCGCCTTGCAATGCCGCGCCACCGCGCTGATGGAACCGATGGCCAGGCAGTGGTCGCCGCCCAGCATGATGGGCAGCCGCCCCGCGCTCAGCTCGGCAAACGTGGCGTCGTGCAGTGTCTGGTTCCAGGTGGCCACCTCGGGCAGGTGCCGGTAGCCGTTGACCGCCGGTTGCCACGGGTTGGCCGGGCCGCTCAGGTTGCCGCAGTCGCGCACGTCGTGGCCGAAGGCGGCCAGTGCGGCAGCCAAGCCAGCCACGCGCAAGGCTTCGGGCCCCATGCGTGCGCCGCAACTGCCCGCTCCCACGTCGGTGGGCACGCCGATGAGGCTCAGGCCAAGGGTGTGGTTTGGGTTCAAGAGCGCTCTCCTGGCTGGGGCAGCAAACGGTGGGCTCACGCCGGGGCGTGTGCAGCCAGTCTATCTGCCTGCGCGGCACCTGTGTGTGTGCCTGTGGTGGTGCGTGCTGCATTACCTACTGCGTTATGTGCTGCGTTATGTGCGGTGTGGGCCACACCCGTTGTGGCGGGCTTGACCAGGCTGAACAGGTCCCTGGGGTTGGCCAGCGCCGGAATCAGTGCCAGTGGGTGGCCCAGGTCCAGCTGGGCGGCCTGCTCGGCCAGGTAGCGCAGCGCGCTGTAGTCTTCCAGCGCAAACCCCACCGAGTCGAACACGGTGATGTCGCCTGTCTGCTGGCGGCCCGGTGCCTGGCCGACCAGCACGCGCCACAGTTCGGTCACCGGGAAGTCGGCAGGCATTTGCTGCAGGTCACCTTCCACGCGGGTTTGGGGTTCGTACTCCACAAACACGCGGGCGGCGGTCAGCACATCGGCGTGCAATTCGGTTTTGCCGGGGCAGTCGCCGCCCACGGCGTTGATGTGCATGCCGGGGCGCAGCAGGTCGGCGGTCAGGATGGTGGCGTTGGTTTTGTCTGCCGTGACGGTGGTGACGATGTCCACGCCACCCTCGATGCCCATCACGGCCTCAGCCGTGCTGGCACACACGGTGACGTGCAGGCCCGAGTCCGCCAGGTTGCGTGCCAGTTTGTGCGTGGCGGTGGCATCCACGTCGAACAGGCGCACGTGTGTGATGCCCACCATGTGCTGGAACGCCAGTGCCTGGAACTCGCTTTGCGCGCCGTTGCCAATCAGGGCCATGGTGCGGCTGTCGGGGCGGGCCAGGGTGCGTGCGGCCATGGCCGAGGTGGCGGCGGTGCGCAACGCGGTGGTCAGCGTCAGCTCGCTGACCAGCAACGGTGCGCCGGTGGCCACATCGGCCAGCACGCCAAACGCCATCACGGTGGGCAGGCCATGCTGGGCGTTGTAGGGGTGCCCGTTCACGTATTTGAAGGCGTACTGGTGGGCATCGGCCACGGGCATCAGCTCGATCACGCCCACCGCCGAGTGCGCGGCCACACGGGCGGTTTTGTCAAAGTCGGGCCAGCGGGCAAAGTCGGCCTCAATGGCCTGGGCCAGCTCTGCCAGGCAAACGGGCAAGCCCTTGTGCGCGACCAGCGCGGCCACGTCGGCAGGGCTCAGGAAGCGGGTGGGCAGGGTGGCGAACGTGTGGGCGGGTGTGCCCTTTTGAGTGCGTGTGTGTGTCATGGCGTGTCTCCGGAACAAGGGGGCAGGGGTGAGGCATCACCCATGGCAGCCAGTGTCGGCAACGCGCATGCCAAAGCAAATGAGCAACAACCTATCGAAATTTCAATTAATTTGACAAAATGACAGTTTTAGTTGCCGATATGACAAATTGGTGCCGCAAACATGGATGACACAGACCAGAAACTGATTGCGCTGCTGCGCCAGAACGCCCGTGAAACCGTGGCCACGCTGGCCGCGCGTCTGAAGGTGTCGCGCGGCACCGTCACCAACCGGCTCACGCGGCTGGAAGACCAGGGGCTGATCGTGGGCTACACCGTGCGCCTGCGCCCCGACGTGCAAACCAACGACATCCGCGCCTGGATGAGCATTGCCGTGGAAGGCAACACCACACGCGCGGTCATTGCCACCTTGCTGGGCGAGCCCGGCGTGGCCACCCTGCACGACACCAATGGTCGCTGGGATTTGCTGGCCGAGCTGCGCGCCGCCAACTTGGCCGATCTGTCCAAAGTGCTGGAGCGCATCCGGCTGGTCAAGGGCATCCGCAACACCGAAACCAGCATTCACCTGGAAACGTATCGCACGGCTTGATGTGTCCGCTCTGGTGGCACATCGGCATGCGTCGATTGATTGTGGTGTGCGTGTTTTTGATGTGCATAAACAATGCGCATTAAAATTACCCATACATCATGTTGAGGAACTCCGCCATGCTGTCTCATCCGGTCAAAACGGCCCGAACAGGCCCCAAACGCCCCATCAACCTCAGCCTGAACGCCGAGGTGCTGGATGCAGCCAAAGCCTTGGGACTCAATGTGTCGCAAGCCTGTGAGCGCCATTTGACCGAGTTGGTGCGTGCCGAGCAAATGAAGCGCTGGCAGGTGGAGCATGCCGATTTCGTGGCTGCCTACAACGCCAGCGTGCGCGATGCCGAGTTGCCCTTGGATGCCTGGAGAACCTTCTGATGGCACGTTTCGACTTGTACGCCAACACCGGCCCACATGCGCAGCACACCCCTTACCTGCTGGACGTGCAAAGCGATTGGCTGCAAGGGTTGGACACCCGCATGGTGATTCCCTTGCGCAGGACCACGTATTTTCCGGCTGTCAAGCTGCCCGAGCAGTTGTGCCCAGTGGTCACCGTGGCGGGCGAGACCTGTTTGCTTGAAACGCCCAAGATGGCCGCTGTGCCCCTGCGCATGTTGAAAGCCCCAGTGGCATCGCTGGCTACCGAGCAAAGCCGCGTCGTTGCCGCGCTGGACTTCCTCTTTCAAGGCTACTGAGCGCCAACGTGGTGGTTTTGCGGTGTCTCCGCGCTGACCGCTATGCCGCCTCGCCCATGGCCGCCCGCGTGGTGGCGGCCTGCTCCAGCAGCCAGTTGGCAAAGGCCAGCACCTCTGGGCGCTGGTTGGCGCGAGGGCCGCGCACCAGCCAATAGGCCAGCGGCGAGTCCAGCCGGGCTTCGGGCAGCGGCTCCACCAGCGCGCCGCTGGCCAGGCTGTCGGCCACCAGCGGGGTGCGCGCCAGCGCCACGCCCTGGCCCGTGAGGGCCGCCTGCAGTATCTGGTGCGCGTAGTTGAAGTACAGCCACCGTTTGGGTGCCAGCTTGGTGCCCGGGGTTTGGAAGGTGTCCAGCCAGCGCTGCCAGGTCAGCCATTGCAGGTGGCTGTTGCGGTAGGCATCGCCCGCTTCAATCAGCGTGCAGTGGGCCAGGTCGGTTGCCGCGTGGATGGGCTGGGTTGTCAGCAGCCAGGGGCTGACCACTGGCGTCAGCTGTTCGCCAAACAGGTACTCGGCCCCGGCCACAACTGTCTGTGGTGTGGTGTAGCGCAGCGCCAGATCGACATCGGCAGTGGCCAGGTCCACGGCGTTGTCGGTGGCATCGATGCGGATGTCGATGTCGGGGTGCGCCTGTTGAAACGCTTCCAGCCGGGGAATCAGCCACATCGATGCAAACGATGCCCAGGTGGTGATGGTCACGCTTTGGCGGCCCAGGCTCTGGCGAATTTGCCGCACCGCGTTGTCCACCCCCTCCAGCGCGGGCTGGGTGGCACGCAGCAGCAATGCCCCAGCCGCTGACAGCTCCACCGAGCGCGTGTGCCGCAAAAACAGCGCCGTGCCCACCTCTTGCTCCAGCGCCTGAATCTGGCGGCTGATGGCGCTTTGCGTCAGCGACAGCTCTTGCCCCGCCGCGCGAAAGTTTTTCAGGCGGGCCACCACCAGAAATGCCCGCAAATGACCAGCGGACACGGGGCGGGTGCGGGTGGGGTTGGCTAGGGTGCTCATGGGTTTGTGGTGTGTTCAATTGATGCGATTATGGAATCAATATTGGGCGAACTTTTCATTGGATTTATTGGTTTTCAACCCGCATCATTGATGCACCAAACGCAGCTTTTGTATCTGGTTTGGAGTGGAGAACACCATGAGCACACCTTTGCATCAGTCAGCCCTCAACGCCCCCGCCCCCAGCCTACTGGCCGGTTTGTGGTGCCTGGCACCCCGCCGCACCGTCAGCCTGCAGCCCAAGGCCCACAGCGTGTTGCGCATTGCCCAGGGCCGTGTGTGGGTGACCATGGGTGCCCGCCAAGGCCTTGCTGGGCAGGCCGACTCGGGCGACCTGGTGTTGCACGCGGGTGACGAACTGGCCGTGCCTGCCGGGGTGCATCTGGTCATGGAGTGCTGGCCAGCGCAGCCTGGCCAAACAGCCGAAAAGGTGCGGTTTGATTTTTCAGAGCCCGCCGCCGTGCTGGCCGCAACCACCCCGCGCTTTCAGCGCGAAGTGGCCCACCCAGCCCGTGAGCTGGGGCATGAGTTGCGGGCATCGGTGGGGGCGCTCGGGCGCGCCGCCTGGGCCCTTGCCCGTGTGCTGCGCGGCTTGGCCGGGTACGGCGAATACCTGGTGGCAGGCAGGGGCCGGGTGCTGTCGTCACTGGAAGCCGGGCAACCTTGACGGGTTGATCACGCCGCAGCGGTGTCCACGTCGTGCACCGCGGTGCCAGGTTGAGGTGGCCGTCGCCCAGGTTCACCCCCTGGCTGCCTTCAAAGTCGCCTTCAACCCGCACTTGTGCGCCTTGTCTGGTGTGCCTTACGATTCATGGCAATCTTTGCCATCAATGGAGGACATCATGTCGATCAATATCTCTCTGCCAGTCGAGATGGAGGCACGGGTTCGTGAGCATGTGGCATCGGGGTTGTATGGCTCGGCCAGCGAGGTGGTCCGTGAGGCGTTGCGTTTGTTCGAGACATACCAGTCGGTCCGGGCGTCCACATTGATGGCTTTGAAGGCTGACCTGCAAGACGGCATGGCAGACCTCAAGGCCGGGCGTGTCGCACCGATGGACATGGCGGCGATCAAAGCCGATGGACGTGCCGGGCGAAGCAAGCGTGCGCCATGAGCCTGGTTCGCCTGACACAAAGCGCCCGTACCGATTTGTTGCAAGCGTGGACCTACATCGCCGAAGAGAACATGGATGCGGCTGATGGTGTGCTTGACACCATCGAGCATGAGGCTGGGTTGCTGGCCACGCAGCCCTTGATGGGGCGCGCACGGGAAGAGCTGATGGTGGGCATGCGAAGCTGGCCGACCTCCACACCGTACATTTTGTTTTACCAGGCGGACCTTGATGGCATCACCATCATCCGTGTGCTGCACCATGCGCGGGACATCCAGTCCACCGATTTTTGGGCGCATTGAATCGTTATTTCTGACTCCGCAGCACTGCACGGATGTGGGCGCTTGCCTCAGGATGTGCGGGTTTGGCGCTGCGCCACCTTTTCGGTGGCGCAGCTCAGCATCATGCCCCGGCACAGAGGGGGCTCAACCCGTTTGTTGCGCAGCTGTGGCGGGCCAGCAAAACTCCCCCAAATGGGGGATGTTCAGCGGGTTTGGCGTGAGGTAAGCCCCAGCATGTGCATGTGCATGTGCATGTGCATGTGCATGTGCATGTGCATGGGGCTTTCTGGGCATCAGCCCCGCAGGTCGAAGCGGTCGGCGTTCATCACTTTCACCCAGGCGGCCACGAAGTCGTGCACCAGCTTGGCCTGGCCGTCGTCTTGTGCGTACACCTCGGCATAGGCGCGCAGGATGGCGTTGGAGCCAAACACCAGGTCCACCCGTGTGGCCGTCCATTTCACCGCGCCGGTGGCGCGGTCGCACACGTTGTAGCTGTTGCGGCCGGTGGGCACCCAGGTGTGGGCCATGTCGGTCAGGTTGACGAAAAAGTCGTTCGTCAGCGCGCCGGGGCGGTGGGTGAACACACCGTGCTGGCTGCCGCCGTGGTTGGTGCCCAGCACCCGCATGCCGCCCACCAGCGCGGTCATTTCGTGGGCGGTCAGGCCCATGAGCTGGGTGCGGTCCAGCAGCAGTTCTTCGGGCTTGGCCGCGTAGTGCGCTTTTTGCCAGTTGCGGTAGCCGTCGTGCACAGGCTCCAGCACGTCGAACGAGGCGGCATCGGTCTGCGCCTGCGTGGCGTCGCCCCGGCCGGGGGCAAATGGCACGGTCGCGTCAAAACCGGCGGCCTGGGCCGCCTGTTCGACGCCCAGGTTGCCCGCCAGCACGGTCACGTCGGCTACGCTGGCACCGGTGTCGGCGGCTATGCGTTCGTACACGGCCAGCACACGCGCCAAGCGTTCGGGCTCGTTGCCTGCCCAGTCTTTCTGTGGGGCCAGGCGTATGCGCGCACCGTTGGCACCGCCACGCATGTCAGAGCCTCGGTAGGTGCGGGCGCTGTCCCAGGCGGTGGCCACCCTGTCGGCCACGCTCAAACCGCTGGCGGCTATCCGTGCTTTCACGGCTGCCACGTCGTAATCGGTGCGGCCAGTGGGCACGGGGTCTTGCCAGATCAGGTCTTCGGCCGGTACTTCGGGGCCGATGTAGCGGGCCTTGGGGCCCATGTCGCGGTGCGTCAGCTTGAACCAGGCGCGGGCAAAGGTTTGGGTGAAGTAGGCCGGGTCTTTGTGAAAGCGCTCGGCAATGGCGCGGTAGGCCGGGTCCATTTTCATGGCCATGTCGGCGTCGGTCATGATGGGCATGCAGCGGATGGACGGGTCTTCCACGTCCACCGGCATGTCTTCTTCTCTGATGCCGACGGGTTGCCACTGCCACGCACCAGCGGGGCTTTTGTGCAGTGCCCAGTCGTAGCCCAGCAGCAGGTCAAAGTAGCCGTTGTCCCATTGGGTGGGGTGGGTGGTCCACGCGCCTTCGAGGCCGCTGCTGACGGTGTCGCGGCCCACGCTGCGGGTGGTGGTGTTCATCCAACCCAGGCCTTGTGTTTCCACCCCGGCGGCTTCGGGTTCCGGCCCCAGCAGTTTGGCGTTGCCGTTGCCGTGCGCTTTGCCCACCGTGTGGCCCCCGGCGGTGAGGGCCACGGTTTCTTCGTCGTCCATGGCCATGCGGGCAAAGGTCAGGCGCACGTCCTGGGCGGTGCGCAGCGGGTCGGGTTGCCCGTTCACACCTTCTGGGTTGACGTAAATCAGGCCCATTTGCACGGCGGCCAGGGAGTTTTCGAGGGCTTCGCGCTGGCCGTCTTCATGGCGGGTGGAGGCCAGCCATTCTTTTTCAGCACCCCACCAGGTGTCTTTCTCGGGGTGCCAGATGTCTTCGCGGCCAAAGGCAAAACCGAAGGTTTTGAGGCCCATGGACTCGTAGGCCACGTTGCCTGCCAGAACGATCAGGTCGGCCCAGCTCAGTTTGTTGCCGTATTTTTTCTTGATGGGCCACAGCAAGCGGCGGGCCTTGTCCAGGTTGACGTTGTCGGGCCACGAGTTGAGCGGGGCAAAACGCTGGTTGCCCGTGCCCGCGCCACCCCGGCCATCGGCCGTGCGGTACGAGCCTGCTGCGTGCCAGGCCATGCGCACCATCAGGCCGCCGTAGTGGCCCCAGTCGGCGGGCCACCAGGGTTGGCTGTCGGTCATGAGCGCGGTCAGGTCTTGTTTGAGCGCGGCCACGTCGAGCTTTTTGACTGCTTCGCGGTAGTTGAAGCCTGCGCCCAGCGGGTTGGTTTTGGTGTCGTGCTGGTGCAGGATGTCCAGGTTCAGCGCGTTGGGCCACCAGGCCGTGGGGGTGTTGCCGCTGGCGGTGTGGCTGCCGTGCATGACCGGGCATTGGCCGGTGGGGGTGTGTGCGGGGGCGTTCATGTGCATCTCCTTGAAAAATGGGGTGCTGGCTTTTGGCAAAGCGGCAATGGGCCAGTGTGGTGTTGCGTGCTTGAACTTCCAGAGGGCGTGCAACACCACACCAAGTGGCCGTTGCGCCGCCGTGTTTCGTGGCGGTGAAGGCAGTGTAGGGAGCGCCGTGCGGTTTGGGTGTCATGTTTTCCAATCGTGGTGATAGGCAGATTTGCGCAGCCTGTCTGTGCGGTCTGCGCTGGATGGGTGGTGCGCTGCCGGTCTGTGCGACCTGGCTGTGCACCCCGTAAAATCGGCCGCTTCACCGGGGGTGTCGGCGCACATGGGGTGTGCTGGCTGAGAAAGTCCCCAAACACCTGATCTGGGTCATGCCAGCGTAGGGAGCGTGAGGGTTGGCCTGCCAGTGGCCGTCCCACGGCTTCTGTGCGCCGGGCATGTCCGGTCGCCTGGCACAGGAGCCCACATGTCCACCTCGCCTTCCCCCCGTTTTTCACTCTGCTTGACACGCCGTGGGTCTGTTGCCCTGCTGGGGGTCTCGCTGTGGGGTGCCACGGCGCTGGCCTGGGCGGCACCCGCCACGTTGCGCGTGCTCACCCACGCGTCGTTTGACCTGCCCAAGCCCCTGCTGGCCGAATTTGAAAAAACCGCTGGCGTGAAACTGAGCATCGTCAAGGCGGGTGACGCGGGCGAAATGCTGAACAAACTCATCCTCACCCGTGCCAACCCCATTACCGACGTGGTGTACGGCATCGACAACGCGCTGGTGGGCAAAGCCATGGCTGCCGACGTGCTGGCCCCTTACACAGGCCCAGCCGCAGCCGCGTCTTCCGCTGCCAGCCTGCCCGCTGCGTTGGTGCCGGTGGACTATGGCTACGTCACGCTCAATGCCGACAAAGCCTGGTTTGCCAAAAAGGGCCTGGCCTTGCCCGCCACACTGCAAGACTTGGCGCTGCCTGCCTACAAAAACCTGCTGGTGGTGCAACACCCTGCCACGTCCAGCCCCGGTTTGTCGTTTCTGGCATCCACTGTGGCCGCACTGGGGGAAGAGGCTGCGTTCGACTGGTGGGCCCAGATGCGCCGCAACGGTGTGAAAGTGGCCAAAGGCTGGACCGAGGCCTACTACACCGACTTCAGCAAAAACGGCGGCAAGCGCCCTCTGGTGGTCAGTTACGCCAGCAGCCCTGCGGCCGAGGTGTTCTACAGCAAAACCAAGCTGACCGAGGCACCCACCGTCAGCCTGAACCTGAAGGGCGGCGTGTTCCAGCAGGTGGAGGGCGTGGCACTGGTCAAAGGCGGTGCGCAGGCTGAAGCCGCAGGCAAGTTCATCGAGTTTTTGCGCAGCGCACCTGTGCAGCAAGCCTTGCAAACCACCCTGTGGATGCTGCCCGCCACGCCAGGTACCCCCAAGGCTGAGGCGATGCAGCACGCCCCCGAACCCACCGCTTTCGACAACCCCACGCCTGAGCAAATGGCCCAGCACAGCAGTGGCTGGGTGGCGCGTTGGACCAAGGTCGTGCTGAAGTGATGCGGCAGCCCAAACCCTTTTGCTGGCCTTGTCTCACCTGAGCCCCCGTACCTGGCGCTGCCTGCCGGGGCCGCGCGCCCTGCTGGCTTTGCCGCTGCTGTTTCTGGCGGTGATGGTGGCGGCCCCCGTGCTGCGCCTGGCGTGGGAGGGCATGGCGCTGTCCAGCGGGGCTGCCCCTGTGCCGGGCACCGAGGGCGACGGTGCACTGTCGGTGTGGGGCGTGTGGGCTGATGCGCACCTGCGCTTTCGCCTGCTGTGGTCGCTGGCGCAGGCGGGCATCAGCACCGCGCTCACGCTGTTGCTGGGCCTGCCCGTGGCCTGGGTGCTGGCCCGGTTTCAATTTGCGGGCCGCCAATGGGCGTTGCGCCTGCTGATGCTGCCGTTTGTGGTGCCCACGCTGGTGGCCGCGCTGGGGGTGCTGGCACTGTGGGGGCCGCAGGGCCACTGGAGCGTGCTGCTGGGTCTGGATGCTGAAGAGGCCCCCTGGCTGCTGGTGGTGGGCAACCTGTTTTTCAACCTGTGTCTGGTGGTGCGTGCGGGGGTGGACGCGCTGGGGCACGTCAGCGCGTCGCGCCTGGCCGCCGCGCGCACGCTGGGGGCCACGCCGTGGCGCGCTTTCTGGCGGGTGGAGTGGCCTGCCATCCGGCTGGCGGTGGCCAGTGCGCTGTGCCTGGTGTTTTTGTATTGCTTTGCCGGCATGGGGTTGGCGCTGGTGCTGGGTGGCCAGCGATGGGCCACAGCCGAGGTCGAGATTTACACCCTGGTGGCGCACGAACTGCGTCTGGCCGATGCCAGCGCGCTGGCGCTGTGGACGCTGGCCATCGGCGGGGTGCTGACGGGGGTGTATGCGCTGCTGGCGGGCCGCTTGGCGCAGCCTCGCCGGGGTGATGGGGTGCTGCCACGCCCGTTGGTACACGGGCACCAGCGTGTAGCCGTGGTCCTGGCGCTGGTGGTGCTGGGCCTGGTCAGCGTGGCCCCATTGGTGGCCACCGTGGCGTGGGCGCTGGCCGATGTGCCCGCGCTGTGGCAGGTGTGGACCGCCCCCGACACACTGGACGCGCTGTGGAACACCGTGCGCTTTTCAGGCATGGCCCTGGTGGCGGCTACGGTGCTGGGGTTGTGCCAGGGGCTGGCCGTGTTCCACTGGAATGTGCCGTTGCAGCATGGGTCAAAGCAGACATCAAGACATGGATCGAGGCAGGCATCTATCCATAGCAATGAAGTGAATACATATAAGCTAGAAAGCACTTTTTCATTCATATTTTCTGGTTATTGGGGGGCGAAGGTAGCGCGCAGCTGGGGTGTGGCCGTGCGCGCGTCCACGCTGGTGCCGTTTGTGGTGTCGCCGGTGGCGGTGGCGTTTGGCTTGCTGTTGCTGTACCCGGGCTGGACGGCCAGCCTGGTGTTGCTGGTGGCGGCCTACGCCCTGCTGGCCTACCCGTTCGTGGGGCAGCACGTGGCCAATGCGCTGGCCGCCTTGCCGCCCCATTGGCACCAGGCCGCACGCACATTGGGTGCGAGCCCCTGGCGCGTGTTCCTGCGCATCACCTTGCCGCTGGTGGCACCGGCCCTGCGCCGGGGCATGGCGTTTGCCGCTGCCACCGCTTTAGGCGAATTTGCCGTGAGCCTGTTTCTGTCCCGTCCCGAATGGACCACCCTCACCACCCTGATTTACCAACACCTGGGCCGCCCCGGTGCCGACAACCTGCACGCCGCGCACGCGCTGTCGCTGCTGCTGATGCTGCTGGCGCTGGGGGTGTTTGTGTTGCTCGACGTGGGCAGCACGTCGCCCCAGGCAACGCCCCGGCCCGCCCGCCATACCGCCCGCCATAAGCCCCAGACTTCGCCCCCGAAAGATTCCCATGCTTGACGTGACCGGCCTGTGCAAACGCTACCTGCCTGAACCTGGCGAACCCGTTTCGCTGCCAGACGCTGTGGGCGACGGCACGCCGTACGCTGCCGCAGGCGGCGTGGCCCCAGGCCCATGCACCCCTGCCGCACCGCGCTGGCTCGCCCACAACCTGAGCTTGCAGGTGCCCCCCGGCGAAACCGTGGCGGTGCTGGGTGCGTCGGGCAGCGGCAAAAGCACCTTGCTGGCCATGCTGGCCGGGCTGGAAGCGCCCGACGCGGGCCGCGTGTGCTTTGACGGCGAAGACTTGACCCACTGGCCGCCCGAGCGCCGCCGCTTTGCGCTCATGTTCCAGGACTTCGCGCTGTTTCCCCACCTTAGCGTGCAAGACAACGTGGCCTTTGCACTGATTGAGCAGCGCATGCCCAAAGCGCAGGCCCGCCAGCAGGCGGTGGCCATGCTGGCGCGCTTCGGGCTGGCTGACCGCGCACGGGCAGGCGTGACGCAACTGTCGGGTGGCGAGCAGCAACGGGTGGCGCTGGCGCGTGCGCTGCTGTCCGGCCCGCGCCTGCTGCTGCTGGACGAACCGTTTTCAGCACTCGACGCCGATTTGCGTCAGCAACTGCGCACCGACTTTGCCCGGCACATCCAAGCCGCTGGCATGGCTTGCGTGCTGGTCACGCACGACGAGGCCGAAGCCCGTGCCATGGGCCAGCGCGGCTACCGGCTGGTCAGTGGACAATTGCAGCCACTGTGGTAAATATCATCTATAAAATGTATAGCTGCTTGCGCTTTATGTGAAAGCGGTAGGTGCCAAAAATCCTTTGAATTTCGTGTGGCCACCACAGTGTCACCGCGTTGTCACCCAAGCGCCACCACTCAGCCACGCCCTCCATCGCTCACATCAGGACCCACCATGAAACAGGCCCGCCCGGTTTTTTCCCATCCCAGTACCGATTGGTGTGAACGCATCGCCCCTGACGAAGCCGCGCGCTTTGCCGGTTACGCCGAACTGTTTGCCACGCTGCAGCGCCAGCGGTCCGAGCGCCACGGGCCGGGCCGGGCATTGCACCGCAAGCAGTTGCTGGCCGCTACCGGCCAACTGGAGGTGTTGCCTGGCTTGCCCGAGTTTGCAGCCAACGGCCTGTTCGCCCAGCCAGGGCACTACCCCGTGCAGGTGCGGCTGTCCAACGGGGGCATGGACAAAGCCCCCGACCGCCAGCCCGACATCAGGGGTTTTTCGTTTGCCGTGCTGGGCGTGCAGGGAGACAGTGCGCTGGGCAATGGCCCGGCCACCCGGCAGTGCTTTGCGCTCATCAACCACCCCACGTTTGCGTTTGCCAACAGTGCCCAGTTTGTGGGCTTTGCGATGGCGGCGGCCAAAGGGTTTCGCAGCCTGATCATGTTCATGGGCAGAACCTTCGGTTGGCTGGCGCTGGGCTGGCGCATGGGGCAACTCATGCGCACCATGGGCAAGCCCTTTGCCAGCTTTGCTACCGAAACCTTTTACAGCGCCGCGCCCATAGCCTGCGGTATTTATGCGGTGCGGGTACGGCTGGTGCCTGCACCGTTCAACGGCGCGTCGGCCGAGGCCCTCAGCGCCGCAGCTGCCCAGCACAAAGGCAAAGGCCAAGCGGGCGCAGCGCCCGAGCCCGTGGCCGACTGGGGCGCCGACATGACCACACGGCTGGCCCAAGGCCCGCTGGTGTACGACCTTGAGTTGCAGTACTTTGCCAACGAAGGTGCCACGCCCATCGAAGACGCCAGCCTGGATTGGCCCACGCCCTACACCACCGTGGCCCGCCTGACGCTGCCGCAGCAAGACCTGACGAGCGAGGCTGCACAGGCCTTGGCCGCCGAGGTGGAAAACGGTGTGTTCGACCCCTGGGCCGCCCTGGCCGCCCACCGCCCACTGGGCGACGTGATGCGCGCCCGCAAGGTGGTGTATTTCGAAAGCCAGAAAGGCCGTGGCGTGGCGTGATGGTTGCAGCTTGTGTTGGCCAGCGGGGCCAACACGGCTGCCATGCCGGTCAACGTTGCCCACGCGGCCCAGACGTATCTGGGCGGTTGCTGTGCCGACCTCAGCGCGGCAGCAGGCGCAGCAGTTCGCCGTTGGCTGCATCGGTCAGCACATACAGCAGGCCGTCTGGCCCCTGGCGCACGTCGCGGATGCGTTTGCCGCGCTCGGCCAGCAACTTGTGTTCACGCACCACGCGGGTGCCGTCCAGCTCCAGCCTTGCCAGGTAGGCAAACTTGAGCGAGCCGACCATCAGGTTGCCTTGCCAGCCAGGTCCGTAGCGGTTGCTTGAAACGAAAGCCATGCCCGATGGCGCGATGGACGGCGTCCAGTGGTGCACAGGTGCCGTCACGCCGGGTTGCGTGGGTTGCCCGTTGCCCACAGCCCGGCCGTTGTAGTGCAAGCCAAAACTCACCAGTGGCCAGCCAAAGTTTGCGGCGGGCGCGGGCAGGTTGATTTCGTCACCCCCCATGGGGCCGTGCTCGTGAATCCACAGGCGGCCATCGGGCGCCATGGCCGCGCCTTGCGGGTTGCGGTGGCCGTGTGACCAGATTTCGGGCAGGGCACCAGCACGCTTCACAAACGGGTTGTCAGCCGGTACGCGGCCATCGGTGTGGATGCGCACCACCTTGCCGTGGTGGTTGTCCAGGGTTTGCGCGTCGTCAGAACGGTTGTAGCGTTCGCCCAGCGTCAAAAACAGCAGGTCGGGCGCGGGTTGTGCAATGCGGCAGCCAAAGTGCAGGCTGCTGGCCACCTTGGGTTGCTGGCTGAAAATCACTTTCACGTTGCTCAGCCGGGTGGCATCAGCCGACAGCTCGGCGCGGGCCAGCGCGGTGCTGTTCAGCGCGGTGCTGTTGCCGCCTTCACCTGCTTCGCTGAAACAAAAATAGAGTGCCCGGTTGCGTTCGAAAGCTGCATCGGTCACCACGTCGAGCAAACCGCCCTGTCCACCTGCGCTCACACGCGGCACACCGGCCAGCGGCGGGCCGACCATGCCGTTGGCCTCGACCACGCGCAGGTTGCCCCCCCGTTCGGTGACCAGAAAGCGCCCGCCGGGCAAAAACGCCAGTCCCCAAGGGTGGGCCAGCCCCTGCGCCACCACTTGCACCGTGATGGGCTCCGTGACTGGCGGTGTGGCTTGTTGGCTGCTGGCCTCGGCCGCGAAGGCCGATGTGCTGGCACACCAGCCTGCCAGCACGCCCCAAAGCACACCCAGAAGCGACAGCCGCGCGCCGGGCATGCTCAGTCCACTTTGGCGCCAGATGCCTTCACCACGGCCGCCCATTTTTTGATTTCAGCGTCGATCAGCTGTGCAAACGCCTGCGGTGTGTTGCCGCTGGGAATGGCCCCTTGGGCTTCCAGCTTTTCCTTGATGGCGGGGCTGTTCAGCGCCTTCGCGGTTTCCTGCTGCACCCGGTTGACGATGGGCCCTGGTGTGCCAGCCGGTGCCAGCAGCCCGAACCACGAGCTGGCATCGAAGCCGGGCAGCGCCGCCGCTTCTTCCACCGTGGGCAGGTCGGGCAGCACGCTGGAGCGCTGGGCACTGGTCACGGCAAAGGCCTTGAGCTTGCCGCTCTTGATGTGGGGCAGGGCGGAGGGCAGGTTGTCAAACATCACGTCGGCATTGCCGCCCACCATGTCCATCATGGCCGGGCCCGAGCCGCGGTAAGGGATGTGCGCCATGAACACCCCCGTGCGCGACTTGAACAACTCGCCCGCCAGATGAATGGACGTGCCGTTGCCGCTGGACGCCATGTTGAATTTGCCGGGGTTGGCCTTGGCATAGGTGACGAAGTCGGCTGCCGTGCGTATGTTCAGGCGCTGCGCCTTCTCGGCATTCATCACCATCACGTTGGGCACACCGGCCACCAGGGTCACCGGGGCAAAGTCTTTTTGCGGGTCGAAAGGCATCTTGGCGTACAACGCCTTGTTGATGCCGTGTGTGCCCACCGTGCCCATGAGGAAGGTGTAGCCGTCGGGGGCGGATTTGGCCACCAGGTCGGCCCCCACGTTGCCGCCCGCGCCGGGCTTGTTGTCGACGATCACGCTTTGCCCCAGTACCTTGCTCAACTCGGGCGCGATGGCGCGTGCCAGGATGTCGGTGGTGCCACCGGGTGCAAACGGCACCACGATGCGAATGGGCTTGGCTGGCCAAACCTCCTGGGCGTGGGCCCAGGGTGCCAAGGCAGTGCAGGCCAGTGTGGTGACCGCAGCCAACAGGTGGCGGCGGCTGTGGGCGGTGGATCGGGGTGTGGTCATGGCAGGTTGTCTCCGGTTGTTTTCTGAAGTGACAGCGCCAGCATTTCGAGAAAAAGGGTGGCGCACCACATGATGCATGCGAACGGGTCCGCTGTGCCGTCACCTTGGCAGCAGCTGCGCCAGCCGCCTGACCATGACCTTGGAAATGAGCCAATGGAACGGCCAAACCATGGCCAGGTAAGCCCGGCCTGCCCAGTTGTGGGGCCGCACCCAGGTGCTGACCACCAGTTCGGCCACCTCGCCCGCAAGTGCCGTGGCGCGGTCCACCCGAACGAAGATGCGAAAGTCCAGGTGGCTGTCGTCTTCGCCCATCAGTGCCAGGTCAGGCCCCAGGTGCCGCACTTGGAACATGCCCAGGTACTGCCCCACCTGCAAAGGCCCTTGAAGGGCGGCGGGCATGGGGCCGGTTTTCAGGCCCAGGCGGCCCACCACCTGGTTGCGCGCCGCCATCAGGGCATCGACCCAGGCGGGGGCAGAACCCGCGAAGGCCAGCAGCAGGTCACTGCCATCGAGCGGACCGCAACCGGGTGACAGCGGCGCGCGGTGTTCGTCGCGAAACACGTAGTCAGCGGCTTGCGGCCATGGGAAGGCCTGAGCAGCGGCCGCCTTGGCAGGAGCTGGCATGGCTTGCGGAACCGAGTTGGGCGCGGCTGGGGGCATGGGGGCTCCTGAAGCAGTGGGGGCGTTGGCTGGTGGCCCACTGTAGACAAGGCAGGAGGACTTGTCTTGAACCGACACGACACTGACCCGGTGGTGCGTGGGCACAGGCCCAGTGCCATCACACCTTGGGCGGGCGGTGCAGGGCGCAGAGCTTGTTGCCGTCGGGGTCGCGCAGGTAGGCCAGGTACAGCTTGCCCACCGAGCCATCGCGCCAGCCGGGCGGGTCTTCGCAAGTGGTGCCGCCGTTGGCCACGCCTGCGGCATGGAATGCATCCGCCTGTTCGGGCGATTCCATGGTGAACCCGAGGGTGCTGCCGTTGCCGTGTGTGGCTGGCTCGCCATTCAGCGGCTGGGTGATGCCGAATGAGCCGGTGGGCGAGCGGTAGAAGTACCGGCCCGCCACGCCGTTGTGGTTGTAGACACCGGGCTTGATGCCCAGGGTGCCCAACAGGGCATCGTAAAACTGGCGGGATGCTTCGAGGTCGTTAACACCGACGATGACGTGGCTGAACATGGGGAGTCTCCTTTGATTGATGCCATGGGCGTGCAGGGTTCTACCAGAAAGCCGTTGGGGTTGGTTACATGGGGAATCTTCTGATCCCAGGGCAGTGCCATCAGGCTGCGCCTATGCTGTAGGATTACAACTTCCAATTCTTACTTTTCAAAGGCCCAACATGTTAGTCACAGACAAAGGCCAAATCACGATCCCCAAAGACGTGCGCTTGGCGGCGGGTGTGGTGCCCGGCACTGAGGTCAGTGTCCGCTTTGAAGCGGGCAAGATCATTGTCGAGAAGTTGTCCAATGGCCGAAGCTCGGACCGTCGAGCGCAAATGCGCAAGGCCGCAGCCAAAGCGCGCGATGGCATGAGCGCCGAGTACCAAGCACTGGGGGCAGACGAGATCATGGCCTTTTTGCGCGGTTGACGTATGGCCAGCCTGGCTCATTACGACGGCAGCAGCGGCTTCATGGTGGACAGCAACATCTGGATCGACTGCATGGACACCCGCAGCGCCTGGCACAACTGGGCCATTGACCAGCTTCAGCTGTGCAGCGAACAGGGCGTGCTGCACATCAATGCGTTGATCTATGCTGAATTGCTGGTTCCGGGCACACCGCCGCCGTTATTGGACGACATGCTGGCGGTGTACGAAACCCAGCGCAGTGCCCTGCCGTGGTCAAGTGCGGCACTGGCCGCACAGGCATTTCGCCTCTATCGCCAGAGGGGCGGTGCCAAGACCGCGCCTTTGCCGGACTTCTTTATTGGTGCCCATGCGGCTGTCGCAAATTTGACCGTGTTGACGCGCGACCCGTCACCGTACCGTAGTTATTTTGCCCGCCTAAAGACGAAGTGCCCATGAGCTTCGGGCGTCCGAGCATGAGTGGCCGGTAACTGTTCAGGTGCCCCCTTCTGTTGCGAAGTAGCTTGTAAATCAATAGGGTATCAATCCCACCTTGGGCGGGCGGAACAGGGCGCAGAGCTTGTTGGCGTCCGGGTCGCGCAGGTGCGTCAAGTACAGCTTGCCCACCGAGCCATCGCGCCAGCCGGGCGGGTCTACGCAAGTGGTGCCGCCGTTGGCCACGCCTGCGGCATGGAACGCATCGGCCTGCTCGGTCGATTCCATGCTGAACTCGATGGCGCTGCCGTTGCCCTGCGTGGCCGGTGCGCCATTGAGCGGCTTGGCGATGCCGAATGAGCCGGTGGGCGAGCGGTAGAAGAACCGGCCCGCCACGCCATTGTGGTTGTAGACACCGGGCTTCATGCCCAGGGTGCCCAACAGGGCATCGTAAAACCGCCTGGATGCTTCGATGTCGTTAACACCCATGATGACGTGGCTGAACCTGCGGTTTCCTCGATGTTCGGCCTGGGATGGTAGGGGTCTGTGGCCGCGCGCTTGTCAATTCAGCGACGGATCGCTGCGCAGCCGCTCTATGGCCAGGTCGATGAAGGCCCGCACCCGGTGCGAGGCGTGCCGCCCCTCGCGATGCACCACATGCACGGGCAGCGGCTCAGGTTCAAAGTCAACCAGCACGGTCTTGAGCTTGCGTGAGCGCAAGTGCTCAGCCACCTGGTAAGACAACAGGCGCGTCAGCCCCAGACCGCCCACCACCGCGGCAATGGCCGAGTCGTTGGTGGTGGTGGTCATGCGCGCCTGCAGGCGAACCGAAACCGGTGCCCCGCCGTGTTGCATGCGCCACTCGGGGTTGGGTGTCACGCTGCTGGCGGAGACGATGGTGTGCCGCTGCAAATCCTCCGGTGTAAGAGGCAAGCCGTGCGCCTTGAGGTAAGCCGGCGACGCGCACACCACCCGGCGCACCTGCCCCACCCGAATGGCTTGCATGGTCGAATCCGGCAACTCTCCGATGCGAATGGCCACGTCTGCGCCCTCATCAACCATGTTCACCACGCGGTCCAGAAACAGACAGGACGCATTTACCTCCGGGTAACGCTGCAGGTACTCGCCCACGATGGGCGTCACAAACATGCGCCCGAACAACACCGGCGCCGTGATGGTGAGCCGCCCACGCGGCGCGCTGTGCTGGCCAGTGACGGAGTCATCAGCCTCCGCCATTTCCGCCAGGATGCGCCGGCAATCCTGCACATAGCGCTCGCCTGCATCCGTCACGCGCACGCTGCGGGTGGTGCGCGTCAACAGGCGCAAGCCCAGGTGGGCTTCCAACTCGTTTACTGCACGGGTGACCGCAGGCGGTGAGATGGCCAGCTTGCGCGCTGCGCCGGCAAAGCCTTGGGCATCCACCACGGCCACCAGCACATTCATCAAGTGAAAACGGTCCATATTGTTCCATTTGGCGGAAGAGTGAATTCAGTGTGTCGCTGATTCTATTTGTTTGGCTATCTAAATACAGTTCATCCATTCGCTTCCAACTGTGTGTTTGAAAGGCAGCGAATCCCTGCAACCCGCCCTTGACCCTTGAAGGAAATCACCATGTCCCGTATCAGCATCCCCACCGTTGAACAATCCGTCGAAGCCTCCAAACCCTTGCTGGCTGCCGTGCAAAAGTCTCTGGGTGTCACCCCCAACCTGATGAAGCTGGTGGGCCACAGCCCCGCCGCACTGGAGGGCTACCTGTCCCTCAATGGCGCAGTGGGCAAAGGCAAGTTGCCCGTGCAGTTGCGCGAGCGAATTGCGCTCGCAATTGCCGAATTCAACGGTTGCGACTACTGCCTCTCGGCCCACGACTACCTGGGTGCCAACGTGGCCAGGCTCAGCCGCTCCGAGCTCAATGCCGCACGCGACGGCCATTCGGAAGACGCCCAGGTGGAAGCCGCGCTGCACTTCGCACTGCAGGTTGCCAAAGCGCGTGGCCGTGTGTCCGACGCTGATCTGGCCGCCGTGCGCCTGGCTGGTTTTGATGAAGCAGCCATCGTCGAGATCGTTGTCAATGTGTCGCTCAACGTGCTGACCAACTACGTCAACAACGTGGCCCAGACCGACATCGACTTCCCCCAAGTCACCGCCAAATTGGCCGCCTGAAGCAAACCACCCCGATCGCAGGAGAAAGACCATGGATCTCAACAACGCCATACAAAAGCATGCGGAATGGAAAGTGAAGCTTCGTTCTGCGATCTCCAAACACGAACAGATGGACGTCGCCACCCTCGCGCGCGACGACTGCTGTGAGCTGGGTCAATGGCTGCATCGCGATGCCAAGGCACGCTTCGGCAAGCTCAGCGCTCATGCCGACTGTGTGCAAAAGCACCAAGTGTTTCATGACGAAGTGGCCAAAGTGGCCACCGCCGTCAACGCCGGTCGTTACACGCAGGCCGAAAACATGTTGGGTGCATCTACCGGCTTCTACAGGGCGTCCAGCGCGCTCAGTGTGGCCTTCATGCAGTTGCGCAAAGCCGCAAACCTTTGAGGTGACCATGCCCCACGCCGAAGCCCCCATGCCAGCCACCCGCCCCCCTGCCAGCGACGTTGCCTTTACCCCTGCTGTCAAAGCCATCCAGGCGCGCAAAGGCTCCCGCCATGGCTATGCGCGCATGGAACAAGCGGGCGGATGGCAGGCCACCGTTACCGATGACCTGGCCGACTTCATCGCCGCGCAAACCAGTGTCTTTCTGGCTACCGTCAACACCCAAGGCCAACCCTACATCCAGCACCGGGGTGGCCCGGCGGGTTTTCTCAAGGTGCTGGATGCGCATACCCTTGCCTTCGTGGACTTTGCCGGCAACAGGCAATACATCAGCAGCGGCAATTTGTCAGAGAACCCCAAGGCCCATTTGTTCTTGATGGACTACGCCCACCGCCAGCGCATCAAGATCTGGGGTGAGGCGCGTGTGGTGGAGGGGGACGACGCGCTCATGGCCCGCCTCATGCCGCAAGGCTACCCGGCGCGGCCTGAGCAAGTCATTCTCTTCACTGTGACCGCGTGGGACGCCAACTGCCCGCAACACATTCCAGTGCGCTATGAAGCCGCCGACGTTGCCGCCGCACTGGACGCCCGCGATGCGCGCATCAAGACGCTGGAGCAAGAAGTGCAAACGCTGCGCGCCCAGCAGCAAGGGTAAGCGCCTCATTGGCGTGGATGCCCCCAATGCCTCAGTCAGCCACGTGCTTTTTGGCCGTGATGACATACAGCAAAGGCCCGAACGAACCAGTTGCCAGGCTGAACACAGCCCATGGCACAAACGGGCGGCCATTGGCCTGTGCATCGCGACGGATGAAGACCAGCAGCAAACACATGGTGATCACCAGATCCGCAAAGATCTGCCAACTCGCCGGGTCCTGCGTGTAAAACGCCAGCCACGCCAACAGCCCGCCGTGGTGCGCCAGCGTGTACCCGGTCAGGGCACCAAAAACGATCAGTACGGAGATCAACAAAGCCTTGTTCATGGGGTTTCCTTGTGTGCAGTGGTGTCGGCAACAAACGCTGACGGGCCAAGTTTGCGCAGCCGTTTGCGTGCGCGCAATTACGTGGCAGGTAATTGCCAAGGCGCAGCGCCGTGATTCAATTGACCGCATGCAAACCCGCACCACCAGCCAGCCAGAAAGCCTGCAAGCCACCTTGCAAACCGCGCGCAAGTCCAAGCGCCTGAGCCAGTTGGAACTTGCCCTGCGCATGGGCGTCAGCCAGCGGCATGTGAGCTTTGTGGAAAGCGGCCGTGCACGGCCCAGCCGCGAACTGCTGCTGAGCTGGCTGCACGAGCTGCAAGCCCCGCTTGCGCTGCGCAACGTGGCCCTGCAGCAGGCCGGTTTTGCCCCCGTTTACCGCGGCAGCGAGCTGGCCGATGCCGTGCTGGCCCCGGTGCGCGATGCCCTGGGCCGGCTGCTGCAAGCGCACGACCCCATGCCTGCCATGGTGATGGACGCGGCCTGGAACGTGCTGCAGATGAACCGCGGCGCACAGTGGCTGGCCACCACGCTCATGCCCTGGCTGGCCGACTTGCCACCCGGCCAGCCCGTCAACATCATCGACGCCATGCTGCACCCCGAGGGCATGACGCAGCACATCACCAACCTCGAAGAAGTGGCCCCCGCCCTGCTGGCCCACATGCGCGACGACGCCAGCGTGGTGCCCGACATCCTGCCCCGCGTCGAGCAGCTGGCGCAGCAGATGCAGCAGCGCCTGGGCAAGCGGGTGCTCGCGCCCTGGCCTCGCCAGATGGCCCCGGTGCTGACCACCCGCTTTGCCACCCGGCACGGCGAGCAGGCCTTCTTCAGCATGTTTTCCACCTTCGGCACTCCGCAAGACATCACGCAGGCATCGCTGCGCGTGGAGCATGTGTTCCCGGCGGATGAAGCCACGCGCGCTGTGTTGACGGAAAAGTTAAGCCAAATTGCCGCCTAGCGCTTGTGGATTGTGCGTAAGCAGATACTGAAAACGTAGCAAACATCGGGCATCTTCAACCCAGAGCCCGCCATGAACCCCCGCATGGCGGCACTGCTGCGCCGCAAAACCCAAAAATCAGCTATCAGTATCTATTCAAAATATTCATTAACTGATTGATTTAAAATCATAATTCAAACAATAAATCTATTCATATAATCATTCATGACCGCCACGCCAGACCTCTCCGCCCGCATTTTGCTGGCACTGCGCCGCCAGGGCAGTGCGCTCAGCAGCGCGGAGCTTCAGGACTTGATGCGGGTGAGCCAGCCCACCGTCTCGCGCGCGCTGGCCCCGCTCATTCAGGCGGGCGAGGTGCAAAAAGTGGGTGCCGCCCGCAAGCAGCGCTATGTGCTGCCGCGCACCGTGCGCGATGTGGGCCGCAGCGTGCCCATCATGCGCATCAACGCGCAAGGCCAGCCCAGCCCGTTCGGGCGCATGGTGCCGCTGGCCAGTGGCGCTGTGTGGGTGGACGAAGAAGACGGCCTCTCCAAGCGCTTTGACGGCCTGCCCTGGTTTTTGGACGACATGCGCCCACAGGGCTTCATGGGGCGCACCTTTGCCCACACCCACCCCGAGCTGCAATTGGGCAACGACCCCCGCTTCTGGGGCGACGACGACGTGCTGCGCGCCCTGGCCCTGTGCGGCGACGATCTGCCCGGCAACCTGGTGGTGGGCGAGGCCGCGTTTGCACGCTTTCACAGCCTGCCCCAGCGGGCCAACCGCGCGGCATCCATCGCCGACTACCCGGCCCTGGCCGATGCGGCCATGCAAGGCAGCACGGGCGGCTCGTCCGCCGGCGGCGAGCAGCCCAAGTTTTGCACCATCGTCGGGGGCGACGCGCGCGCACCCGGCAGCGCTGCGGGTGACGCTGCCCGCCACGTGCTGGTCAAGTTCTCCCCGGCGGGCGACGCCCCCACCGACCAGCGCACCCGCGACCTGCTGGTGTGCGAACACCTGGCCCTGCAAACGCTGGCGGGCGCTGGCATTGCCGCTGCCACCAGCCGCATCAGCACCGGCGCAGGCCGCGTGTTTCTGGAGGTGGAGCGCTTTGACCGCACGCCCATCAGCGCCACCAACCCGCTGGGGTTGGGGCGTATCGGCATGGTGTCGCTCAACGTGTACGACGCCGAATACGTAGGTGCCATGGACAACTGGGCCGCCACCGCCAACCGCATGCAGTCGCGCGGCCTGCTGCGCCCTGCCGATGCGCGCACCCTGCGCCTGCTGGAAGCCTTTGGCGAGCTGATAGCCAACACCGACCGGCACTACGGCAACATCTCTTTGCTGCTGGACGATGACGACTGGGCCCTGGCCCCGGCCTACGACATGCTGCCCATGCTCTACGCCCCCGTGGGCGGCGAGCTGGTGCCCCGCCACTTTGCCGACCGCCCCCTGCAGCCCACCGCCGCCACCTTGCCCGAGTGGCCGCAGGCCCTGGCCCTGGCCCGCAGCTTCTGGGCAGCGGCCAGCGCCGACGCGCGCATATCCGCCAGCTTCAGGCAGATTGCAGCAGAAAATCTAAGCCATATCAGCCGTTAGCGCTTATTGGTTTGGCACTGCGCCGCCCGCGCTATGCAGTTCAGGGATACGGCTCAAAAAATGAGGCGTATTTGTAAAGATGCGGCTCAGCCAAGAAAAGAAACAGCCTTTGCTTCACGCCATGGGCGTGCACAGCTCTACCAAAAAACCGTTGATGTCGGCCACGTAGGCAATCGTCTGGCCCCACGGCATCACCTCCACCGGGCGCATGGGCGTAGCCCCGGCGGCCACGGCATGCGCCAGCGCGGCGGGCACATCAGGCGTGCACAGCGCAATTTCAAAGCAGGGCGCTGTGGGGCTGGCAGCCTGCGGGTTCTTGCCCAGCTGCTGCATCAGCCTGTGGGCTGAAAACGCCAGCGCGGTGCTGCCCGTCTCCAGCTCGCCGTAGTCCCCGTTTTCATGCAGAAACCGAGTGGTCAGCCCGAAGGCCGCTTCGTAGAACTTGAGCGTGGCGGGTACGTCAGGCACGTAGAGGATGGTGTAGCCGAGTTGCATGGGGGGCTCCGGGGTGGGTGCATCAACTGTTTTTGAGATCGGCAAACTTGCCCGCCATCGTCGGGTTGCCCCGCGTCAGCTTCTTGATCGTCACGTCTTGCGCCTTGTCGTTGGCCAGGCGCAGGTTGCGGTCTGTGCCCAGCAGTGCGTCCTTGGTTTTTTGCAGGTGGTCGATGGACTTGTCGATCTCATCAATCGCCTTTTTGAAGCTGTTGGATGCCAGGTCGTAGTTGCGCGCGAATGCGGTCTTGAACGTTTCGAGGTTGTTTTCGAAGTTCGTGATGTCAATGTTCTGCGCCCGCACCAGCGCCAGCTCTGACTTGTATTTGAGCGAATTCATCGCCGCATTGCGCAGCAGCGTGATGATGGGCAGAAAGAACTGTGGGCGCACCACGTACATCTTGGGGTAGCGGTGGAACACATCCACGATGCCGGTGTTGTACAGCTCGCTGTCTGGCTCCAGCAGGGAGACCAGCACGGCATATTCGCAGCCCTTTTCGGAGCGGTCCTTGTCCAGCTCTTTCAGGAAGTCTTCGTTCCTGTTCTTGGTCGTGGTGCGGTCGTTCTCGTTCTTCATTTCGAACATGATGGAGACGATTTCGGTGCCCGACTCGTCCAGGTCGCGAAAAATGTAGTCGCCCTTGCTGCCGGTGCGCGCGTCGTTGTCTTTTTCGAAATAGGCGCGTGGAAACGCCGTGGCGCGAATGCGGTTGAACTCCGTCTCGCAGTGCTGCTCCAGCGTTTCGCCCACCATCTTGGTGGACAGGCGCGCCTTCATGTCGCGCAGGCGCTCGATGGCGTCATCGCGGTCTTTGATCTGCGTTTCGTACTTGTCTTTGAGCGACTTTTCGGCGAGTTGCTTCTCCAATTCAGCCCGCGCCAAGCCACTCTTGAACTCATCGCGTTCGCGCTCGACCACAGTCACCGCCTGGGTGATAGCCAGCTTTTGCATCACGTCGGTGGAGTCCAGCTTGGCCTTCAAGGCTTGGATTTCGGCGTCTTTGTCCGCAGCGGCTTTTTGTAGCCCGTTGGCCAGCTTGGCCTCGGCCAGTTCTGCAGCAGCCAATCTGTCGCGCTTGGCCTGCTGAAGTTCGTTGGCCAATGCGTCACGCTCTTTTTGCACGGCACTCAGGGCCTCGGTGACGGCGAGTTTGCGCGCCACCTCTGCGGCATCCAACCTGGCTTTCAGCTCCTGAATTTCGGAGTCTTTGGCGACAGCAGACTTTTGCATTTCGCCAGCCACTTTGGCCTGCGCAAGCTCGACGGCATTGCGCTTGTCTTGCTCGGCCAATTCAAGGCGTTCATGCAACTGCTGCTCGAACGCGCCGTCGCGAACTTGCTTCAGGATGTCGGCGTACCCCGCCTCGTCGATCTTGAATGCTTTACTGCAATGGGGGCAGATGATTTCGTGCATTGCTGTGCTTTCACTTTTAATTAGTTGTTGCCGAGCCAGAAATATCGTCTAGTTGTTTCACTTTGGAAAATTGAGCTTGGTCTATTTTGTATTATGAAATTTTGCCGTAGCTTATGGCGAGAATTGCACAAATTAGCCATCTTTCGATATTGCCGAAACGCAAAGTAATTCCATGTTTCCAGTAATGCTACTTGTGTAAAGTGTCTTGTTTACAGACCAAATAGGAATCCTGCCATTCAAAACAATAGCCCTGTGGATACAACCAATGACGCTGTAGGGTTTCACTGGTGTGTCAGCTTGCATCTCAAGATTGAGGGCAGCACAATTAACCAATGGTCGAACAAGGGCTATGCCACTTACAGTCTGAATTGAGTGATACGTTTCAATATGATCCATAAAGCCAGATTTGAAAACGCCAACAGGTTGGTTCTCGGCGATCACTGCAAGCTCATCATATGACGCAAACCGTGGACCGCATTCAGCAGTAGTCACCAATGATCGACTGAAGTCGATTGGATCAACGCCAAACTCACCGACATATAAACCAGCGATGCATCGCTCCAAATCACTTACGTTCGCTTTCTCAAGAATATTAAGCTGCTCTATTGCCCACTCTGCCATCACCTCAGGGGGCGCTTCAAATGTAGATGGCCCGCGCCTTGCGGAGTCCGGCTTGTGCTCGATATAGCCAATATAGGCGTGACCATTTCGGCCTTTTATTGATGTTGCCAATCCACCTACTGTGTGCAGGGAGAGCATCGCTGTGTCGTTGTCAGATGAGGTGGAGATAGCAGCAACCCCAAAGAGTTTGCCACCAGATCGAATTGGGCGCAAACGTTGGTGGTGTGCATCGACGTTTGCAGTGACGCCTGGATTCGGTTGCGCTGCAGAAAAAGAAATTCTGCACAAGATGTCTTTTGCGTTTGGATTAACGTCCGGGATACCGCCATGCACCTCCGTGCGTGTATTGCCTAGGCAGCTGGCGTAAATGCGCACGTCCAGTCCAACGGCAATCGTGGAAATGAATGATTGAAACGATATGGAAAATGATTTGGCTCCAAGGGAATTAGGTTTAATTTCAATATTGCAATTTCCAGTTAATAGCTCTGGCTTGAGTTTTAGGCGCACTCTGGTTGATGATCGAGTGGGGAACCCGTCGGGGCGACCTGGTCGAAGAACCGGTCGCAGTGAAACACCGCTATTGAAACGGAGCGTATTGCAGTCGTCTAATCCTTTGTCCCAACCTTTGCTTGATACATCTGCCTGTTCAGCAATCATGAATATGGAGTAAAACCCAATTCCAAATCGGCCAACTGATCGAAAGCTTGAGGATCGAAGGCCTGGGAACTCTGAACTAACTAACGAAGATTTCCAAAAACTATTGCCGAAGTCAAGTAACGGCCCAGTCAATACTCTTCGGGACATCCCGATCCCATCGTCTTCAACGATGAGCCATCGTTGTCCTTCAAGCTCCTCTATGCGAACGAAAATCTCACCAACGAAGGCGGGTTCGATATAGCGCCTTGCAACCACGCCATCGCGAGCATTTTGAATGAGTTCACGCAGAACAATTTCGACTGCATCAGCCCCCGAGCCATATAGCTTCTCACCGCCAAGCTCACGAACCAATGATTCAACATTGCTGACGTGTGGTTCTGCCTTGCAGGGCTTCCATCCTTCAACGCGTAGGTGGCGGATCAAGTCATCCAGAGAATCTACGCCCGTAACTCGTTTCACACGAAATTCAGGTGCAGTTGGACGCGCGCGTGCCTTCAAGAGGGCATTGACCATGCGCAGTTCCTTGTCGATCATGACAACTGCATCGTGGGCAATCCACCATGCTGCTGCATCAGACTCTTTGAATGTGCGACTTGATGTATACAAAATTGCGTTACCAAGGCTGTCACCACTATCCAACGAAGGACCCATCATGCGGTTTTGTGTCCTCCAATGATTTCGCGATATACCTTGGCGTTTAACCAAGGCGTAAAGGAATAGCGGTGCTCGTGCATCGTTGACGTGGGACGCATCCGCACAGCGCAACAGGCAGGCAACCTTAATAGGATCGATGGCCCATTCGGTAGGGAACGCTGAAGGTGCATTGAATTGCTCTCCCAACCCTACTGCCAACGCATCTATGTCCCAGTGGTGGCTTGAAGCGATCCGGCCTGCGAGGCCGCCTAGTTCGATTCGCAATTGCGCATCTTCAATCAGATAGAGCTCCTGACCTGTATCAGGGTGCTTCCATACCATTTCTGGCAACTGTGCTGCTTGGTGTGCGTGTAAAGCACGAAGTGCAGCAAAGTCGGCTACCTTTTTACGTTCTTCGTCATCTTTGTTGGGAAAGCGATCACACTCGTCTGCATATGCGTCTGCCCATTCATTCGTCTCACGCACACCTTGTTGCCCATTTGCATAGGCTTCCCAGCACATTGCAGAGTCATGAAGTAGAACGGCGGAACCGAATACGAACGCTTCCAAGGGATTCAACGGATAGTTCTCTCCTGCAATCAGACTACCGGTTTCCCAGAGCGCATCAAGATGTGTCACGTCATGAAGTGTGAGTCCAGGCAATACCTCATCGATCCGTTTGACAATCGGTTCGATATTGTTTCGGAACGTCGATAACGAAGCGCTCAGCCTCTTTCGTTGATCAGTAAATGGATCATCTGATCGCTCCTCAAAAGCGGCCTTCCACAGTCCCGATCGTTGCATGTTGTTAAGTGACATTCTGTGTTCCTTCGATACACCATTTTTAAATGCTATTGAGTGCGTTCAAAAGTCATCTTGCAGCAATCATTCACGCTGACAGCCCCCTCCAAACCGGCCCATTCCCACCCATCTCAATCATCAACCTCTGCATAGCCTTTAACGTCGCCACATAAATCACTTGCGCGGCTACCTGGTCGTCTTCACCCTTGGAGGGCATATGTCTCGCACCGGGCAGGGCAACTACGGGAAACCCAGGCCGATGCTGGCCCTCTTGGTCATCACGCGTCACCCAATTCCCCCAAACAACACCCCAAGCCGCGCCAGCCGCTCACGCGCTTCAAGTAAAGCTGCATGCAGCTTTTGCTCCAGCTCGGCTTTGGGGGGCAGTTCGGTCCAGTATTCGGCCACGGTGATACCGTCTTTGTGCATTTGCAGCAGTTCCACCTGTTCGCGGCTGGATTCGGCGCAGAGGATGAGGCCAATGGGGGCCTCTTCGCCCGGTTGGCGCTCATGCTTGTCCAGCCATTTCAAATACAGCTCCATCTGGCCCTTGTGCGCGGCTTTGAAGCGGCCCAGCTTGAGTTCGATGGCCACCAGCCTGCGCAGGCGGCGGTGGAAAAACAGCAGGTCCAGGTAAAAGTCGTCACCGTCGATGACCATGCGCTTTTGGCGCTCCACAAACGCAAAGCCCCGCCCCAGCTCCAGAATGAAAGCTTCCAGCTGGCGCAGGATGGCGGCTTCCAAATCGGCTTCGTCGTGGCCCTGGCGCAGGCCCAAAAAGTCGAGGAAGTAAGGGTCTTTGAAGACTTGAGCGGGGTTGGTGTGGGCCGCAACGACCGGCTCAGCCTGAACGGGTGTGTGGGTCTGCAAGGTGGCAAGCTCAGTGCGCTCAAAGGCCTTGCGGTCGATTTGGTGGCGCAACTCGCGCACGCTCCAAGTGTTGGTGGCGGCTTGGCTGGCGTAGAACTGGCGCGCGGGTTCGGTTTTGAGTGGCAGCAGGTTGACAAAATGGCTCCAGCTCAATTGTCGTGACAGTGTCGCGACAATCTCCGGCTGCGGAAACGCTTGGGCAAATTGCACCATGCGGCGCAGGTTTTTGGCCTCAAACCCACGGCCAAACTCTTGCGCCAGTTGGTCCCCAAGGCGCTGAATCAACTGGTCGCCATATTTGGCACGGTCTGCGCCGCCCAGCACCTCGGTGCGCAAGCGTTCGCCCACGCTCCAATACAGCCGCGTCAGCTCCGCATTCACGGCTCCTGCCAGCCGCTGGCGGCTGCTGGCAATCAGCGTGCGCAGTTCGGCGTGCAGGCTGTCGGCAGGCGCGGGTACTGGGTGGTGTGTTGTCTCGCTCATGCCTTCCGTCCTTTGGTCAACGTGCTGGCCTTGGGTGTCTTTTTTTCCTCATGCGTCAGAAACCCAATGGGCCGTTTGGGCGGCTCCGGTGGTGCAGTCAGCTCACGCACGGCGTCCAGCAGTTGGCGCAATTGCAGCCGGGTGTTTCGGCTGAAGTTGTCGTGCGATATTTCTAGCGATTCGGTCTTCATCTCCAGCTCAGCCAGGCGCTTGGCAATATCTGCATTGGCAGCAAGTGCCTGGCGCAACTGCACAAACGCCCGCACAACGTAAATCCCCATCTCAACCGCTTGGCTTGATGCCAGCACATTGGCTGCCTGAATTGCTCCGTGCTCGGTAAACGCAAAAGGCAACGCCTTGGAAAATTTCAGATTTTGGAGGTGGTCGCAATTTGCGACCACCTCGGTTTTCTCATCAGCCGTAAGCTGAAAGTGGAAATCGCTGGGAAAGCGGTCCCGGTTGCGTTTGACCTGCTCATTTAGCCGCTTGGTCTGTACGCCGTACAGCGCAGCCAAGTCCACATCCAGCATGACCCGCAGGCCGCGAATCACTTGGATACGGCTTTCAATACGCGGTACCAGTCGCGTGTTGCTCGCAATCATGGTCGTGACCTTTTCATGTTCCCAGCCTCTGTGTCGCCCGTGTGGCCGCCACATAAAACACCCGTGCGGCCTCTTGCTCGTCTTCGCCTTTGGCGGGCATGTGTCCCACGCCGGGCAGCGCCACCACGGGGAACTCCAGGCCTTTGCTGACTTTCATGGTCATCACTTTGATGGTGTTGCTGGTGGGGTCAAAGTCGCCGGGGCTGCGGCGCATTTCCAAGGGCATCTGGCGCTGGTGCAGCACCTGGGCGCACAGGTCGCGGGTGCTGTAGTCGGGGCACAAAATGGCCATGTCGCCCCAGGCGTGGCCTTCTTTGTGGGCCTGGCTCAGCTGGTCGGCTATGGCCACGGCTTCTTCGCGCAGCGTGGGCAGTTTGATGAGGATGGGCGCTTGCCCTTCGCGCCCGCAGCTGAGGGGTTTGACCAGGGGGATGCCGTCGTCGTCTTGGTCGTCCGCCGTTAACAAGTCGGCGGCGATGAGGTTGGCGGTTTGCAGAATCTGCTTCGTGTTGCGGTAGTTGATTTTCAGGATGGTGGTGCGCCCCTGCGCCTGAATGCCCACGCTCTTGAAGCTGAACTGTTTAGAACGCGCCCGTTCGTAAATGCTTTGCGCGTCGTCGTACAGCACCAGCAGGCTGTTGGTGGTGGGGTCCACCATTTGGGTGACGAGCTTGAGCCACTCGGGCGCAAAGTCGTGGCCTTCGTCAATCAGCACGGCTTGGTATTGGCCGCTGGGTATGTGCTTGCGGTCCACACCCGTTATCACGCGCTGCACCATGTCTGTCATCTTGGCGTCTACCGGCATGTTGTTGGCAGGCAGGGTTTGGCCAAAGGCCACCAGTTGCTCGCGGCACCATTTGTGAAAGTGCCGCACATGCACGCGGTCGCTCAAGCCTTTGGCTTGCATCACGCTGTGCAGCTTCACGCCCAGCGGTTCGTTAAAGCAAAGAATCAAGATGGGCTTGCTGCTGGCCGTGCTGGCTTGGGCCAGATACTCGGCGCGGTAGCCCAGAATCATGGTTTTGCCCGAGCCCGCCACGCCGTGGATGACGCGGTGTCCGTCGCCCAAGGACCGGGCCAACTGCTCTTGTTGCAGGTCCATCACGCGCATGATGCTGGGCAGTTCGGCTTCGGCCTGGGTGTCGTCAAACAAGTCGCCAGTGGTTTGCACGCGCACTTGGGGGAACATGATCCAGCGCACGCGGTCCAGCTGTGGCAGGCTGATGACCCCGCGCATGCCGTAGGGGAACATGTCCCACAGTCGGCTTTGCAGGTCTTCGGGGGCCGCGCTTTCCAGCATTTCGTCCTGGCAAATGACGCGGTTGGGTTCCAGTGCCTGGCGCAGTTCGCTGTCGTCAAACTGTTTGCGGGTGATGTTGGGCAGCACTACGCCGTAGCTCCACGGAAAAGCCAGCTTGCCAGCGTGGCGGCCCTCGGCCTGCACCAGTTGCGGGTCGCGCTCCAACGCGTTGACGATTTGGTGGGCGTATTGGCGGGCTTGCGCCAGCGGGCTGGCCACGGTTTTGGGGATGCCGTCTGGGGCAATGACCCAGTCGTTTTTGTCGGCTTGCTGGATGGTGGACAGCTTCCAGTCTTTCACCTCCAGCACCAGAATGCCCCGGCTGGGGTGCAGCACCACAAAGTCGGGGTGGGTGTGCCGGGGGCCCACGGGTACGTCGTACCACAGCAGGTAGTCGGCATCGAGCTTGGCTTCCAGCCGCTCGGCCACGCGGCGTTCGCCGCTGGTCATGCGTGCCACGCACGCGCCCAAAGTGGGAATGAGAATTGCCATGAAAACCGCGCCGCCCTGAATGCTTTTTATTGGTTGCGCGACATCATGCCACCTCTTTTCTCAGCCCCAAACAGGTCTTACCCGCGCCTCCACCCGCTCAGCCAGCCCCGGCGCATCGCATGCTTCCACCACCCGCTCGGGCATGCCGCGCAGCCACGTCAGCTGGCGCTTGGCCAGTTGGCGGGTGGCGGCAATGCCGGTTTCGCGAATATGTTTAATCATCTTGGCACTCAGCGCATGATTTATATGGCCTGAGTGCTCACTATTTTTCACATCGCCGCTCAGGTCTGAAGCCCCATCCGGCGCTGCCGCCACGTCCCCCTGGGCTTGGCCTGACGCTACCCAATGCAGCACCTCCCACACCTGGCGGTAGCCCACGCAGCGCATGCTGGGCAGGTCGGGGTGGAAGTGGGGCAGGGCCATCAGCTGCCGCACCTCGTCCACAAGGCCTTGCGCCAGCATGGCGTCAAAGCGCTGGGCAATGCGTTTGTGCAGCCAGGTGCGGTCGGTGGGTTCCAGGCTGATGACGGGCATGGCGTGTGCAGCGGGCTTGCCCCCCGCCGCGCCGCCTGTGTGAAAGCTTGACAGCGGTTTGCCCGTGGCCCGAAACACCTCCAGCGCGCGGCCCACGCGTTGGCTGTCGTTGGGGCTCAGGCGGGCGGCGGTGGTGGGGTCTACCAGCGCCAGTTGGGCGTGCAGGGCGGGCCAGCCGTGTTCGTACGCCTCGGCTTCCAGCTGGGCGCGCAGCTCGGGCTGGGCGGGGGGCATGTCGTCCATGGGGTGCAGCAGCGCCTTCAGGTACAGCATGGTGCCGCCCACCAGCAGGGGGTGTTTGCCCCGGGCCTGAATGTCGGCCATCAGCCGTGTGGCGTCTGCCGCAAACTCGGCGGCGCTGTAGGGCTGGTCGGGGTTGCGGATGTCGATCAGGTGGTGGGGCACCTCGGCCAGTTCGGCCGGTGTGGGTTTGGCGGTGCCAATGTCCATGCCCCGGTACACCAGTGCCGAGTCGATGCTGATGATCTCCAGCGGCCAGCGCCGGGCCAGGTGCAGCGACACGGCGCTTTTGCCCGATGCCGTGGGGCCCACCAGCGCAATGGGCGTGAGTGGGGTGGTGCCGTTGGGCGCAGTGGGGGTGGGTGCGGTCATGCAAAGGTCTTGGGGTGGTGAGCGGGCTTGGGCTGAAAACGCTCAGCCGCTCAGGCGGTGCGTTGGGGTGGTTTGGGGGCATCGCCAAAGCGTTGCACCAGCGTCCAGGCAATGGCGGCGATGCAGGCGCTCCAGAACCAGATGCCTTGCGTCAGCGGGAACACCGTGCCGTCCATGCGCCAGCCCAGCCAGCTGCCCACGCCAAACGCTGCCAGCATGGACATCAGCCCGCTGAGGGCCGAGGCCGCACCGGCCGCCTGCGGGAACGGTCCCACCGACCCGGCCTGGCCGCAAGGCTGGTGCACGCCATGCGCCAGCATGAACAGGCAAAACGGCCCCAGGATGGTCAGCGGGTGCACCACACCCAGCCACGGCAACGTGCCCAGCAGCGTGCCACCCGTCAGGGTGACCACGCCCGCCAGCGCCACCGTGCGCTTCACACCCACCCGCTGCAACAGCCTGCGGCAAATGAAGGTGCCCATCAGGTAAAACACCGCCATGGTGAACATGACCCAGCCGTAGTTCACCCGGCTGACGTGCAGCACGTCGATGAACACGAACGACGACGCCCCCAAAAACGTGAACAGCCCGGCATAAGACACCGTGGCCAGCAGCGAGTAGGCCCAGAACGTGGGGTGGCTGAGGATGGTGCGCCACGTGCCCAGCAGCACGGCAGGTTGCAGCGCACGCGGGTTGGGTTGGGCGACGGTTTCTTCAAAGCGCCAGGCCAGCAGCAACAGGGTCAGCCCACCGAACACGGCGGGCACGCCCAGTGCTTCGCGCCAGCCCAGGTGGCTGGCCACCCAGCCGCCAACGGGGGCGCTGAAGGCGGCAATCACGCCCAGGCCGCTGAGTGCTTTGCTGAGCACGCGGGCACCCTGTTCGGGCTGGTACAGGTCGCGCACGATGGCGCGGCCCGCCATCACGGCGGCACCCATGGCCGCACCTTGCAGCAGCCGCCACACCACCAGCCCTTCCATGTTGCCAGTCAGTGCCGAACCGCAGGCAGCCAGTGTGTACAGGGCCAGCCCGGTCAGCAAAATAGGGCGGCGGCCAAACCGGTCAGACAGCGGCCCCCACACCATTTGCGACAGTCCAAACGCCAGCAGCATGCCGGTGAGCGTGAGTTGCGCCAGCGACAGCGGCGCGCCAAACCCGCTGGTGATGGCGGGCAGCGCAGGCAGGTACAGGTCGGTGGTGATGGGCTGTATGCCCAGCAGCAGCGACAGCGTCAGCACGACGAAACCGGGTGCCATGGCGGTGCGGGTGGTGGGTGTGGTCATTTCAGCGGCCCCGCAGGAACAGGGCATCCAGCTCTTTCATTGACAGCTGCCGCCAGGTGGGGCGGCCGTGGTTGCACTGGTCGCTGCGTTCGGTGGCCTCCATCTGGCGCAGCAGGCCGTTCATTTCTTCGATGGTGAGGCGGCGGTTGGCGCGCACCGCACCGTGGCAGGCCATGGTGGCCAGCAGCTCGTGCTGGGCGCGTTGCACCACGGTGGCGGCGTCGTGCTGGGCCAGTTCGGCCAGCACGCTGCGTGCCAGTTCGATGGCATTGGCCTGTGCCAGGCTGGCGGGCACGGCACGCACGGCCAGGGTGCGGGCCGAAAACGGGGTGATGTCCAGCCCCAGCTGCGCCAGCACGGTGGTGCACGCTTCGGCGGTGGCAATTTCTTCGGGCGTGGCCGCAAACGTCAGCGGCAACAGCAGGGGTTGCGAGGCGATGGCGGCTGTGGTGGGGGCCGTGCTGCCGGTGGCGACCGCGTCGGCGGGTGTGCCGTCAGCGGCGAGCGTGGGTGCTGTGGGCAGCTGGGCCTTCAGGCGCTCGTACACGATGCGTTCGTGCGCGGCGTGCATGTCCACCAGCACCAGGCCTTGCGCGTTTTCGGCCAGGATGTAAATGCCGTGCAGCTGCGCCAGCGCACGGCCCAGGGGCCAGACGGGTTCGGCTTCGTGGGGTGCGGCGGGGTGGTCAGCCGCAATCGACCCGGCAGAGAAGGTAGTAGCCGCTGAGAGGGCCGAGACGGCAGAGTCTGCCGAGTCGTCAGTCCCCCAGGCCGACAGGGCAGGATGGGTTGTGGTGGTAGCCGCCCAGCCCGTTGCACCCGTGGTGGCCGGTGGCGGGGTACCCCCCTTCGCCCCGGTGGGCATGTGGCTTGCCTGCGCGGGCTGACTGGCAGCGGGTTGCCACAGCGCTTGCAGCTCTTGGGCTGTCAGTGGCCGTTGCCCGCTGTGCGGCAGACGATTTTCAAAATAAATAGCTGACTGTTGTTTATTTGAAAATGATATAGGGTATTTTTGTTCGTAATTTTTGGTGCCGGGCTGCGTGTGGATTGGTGTGGCCGCTACAGACTGTCCCGTGCCCGTGCCCGTGCCCGTGCCCGTGCCCGTGCCCGTGCCCGTGCCCGTGCCGGGCGCAGCGGCGTCGGCCGAGCGGGGCCGGGCCAGCGCGCTTTCGACCGCGTGGCGCACGGCCTGGTGCACGTCGCGGCTGTCGCGAAAGCGCACTTCTATTTTGGTGGGGTGCACGTTCACGTCGACGCGGGTGGGGTCCATCTCCAGGTACAGCGCGTACACCGGCTGGCGCTGGCCGTGCAGCACGTCTTCGTAGGCGCTGCGCGCAGCGTGGGTGATGACCTTGTCGCGCACAAAGCGCCCGTTCACGTAGGCAAACTGCTGGTCGGGGCGCGAGCGGGCGGCATCGGGCAAACCGGCGCGGCCCCACACGCGGATGCGGGGGCCGGTGGGGTTGTCTGCATCGTCTGGTGCGCCGGGCGCTGCCCAGCCGCTCAGGTGCATCATGCGGTCCACGGCCACGCTGTGGGCCACAAAGTCGGGTCCCAGCACATCGGCCAGGCGGCGGTCCAGCGCGGACATGTCGTGCCCTTGGGCGCGCCACTGCTCCACCAGCTTGCCTTCGTGCCAGATGGCAAAGCCCACGTCGGGGCGCACCAGCGCGTGGCGGCGCACGGCTTCCACACAGTGGGACAGCTCGGTGGCATCGGTTTTCAAAAACTTGCGGCGGGCGGGGGTGGCGTAAAACAGTTCGCGCACTTCAATGGAGGTGCCTTGTGTACGGGCTGCGGGCCTGATTTCGCCACTGTGCCCGTGCAGCAGCCAGCCGTGTTCGTCAGCGGTGTCAATCTGGCGCGACAGCACTGACACGTCGGCAATGGAGTGGATGGCTGCCAGCGCTTCGCCCCTGAAACCCATGGTGCCCACGGCTTCCAGCTCGGTCAGGCTGTTGATTTTGCTGGTGGCGTGTCGCTTGAGGGCCAGCGGCAGCTCGGCGTGGGCGATGCCGCAGCCGTCGTCTTCCACGGCAATCAGCCGCACGCCGCCGGCCAGCAGGCGCACGGTGATGGCGGTGGCACCGGCGTCCAGCGCGTTGTCCACCAGCTCGCGCACGACGGATGCGGGGCGTTCTACCACCTCGCCCGCCGCTATCTGGCTGATCAGGTCGTCGGGCAGTTCCAGGATGGGGCGGCGGGGTTGGGTGGCGGCAGATTTCACCGGGCCGATTCTACGGACGCACCCCCCGATAATCGCCCGCATGGAAGCCATTGCCTTTTTGATTGATTTCGTCCTGCACGTTGACCAGCACCTGGAGGCCTTCGTGCAAACCTACGGCATGTGGGTGTACGCGTTGCTGTTCGTCATCATCTTCGTTGAAACCGGGCTGGTGGTCATGCCATTTTTGCCGGGCGATTCGCTGCTGTTCATCGTGGGTGCGCTGGCCGGTGCCGGGCTGCTTGACCTGCCCGCCGTCATGGCCTTGCTGCTGGCGGCCGCCATATTGGGTGACCAGACCAACTACACCATCGGGCGTTTCTTTGGCCCCAAGGTGTTCCAGTGGGAAAACTCGCGTTTTTTCAACCGGCATGCGTTCGATCAGGCCCATGCGTTTTACGAGCGCTACGGCGGCATCACCATCGTGATTGCGCGGTTCATGCCTTTCATCCGCACCTTTGCGCCGTTCGTGGCGGGTGTCGCCGACATGACACGGCGCAAATTTGTGCTTTTCAATGTGCTGGGCGCCACGCTGTGGGTGGTGGGCCTGTGCATGGCAGGCTATCTGTTTGGCAATCTGCCCTGGGTGCAGGCGAACTTGAGCAAGATCATCTGGGCCATGATCTTCATTCCCGGCCTCATTGCGCTGGCGGGTGCGTGGCAGTCGCGCCACCGCGCTGCCGATGCGAAGGCTTGAGCATGGGTAAACCCTTGATTAAAGTTTCTTTCCCCAGGCTGACAGGGCACTGGCCCCCTATAAACTGGCGCTTTGATACTTTCTGCACTGCATGCTGTTGACCGCCACTGAAAAGAACCTGCCACGGCTGCACCTGATCGGCTCCGTGATGGTGTTGCTTGTCGTGACGCTGTCATTGGCAGCCTTCTTTTCATGGCAAAGCCTGCGCGAGCAGACCGCAGCGTTCGAGCGCATCGAACAGGCCATCAACACCCAGCAGCAAACCCGCCTGACGGCTGAAATGACGTCGGCCATGGGGTACCTGGAGTTCACCCGGTCGCGCACCGAAACGCTGTTGCGCCAAAGCATGGTCGAGCAGGTGGACAGTGCCATGCAAATGGTCGAGGCGCTGTACGCCCGCGAAGTGGGCAAACGGCCGCCTGCCGAGGTGCAAAAGCTGATCATCGAGGCGCTGCGACCCATGCGCTTCTATTCGGGTCGTGGGTACTACTTTGTCGACGACATGGACGGCAAGTTCATTCTGTTGCCCACCGCCCCGCGTTTCGAGGGCAAAAACGGCATCGAGAACCGCGACGACACCGGCCACTACATCATGAAGGGCCTGATCGAAGCAGCCCGCCAACCGCAAGGCGAGGGGTTTTCGCGCTACCGCTGGTACCGGCCCGATCGCCCCAAGGAAATGGCCGACAAACTGGCCTATGTGCGCCATTTCGCGCCCTATGACTGGTTGATAGGCACAGGCGACTACACCTACGAATGGGAAGAGCAGCAGAAGAAAGAGGCGATAGCCCGCCTGAGGGCTTTCCGTTTTGGCGAGAGCGGGCAAATCGGGCTGCTGGATCGTGAAGGACGCTCGCTGCTCAGCCCGACCAATTCCGCGCTGGAGGGCAAGTCGTTGGTCGATATGCCGGAGCGGGAGCGCACGGTGCTTTCCCGCATGCAGGTATTGGCCAACGAGGGCGGCGGCTTCATTGGCTACGACTGGGTCCACCCCAGAACTGGCCAGCTTGCGCGCAAAACGGCGTTGCTGCGCACGTATGAGCCCTGGGGTTGGGTGCTGGTGACCACCATGTTTGACGACGATTTGCACGGCACGCTGTCCGAGCAGCGGCGTTTGCAGGAAGAAGGCGGGGCCCAGCGCAACCTGCAGCTGGCGCTGGCGCTGGCGGGTGCGTTGGCGTTGGGGTTGCTGAGTTCATGGGTGTTCTCGCGTTGGTTGCAGGGGGTGTTGGCCGCTTACCAGGCAGAACGGGCGCGCACCGAAGCCGATTTGCGCATTGCCGCCATCGCGTTCGATGCCCAGGAGGGCATGGTGGTGACCGACACCAACAGCAGCATCCTGCGTGTGAATCAGGCGTTTACACGCATCACGGGCTATGCAGCCGAAGAGGTCATCGGCAAGACCCCATCGGTGCTGGCATCGGGGCGGCACGACAAGGCGTTTTATGCCGCCATGCACGAGAGCTTGCAGACCACGGGCAGCTGGGCGGGTGAGATCTGGAACCGACGCAAGAGCGGCGACGTGTTCCCCGAGTGGTTGACCATCAGTGCGGTGAAAACAGCCACAGGTGCCGTCAGTCACTATGTCAGCACACTGACCGACATCACCCAGCGCAAGGCGGCGGAAGACGAAATTCGCCACCTGGCGTTTTTCGATCCGCTCACATTGCTGCCCAACCGCCGTCTGTTGATGGACCGGTTGCAGCAGGCGCTGGTCACTTGCCAGCGCAACGGGCGCGAGGGTGCGCTGATGTTCATCGACCTGGACAACTTCAAGCTGGTCAACGACACGCTGGGGCACGACAAGGGCGACCAGTTGTTGCGGGAGGTGGCCCGTCGTCTGACAGCATCGGTGCGCGAAGGCGACACCGTGGCGCGACTGGGGGGCGACGAGTTCGTGATCATGTTGGAAGAGCTCAGCCAGCGTCCGGAAGAGGCTGGCGCGCAGTGCCGCGTCATCGGTGAAAAAATTCTGCAAGAGTTGGCCATGCCCCATCACCTGGCAGGGCAGGATGTAGACAGTTCTTGCAGCATCGGCATTGCCCTGTTCACCGATCACCACACCAGTGCCGACGACCTGATGAAGCATGCCGACCTGGCCATGTACCAGGCCAAGGGGGCCGGACGCAACGCTTTGCGGTTCTTCGACCCCAATATGCAGGCGTCGATCATGGCGCGCATGGCCATTGAAAAAGACCTGCGCCATGCCGTCCGCGAAGGGCAGTTGCTGCTGTATTTTCAGCCGCAGTATCACTTGGATGGTCACATGACAGGGGCCGAGGCACTGTTGCGTTGGCAGCACCCGCAGCGAGGCATGGTGCCCCCGGCCGAGTTCATTCCGCTGGCGGAAGACACCGGGTTGATCCTGCCGATTGGGCAGTGGGTGCTTGAAACCGCGTGCCAGCAACTCACCATATGGGCCGGTCAACCGGCCACCGCAGCGTTGACGCTGGCGGTGAATGTCAGCGGGCGTCAGCTGCGTCAGCCCGATTTTGTCGAGCAGGTGCTGGACACGTTGCACCGCACCGCAGCCCCGGCCAGTCGCCTGAAGTTGGAGTTGACGGAAAGCCTGTTGCTCGAAAACAAAGAAGACACCATCCACAAAATGACGGCACTGAAAGGCCATGGGGTGGGTTTTTCGCTGGACGACTTCGGCACCGGTTACTCGTCTTTGGCCTACCTGAAACGCTTGCCACTTGACCAGCTGAAGATCGACCAGTCTTTCGTGAAAGACGTGACGGATGACCCGAAAGATGCTGCCATCGTGCGCACCGTGGTCGCGCTGGCCGAGAGTCTGCAGCTGAACGTGATTGCTGAAGGTGTAGAAACCACCGCCCAGCGCGACAGCCTGGCCAGCCATGGCTGCCTGCACTACCAAGGGTATCTGTATGGTCGTCCGGGATTGGCTGTCGATTTGCCCTTGTGAACAGGGCATTTGACGCAAGTGAGGCAAGCCTTTCACTGGGCTTCAGCATTGCGCGGCCCGCATACCTGACCGGTCACAGACAATGGCTAAACTTGTTTGATCATGTCTGTTCCTCCACCGCCTGACTCTCCTGTCCCGCTTTCGTCGGCCGACGGATCGGTGTCGCTGCGGCAAGCCATTTTTGTGCGCATGGCGGTGTTGGTGGTGAGCGTGCTGGCCGTCACTGCATGGGCCTTGGTGGTGCTGGGCTTGCGCCCCATGGTGGACAACGCCGCCCGTGCCGAGTTCGCTGCCACGTCCGCACGCGTGACGGCACCACTGGATACCCTGGAAGCCACAACCTCGCGTTTGCTGGTGGCCGGGCAGACATGGTGGGCAAGCCAGCCGCCTGCGGTGGATGACCATGCAACGTTCAATGCCTTTTTCATGCCATTGCTGGGTGCAGACCCGTTTGCCACCTCGGTCGTGGCTGGCACCGAGCAGGGCCAAGGTTGGCTGTTGCTTGAGTTGCCTGAGGGGCGTTGGCGCAACCGCTTGACTGACATCGAACGCTGGGGTCGCACACAACACATGCTTGCCTATGAACCTGGCCTGCCTGCCGTGCCCAGCACGCAGGAACAAGACTACGATGCCCGCTCTCGCCCCTGGTACAAGGTGGGTGCAGCATTGGGCAAGGCAACGGGTATCGGTTGGACCAGCCCGTACCGGTTTCTCAGTACCGGCGATCCTGGCATCACCGCGACCATTCAATTGACACGCCCTGACGGGGGTTTGCTGGGCGTATTGGGCGTGGACCTGAAGCTCAGCGACCTGTCCGCCGTGACGTCCTCCGCGAAGGTTGGCCAGCACGGCATGGCCCTGGTGTTGACCGAGGACAACCGGCTTTTGGCACTGCCCCGTGCACCTGACGGTACCGATGCGGCGACCTGGGCTTCCCACGTCATGCAGCCGGTGGAAGCCTTGGGTCAACCCGCAGTGACGGCAGCGGTCAAACATTGGGTGGATGGCGGTCGACAGCCCCTGGCGGTGGCGTCGGTGGACAGTGGCAACGTCCGTTGGCTGGTCAGTGCAACCCCTTATCACCTGGGTGCGCAGCGTTGGTGGGTGGTGGCGCTGGCACCGGCAGCCGACTTTGCCATTGACTGGGTGCCCATCGCGGCATGGGGCCTGGCTTTGCTGGCGCTGCTGATGTTGCCCGTCGGCTGGTTGGCCCGAGACCAGGCCAAACGCATCGTTCGTCCGCTTGAAGCACTGGTTGCCGACAGCCAGCGTTTCGGGCGCTTGCAGTTTGACCAACCCACGGTCGTGCCGCCGACGAATGTGGTTGAGGTGCAGCAACTCGCCCTGGCGCACGAGCAGGCACGCCTGCTGCTGCTGAACCACCAGCAAGTGCTGGACGAAAAAATACATGCACTGGAGCATGCGCAGACCGAGATCCACAAACTCGCGTTTTTCGACCCATTGACGCAATTGCCCAACCGGCGTTTGTTCGTGGACAGGCTCAAGCAGGCACTGAGCCGTTCGGAGCGAGGCGGGCAGGTCGGTGCGCTGCTGTTCATCGACCTGGATAACTTCAAAACACTGAACGACACCCTGGGCCATGCGGCCGGTGACAGCCTGCTGCAATTGGTGGCCAAGCGTTTGCTGGGGTGTGTGCGCCAGTCGGACACGGTGTCGCGCTTCGGTGGCGACGAGTTTCTGGTCATGCTTGAAGACCTGGCCCCCAACGAGCTGGACCAGATGGATGCCGCTCGAAAAGAGGCCCGGCAGGTCGCCCATAAGGTGCTGGCCGAGCTGGGGCAGCCTGCCCACATGCTGGGGGCTGAATACGTCAACACGCCCAGTATCGGCGTGGTGCTGTTCCAGGGCCGCGAAAATGCTGACGACCTGCTGAAGTGGGCCGACATGGCCATGTACCAGGCCAAGGCCAGCGGTCGCAATGCGTTGCGGTTTTTCGACCCCGATTTCCAGAACCAAGCCGAAAACCGGGTGCAGATCGAGGGTGAGCTGCGCAAAGCCCTGCGTGGCGACAGTTTCCAGATGTGGCTGCAGCCACAGTTTGACCGCAGCCGCAACGTGGTAGGCGCCGAGGCGCTGCTGCGCTGGCCACATGCCACGCGGGGCTGGATCAGCCCGGCCGATTTCATACCGGTGGCCGAGTCGTCGGGCTTGATCGTGGTGCTGGGTCAGTGGGTGCTGGAGCAGGCCTGCAAGCAACTGGCACTGTGGGCACAGTCACCCCAGACGGCGGGATGGACGCTGTCGGTCAACGTCAGCGCACGCCAGTTCCGTCACCCCGATTTCGTGACGCAGACCTTTGCCATGCTGGCTCGCCATGGTGCCCCGGCAGAGCGGTTGCGCCTGGAGCTGACCGAAAGCATGTTGTTCGACGACGTGCTGCAAACCATCGAGCGCATGGCCACGTTGCGTGCACGCGGTGTGGGGTTTTCGCTGGACGATTTCGGCACAGGTTATTCGTCGCTGTCGTACCTGAAGCAGTTGCCATTTGCCGAGTTGAAAATCGACCAGTCGTTTGTGCGTGACATGGTTACCGACCCCAGCGATGCTGTGTTGACCCGCACCATGATCGCCCTGGCGCATGCGCTCGGTCTGGGTGTGCTGGCCGAAGGTGTGGAAACGGAAGAGCAGTTTGCCGCGCTGAGCACAGACGGCTGCGACCTCTTTCAGGGCTACCTGCTGGGGCGCCCTCTGGACACCGCCAAGTTCGAGGCTGTCTGGGCTACTCTTCGCTCTTGACGCGGGTGACCAGGTTCACACCTAACTCGTTCACCAGCCGGGCCAGGCTGCGTTCCAGTGCCATGGGCATGCGCTCGAACTCGATGCCCAACTGCAGCAATTCGGGCTGGAGCAAGGCACCCACTGCGGCCATGGCCGATTCCCTGAACGCGTTGGTGCCCTGTCTGGGTGGTGTGGGTGGCCGCAACGCAGGTGACGCAGCCAGCAACTGGTTCAGCCCAGGCGGGGCCATGCGCACGTGGCGAATCAGCATATCGACTTGGTAGTGCTCGTTGCCACCAGGGCCGCCCAGGCGGACCAATGCGGCAGGAAAGCGTTTGCCCAGGTGCACGCTGTCCACTGGTGCCCGAACCAGCACAGATACGCCACCGCAACTCAGGTCAAGGGCTTTCAGGTTTTCCAGGTAGCGCATGCCCGTTTTCAGGGTGATGAACACACCTGCTGACGGTGGCACCGGCACGCGGAAGCTGTCGCGCCGCTGCAACCTGTACAGGCGGAATGGCAGCCTGGCGTGGAGCACCAGCGCACCATTGGGCTGCTGTTTGCTACCCAGTGTTTCGGATTCAAACGTGACGATCACGCCTTGCAGCCGAACCGAGCCGCGCAAGGTCTGCCCCTTGGGCATTGGCGGGCTGGCCAATGGCAGGTCCATTTCCATGGTCTGCGTGTCGTCGCTCACATGCATGATCCGAGCGGTGAAGGCCAGCACCACTTCGGGTGCGGTACCGGTGTGCACGTTCATCACCACCATCGTGGCGGTGAGGTGCGACTGCTCGACCTTGCGCATGAGGTCGAGGTTTTCAGCAAACGAGTCGACCCGGTAGCTGGCATCGCCCAGATCTCCGGCTACCAACGCCTGGGTTTCGGCTGCCGCGCCGCGCAGCAAGGGCACGGTCTCGGCAAACTCGGTGGAGCGATCGTCTGAGGGCTGGGAAGAAGAGGGCATCTGTCCATTCTAGGCGGATGCGCCTTCCATGCCTTGTGTATGAAAAGCCGGTAACGCCCTCTTTCGGGTGCTCATTTTGGCCTTGACAGATCAGAGTCGCATCGACTTGATGTCGGGCGAAATGATCAGTTCGGCTTCGGTGGCAGCCCGCACCTGTTCGACCGACACGCCAGGTGCGGTTTCCATCAGCGTGGCTTGCCCGTTCGGGAAAGCGATAACAGCCATTTCGGTTACCAGCAGGTCGATGGTGCGCACCGATGTCAGCGGCAAACTGCAGGCTTTCACCACTTTCGATTGCCCTTTGGCCGTGTGCTGCATGGCCACCACCACTTTGCGTGCGCCTGTGACCAGGTCCATGGCCCCGCCCATGCCGGGCACCATCTTGCCGGGAATCACCCAGTTGGCCAGTTGGCCACTTTGGTTGACCTGCAGCCCGCCCAGCACGGTCATGTCAAGGTGTCCGCCGCGGATCAGTCCGAAGGACAAGGCGCTGTCAAAGGTGCAGGCGCCGGGCAGGGCTGTCACGGGGCGGCCACCCGCATCGGTCAGGTCGGGGTGGTTCAGGCCCCGCTCCGGCACGGGGCCGGTACCCATCAGCCCGTTTTCGGACTGGAAGTAAACGTGTACGTCGGCAGGCAGGTGGTTGGCCACCATGGTGGGAATGCCGATGCCCAGGTTCACCAGCATGCCGCTGCGCAGTTCTTGTGCAATGCGACGGGCGATCAGGTTTTGTGCGTCCATGTGTGTGCTCCGGTGCGTTCAGTGGGCAATGATGTAGTCCACCACGGGGGCGGGGGTCATCACGTGGTCAGGCGGGATCACGCCCACGGGCACGATGTTCTCAGCCCGCACGATCACGCAGCGCGCGGCCATGGCCATCAGGGGGTTGAAGTTGCGCGCGGTCAGCGCATAGGCCAAGTTGCCGGTGTAGTCGGCATCTTTGGCGTTGATCAGCGCAAAGTCGGCGGTGATGGGCAGCTCCAGCAAAAAAGACTTGCCATCGACTTCAATCACCCGTTTGCCTTCGGCTGCCAACGTGCCCACGCCCGTGGGCGTGAGGATGCCGCCCAGCCCGTGGCCACCGGCGCGTACGCGCTCGGCCAGCGAGCCCTGGGGCACCAGATCGACTTCGATTTCGCCCGAAATCATCTTTTGCTGGGTTTCGGGGTTCAAGCCGATGTGGCTGGCCACCACCTTGCTCACGCAGCCTGCGCGGATGAGCTTGCCAATGCCCACGCCGGGCATGGCGGTGTCGTTGGCGATGACGGTGAGGCCGCGTTTGCCTTGTCGTACCAGTTCGTCCATCAGGGGTTCGGGCGTACCCACGCCCATGAAGCCGCCAATCATGAGGCTGGCCCCATCGGGAATCATGGCCACGGCCTTCTCAAGCAATATGGATTTCATGCGTTTGTCCTCGTGAAAACAATGAACTTCGGTCGCTGCCCGCATCGGCCACAACCGCTTGCCCCACTGTATGCCAAGGTGTCTGCAAACACATGACAACCCATTTGCGGCAGATCAAACAACGTGTGCTTTGGACTGCCGTTGGGCGTTGTTTGGCCTCAGGCCAGTGGTGTGGGCAAAGGGTCTGTGTCACCCAACAACATGCCTGTTTGACCTGTCTCAGACAGGTAAGCCAACAGGTTGAAACCCTGTGCACCAGGTTCAAAACCCTCGCTTGTCAATTGAGTTTCAATTTCGGCCAGCACCGTGGTGGCCGTGTGCAAATCGTGCGACTTGACCAGTTGGCGGACCATGTCGCAGCGCAGCAGCAACAGGCCACGCAATTCTTCCCATTCGCGTGCCACGCGCTGGTGTCCGTCTCCAGGGAACGAGCCGGTCAGCGTGCGTGCAGGCTGTGCCAGCATGGGCACTTCTTTGTTCAGGATGCTTTCAAAATCGCTCAGCGTGGCAACGGGCGCGTCCAGTGACATGGCCAGACGTGCGATGCGTGCGCTGACGTCTGCCAACGCGTTTTCCACGCGCCTGATGTCTTCTGGCATGGCATCGGCGGCATCGGAATGAAAATGGTGCATCGCAGCATTTTGTCAGAACAGGTGCAATGCTGTGCAAACCCCTTGTCGCGTCGGTTTATGAGCCGTGTGACGTGTGTGACCTGTTTCGAAGGGGCTGGTCTGGCGGGCATCAAAGGGCTATCATGGCAACGCAATTGATGCAAACCCGCGACATGTCAGCCATTTCTTCTGTTTCAGTTGGTCAGGCTGCCCTTCCGTTCGGTGGGCAGCAGATCCGTCTGCGCGAGTCGAAGCGTGCGGCCGAGCAGGCTGAGCAAACCGCCCAGACCCTGCGCCAGAAAGCGGACCAGGCTCAACAGGACGCCGACAGTGCGCAAAATACCGCCAGCGGGTTGGCGGTGAAGGCTGGTCAGGCCGAAAACTACGCGAGCCAAGTGCGCAGGGGTACCCAGGTGGTGGATTCAAAGGCTGCCACCAGCAGTGTGGCGCCGACCAAGGTGGACGGTGTGATCACACCACCCACCCAACAAGCCCAAGGCACAGACAAGTCGACTGCGTCTGGCAGCACCTTGCCCGGTGTTGTCAACCTCAGCGGCCAGAAACTTGGGCAGTTCATCAACGTGGCGGTGTGATCTGCCGCGTTGTGTTTCAGCTTGAACCCAACAGACCGTTATCAGCATTACCAGAGGTGCGACCATGAGCCCCGTCATCAGCAACAACGCCAATGCCAGCAGCAATGCTGTGCAATCGCTACGGGCGGTAGAACAACGTGCCCGAAGCGAGCGCACTGCTTCTGGCATTGCGCCTTCAGGCACCGATGCCTCGGCCACCCCTTCTGCTGTCGTGAAGATCAACCCGGCGGCGCGCGAGCGGGCGCAGGCAGACCGTGCTTCCGGTGCGACAGCAGCGCCCAACAACGGTCAGACCGAAGGGACGGCTGACAGCCGTGTGGCAGCCAGGGCCAGTCGACCTGCGGGCGCATCGGCCGCAGCAACGACCAATGGCAACCGGGTGCCCACCAACGTCAGTGCTGCACTGAGGGCCTATGGGTCAACCCAGGCCACTGCCACAGTCTCGCCGACGCAGACCACTGGCAGTCAGGCTGCCCAGGAAAGCCGCAGTACCACTGCCTCGAACGACCCAACCGGTGCCACCAATGTAGGTCGCACGAAGCCTGCACGGGCCGGTACGCAGGAAACGACAGACAGTGCAGAGAAGGCTCAAGTGCGTCAGCAGCGTGACCAAGCTGCCAACCTGCAAAGCACCGCTTCGGCCACCACACGCCTGGGTAACCAGGCCGCCAGCATCGTCTGAGGTCATGTTCTCGCGCCACCTGCCTGCCTTGCAAGCCGTTTTTTGAAAATACATCTGGGCCTTCTAACGTGAATCGGCGGGTTTGACGAGAGCCTGCGCGCAGCCAGCACGCGTGGGTTGTCGGCCGGTCGAGCGTCCCTGCTCAGGATGAGTGGAGCAATTGAGACACGCATACGGTCGCTGCTACCTGCTTAGGCGATGGTGGGAAACGGGGCCCGCAACTGGCTTTTGGGCAGGAACGGGTTGATTGTTGTGTTTTGAGCAAGGCAATTTTGTTCAATTGGGTCTTCTCCTGCAACGACATGCCGCCTACAGTGGAGCCCCGATTCAACTGCCTTCCTTTTCCGGTACGCCCCATGACCCAAGTCACCACCCAGACCAACCCTTTGATCGAGCAACTGCAATGGCGCTACGCCACCAAGGCTATGGACCCTACCCGTGCGGTGCCTGCCGATGTGGTCGAGCGCATCTTGGAGGCCACGCGCCTGGCCCCCACGTCCAGCGGACTGCAGCCGTTTGAAGTGGTGGTGGTCACCAGCGCCGAGGTGCGCGAGCGCATCAAGCCCATTGCCTGGAACCAGGGGCAAATCACCGACGGCTCGCACCTGCTGGTGTTTGCTGCCTGGGATAACTACACGCCCGAACGCATCAACCACATGTTTGATCTGACCAATGCCGTGCGCGGGTTCAAGAACGAAGGCTGGGAAAACTACCGCCAGATGCTGCTGGCCAACTATCCCCAGCGCGACGCGGAAGTGAACTTCCAGCACGCAGCCCGCCAGGCCTACATTGGCCTGTCTGCCGCGCTGATGGCAGCCGCCTTCGAAGGTGTTGACTGCACACCCATGGAAGGGTTCGACCCGAAGGCACTGGATGAGATTTTGGATTTGCGCGCCCGTGGCCTGCGCAGCGTGGCCATCCTGCCCCTGGGTTACCGCCTGGCCGACAAAGACTGGCTGGTGAACCTGGTAAAAGTGCGCCGCCCACGAGAGCAATTCGTCACAGAGGTGTGAGGTTGTTGAAATTTGATCCCTCCATGGACAACGACTGAGGAGGGTGTCAGCAAGGCCAGTACGTGAATAAGTCGCCGGTAGCCAACCCTGGCTACAGACTATCATTGCTCAATCTGAGGTCATCACAAACCCATTCGATAGGGTGGGCAGACCAGTGATGCGGGAGGGGCAGGATGTGTTCGTGGTGAATCTGGGCTGGCTGACAGCGGTGGCTTTCTGGCCTGTGGCGTTGAGCCTCCTGATGGCTGTATGCACTGTTTCTGCGGAAACCGTGCTGCGCGTTGCGGTCATCAGTCACTCGCCGCCCCTGTCTTTCAAGGATCAGGATGGCAAGCTGACGGGTTTCAACATTGAGGTTGCACGCGAACTGTGTGCCGTGCTTCAAGCGTCATGCGAACTCCATCCCATGCCCATTGAAGGGATCGTGGATGCTGTGGCTTCCGATGCCGCAGATTTTGCAGCAGTGGGCTTCATTGCCACCTTGGATCGGCAAAAAAGGGTGCTTTTTTCCAAGACCTATTTCCGTTCGTTCTCCATGTGGTTGTCCAGGCCATCGGTGCAGCCAGGGCAGACGCCCGGGAATGTCGCAGTCATCGCAGGTTCGGCCCAAGCATTGCGCGCAAAGGCCAAGGGCTGGAAAATTTTGCCTGTGACTTCGCAGGAAGAACTGGCAAGCCGTCTGGTCTCAGGTGAGGCCGTGGCTGCCGTGATGCCCATGGCCAATGCACTGACGCTGATGCAGTCCAAGGTGGTGGCCCCATTGGGCTTCAGGCCTGTGGTCATTCAAGACCCCCAGTTGACGGGGGCACTCCACATGCTGGTCAACCCGCGCAAGCCCGAACTGGTGAATCGCATCGACGAGGCCCTTGACACCATCAAGAGCGATGGTCGTTTCGATCGCATCAACTCGCGCTTCATTCCCTTCAGGCTGCATTGACTATGGCAGACAAAAAACCGCCATCTGCAGGCGTGATTGTGGAGCGACCCGCGCGTTCGGCCGCCACGCAGTTCACCTTGTTGGCATGCGGTTTTGGGTCGTTGTTTCTGTCTGCGGTGATCTGGTTGGCGGTTGGGCAAACCGGCCTGTTGAGGACCGTCAGCGCGCTTCAGTTGCGCACCTTGCCTGAAACGCTTGACCGGCAGCGGTTGGCGCGCAACCTGGAGGTACTGAAGTTGCATGGCGAGCGCGTGCTGCGAGCCGACACCCTTGAGCAGCGCAAGGCGGCATTGTTCGTGGTCACGCTCGTTGCCAACCACCCAGGGATCCAGGCACATGCCGCAGCCCGCGCATTGGCGGCAGAGGTGGAGGCATTTCTGGCCCTGTTGGCTGCCCAAGACGGGCACGCCGATGCACAGGCTCAAGCGTGGAACACGTTGACGCAGCGGCTGACCTTTCTTGCCGACGATGTCTCCATTGAAGGGGTGAACCTGGCCACTTCGGATCTTCAGGCCATTGAAGACAGTGTGAAAACCGGTGCACTGATACTTGCCTTGGCCATGATGCTGGGTGGGCTGTTTGCCCTCAGCCTGCTGTTGTTCCTGAGGCGCACATTCATCAAACCCTTGCAGAACATCCACTCGGCGCTGCTGGGTCTGGGTGAAGTACATGGCTTGCAGGTCAAGGCGTTGGATCTGCCCGACGCCAATACCCATGAAATCCAAGTCATTGGCCGCGCCATTCACACGCTGCGCGATACCTTGTTGGAAAAAGACGCAGCCAGACTTGCTTTGCAACAACGTGAAGTCATGCTGGCTGAGGAAAAGCGCATCGCGGAGGCGGCTACTCAGTTCAAATCAGAGTTTTTGTCGAACGTCAGCCATGAAATCCGAACCCCGGTGAACTCCATATTGGGCATGATTTACCTGATTCAAAAGTCGGAGTTGAGTCCGCGCCAGCGCGACTGCATGCAAATCCTCGAGCAATGCAGTCGTCATTTGCATGAGTTGATCAATCAGGTGCTCGATTTTTCAAAAATCGACGCAAACATGCTCAAGCTGGAAAATAGCCCTTTCAATCTGTCCGACGTCCTGGTGGACGTCCGTGTGCTGAATGCGGATGCAGCGGCCAGCAAAGGCTTGGGTTTGATGATCAGTGTGGCACCGGAAACGCCGCTTCATCTGATGGGGGATGCTCTTCGACTCAAGGAGATACTGGTCAACCTGATCAATAACGCCATCAAGTTCACCGATGCCGGTCTGGTGACGTTGGCGATTGAGCCTGTGGAGATCGGCAGCGATCGGGTCAAACTGCACTTCGTGGTCAGGGATACTGGCGTCGGGTTGACCCAGGAACAAATGGGGCGTTTGTTCCGCGTTTTCAGCCAGGCTGACAGCTCCATTGCACGTAAATATGGCGGTACGGGCTTGGGGTTGGCCATTGTCAAAAAGCTGGCTGAGTTGATGGGCGGCACCGTGGGTGCCAGCAGCGAGCCTGATGTGGGTTCTGCCTTCTGGTGTACAGCCTGGTTTGGGCTGGCAGCGTCTCATTGCAGTGCAGCGCAGACCGAGGAAGGTGCCAGAGCGAGCCCGTTCGCGGTCCACCAGGCAACAGCCGATTCTTTCAACTGGCAAACCCAACGCCGTTCCCAGCCAGATGCATTCGATGGCGCTGAGGGCTTTGATGCGTGTCACCAACTTGCGCAGTTGTGTGCAGCACACGATCCAGCGGCGTTGAGCCTGTTTGAATCCCGCGCGGACCACATTCAGTGCCGGGTTGGGGCTGTGCACCCGGCACTTGCCAAAGCGCTGCGTGCCTATCGCCTGTCGGATGCGAGGCGTTTGTTGGCTGACGCAGGGTTTGCTGCTGACCCTGTTTTCGGGGGGCCTGGCATGGTTCGACAGGAGCGGAATCTGCCTGATAGTCAACCCAAGTCACGCGTTTTGCTGGTAGACGACACACCTGACAACCTGACGTATCTGACTTACCTGCTGAGAGCAGACTACAGCCTGCAAGTTGCTGCGTCAGGCCAAGCGGCGTTGGATATTTTGTTCGGAGCCGAGCCGCCGGACATCGTATTGCTGGATGTGGCCATGCCGGAGCTGGACGGCTTCGAGGTGCTTCACCGGATCAGGCACGCCACAGCACTGGCGGACATCCCTGTGCTCTTTCTGTCAGCCAGCCATTCCATTGCAGACCAGGAAAACGGGCTGGCAATGGGCGCGCAGGACTTCATCACCAAACCCATCAGTCCGCCTTTGCTGCTGGCGCGGGTGCGCACGCATCTGGCCTTGCGGGCCGTTGGCAGGACCGCTCCTGAATATCCCGAGCTTGATACCTGAACGCATGCTTGCCTGACCAGCGCTGCCAGTCCGAGCGGTGTGTTCTCGGCGTTTCAAACAGGCAATCAGCCCGCCAGCGCCCGTGCCACAAAGTCACGCTTCACGGTGGGCTTGGGCACCTTCGTGCTGAAGAAGCGGCGCACGTCGTCTTCCTGGCACATGCCATGCATGTAGTTGTAGATGGCCTTTTTCAGGCCCAAACCCAGTGTGTCGTGGTCCACGCCAGTGGGGTCGGCAAAACCCACGTCGTTGCGGGCAAATGTCAGTGGCACACCATGCGGCCCCATGGGCGGCGCGGGCTGGGGCAGCAGCTTCACGCTGTACTCGGCCGGATTCTGACCCACGGGTGAATGCACGGTGCACGTGAAGCGGTGCCAGAAGCCGCTTTGGATGCAGCCGTTTTCAAACAGCTGGCGCACGTACTCCAGCGCGTCCACGGTGTCTTGCACGGTCTGGGTGGGGAACCCGTACATCAGGTAGGCGTGCACCAGCACGCCCGCGTCGGTGAAGGCGCGGGTGACCTGAGCCACCTGCGCCACGCTGACGCCCTTTTTCATGAGCTTGAGCAACCGGTCAGACGCCACTTCCAGCCCGCCTGAAATGGCGATGCAGCCACTGTCGGCCAGCAGTTCGCACAGTTCGGGCGTGAAGCTTTTTTCGAACCGGATGTTGCCCCACCAACTGATGCCCATGTTGCGGCGGATGAGTTCTTCGGCCAGCGCCCGCAGCACTTTGGGTGGCGCGGCTTCGTCCACAAAGTGAAAACCGGTCTGGCCGGTCTCAAGCACGATTTTTTCAATGCGGTCCACCAGCGTGGTGGCGGTGGCGGTTTCGTAGCGGCCGATGTAGTCCAGGTTCACGTCGCAAAAGCTGCACTTTTTCCAGTAGCAGCCGTGGGCCACTGTCAATTTGTTCCAGCGTCCGTCGCTCCACAGCCGGTTCATGGGGTTGAGCATGTCGAGCAGGCTCAGGTAGCGGTCAAGTGGCAGGCCGTCCCAGGTGGGTGTGCCCACGGCATCGAACGGCACGTCAGGTTCTGGCCAGTTGGCGTACACCACGCGGGGTGCGGCGGGCTGTTCAGCCCCGCTGTCGCGGTAGAACGTGCGCACCAGGCGCTGGCGGCTGCGCTTACCGCCCAGGTGGTCCAGCAGGGCCAGCAGGGGGCGCTCGCCCGCGTCCAGCGTTACGAAGTCAAAGTAGTCGAACACGCGGGGGTCGGCCAGTTCGCGCAGCTCGGTGTTCACGTAACCCCCGCCCAGCACGGTGACGATGGTGGGGTCGGCCGCTTTGATGGCCTGTGCAATGCGAAATGCCGCAAAAACCGATCCGGGAAACGGCACCGACAGCAGCACCACGCGCGGCGGGGCTGGTTTTGCTGGGGTTTGACTGCTTTCAGAATTGGTAGCTGTAAACCCTTTCATATAAAGCGCCAGAGCCTTGTTTGACTCTTCAATCAGCAGCTGATCGATCAGGTTTGGCGGAGCGGCCAGCGCCTGGGCCAGCGGCTCGAAGCTGGCCTGGGCGGCGGCCAACTTTTCGGCGTAGCGCACGAACTCGAAGCGCGGGTCCACCGCGTCTTTCAGCACGTCGGCCAGGTCGTTCAGGTACAGGGTGGCCAGGTGGCGGGCACGGTCGTGCAGGCCTAAGGCACCGAAGGCCCAGCCCAGCGGGTCACCGCTGTCGTCGTCAGGGTGCTGGTCGAGCGTGGCAAACCACTTGCCCTCGGGCAGCAGGCTGCGGTTGGCGATGCGGTGGGCCAGGGTGCTGTCGCGCCCCTGCAAAAAAGCAATCACCCGGTCGATGGTGGCGTGGTAGCCGTCGAACTCGGCCAGGAAGTGCTGCACCTGCGGGCTGCGCTGCTTTGGGGGCACGGCAAGGGCGGCTGTTTTGACCTGGCTGAGCCCTTCTGCCGACAGCAGGCGCAACACCAGTGCCAGTGCCAGGTCGGCCTGGAACGCCTGCACCCCTTGTTCGCGCAAAAAGCCGGTGATGTACGCGGTGGACGGGTAGGGCGTGTTCAGCTGCGTCATCGGTGGGATGAGCGACAGCACTTGGCCGGTGAAAACGGGGCGTGTCTCAGGTGCTTGTACAGGCTGTGTGTGGAGCAGCGGAATGGCATCGGTCGGCATGGCCCGATTGTGGCCGAGCGCGCCGCAGGTGGGTTCTTGATGCTTTCTTGATGCCGCCACCCCCAATCTTGCGCACGTCTTGATGCCGCCGTTCCTAGCATTCCCATCACTGTCTAGGAGGTTCGATATGAACGTTTGGTACGTGGCCGCAGCCGTGTTGGCCGGTGGTCTGTTGGTGTATTTGGTGGCGGCTTTGCTGCGCCCGGAGGACTTCTCATGAGCACCGGTGCCGTGATTCAACTGCTGGTGTTCTTGCTGGCGTTGGGGCTGTTGGCGTGGCCGCTGGGGCGCGCGATGGATGCCGTGATGGCCGGGCGTGTGGCCTGGCTGGCACGGGTGGAGGCGCCGTTGTGGCGCCTGGCGGGCACAACGCCCGGCCAGGAGTCGGGCTGGAAGCACTACACCCTGGGTCTGTTGTTGTTCAACGCCTTGGGGGTCTTGGCTGTCTACGCACTGCAGGTGCTGCAGGCCCAGCTGCCGCTGAACCCACAGGGCTTTGGTGCCGTCACGTCCGATTCGGCGCTCAACACCGCGGTCAGCTTTGTTACCAACACCAACTGGCAGGGCTACGGCGGCGAAACGACCATGAGCTACCTCACCCAGATGCTGGGCCTGACGGTACAGAACTTCCTGTCCGCAGCCTCCGGCATCGTGGTGGTGGTGGCGCTGGTGCGCGGTTTTGCCCGCCACAGTGCTCAAGCCATCGGCAACGTGTGGGTGGACCTGACGCGGGTGACACTGTGGGTGTTGCTGCCGGTGTCGCTGGTGCTGGCGCTGGTGTTTGCCGGGCAGGGGGTGATCCAGAACTTGTCGCCCTACGTGGAGGTGCAGACCCTGGAGGCCCAGAACTGGCAGGAACCCAAGCTGGATGCCCTGGGCCAGCCGCTGAAGGACGCCAACGATCAGCCTGTCATGACAGACAAGTCCGGCCAGACCCAGTTGCTGGCCATGGGGCCGGTCGCTTCGCAGCTGGCCATCAAGATGGTGGGCACCAACGGGGGTGGGTTTTTCAACGCCAATTCGGCCCACCCTTATGAAAACCCAACGCCTGTGTCCAACTTCATCCAGATGTTGGCCATCTTCCTGATCCCCACGGCGCTGTGCTTCCAGCTGGGGCGCATGGTAGGTGACCTGCGTCAGGGTTGGGCGGTACTGGCGGCCATGACGCTGCTGTTTGTGGCCTTTCTCATCCCCATCACCGTGGCCGAACAACAGGGCAACCCGCAGTTTGCGGCCCTGGGTGTGGACCAGGCACTGGGCACCACCCAGTCTGGCGGCAACATGGAGGGCAAAGAGGTGCGTTTCGGCATCAACGCCAGCACCTTGTTTGCCACCATCACCACGGCCGCCAGTTGCGGGGCCGTGAATGCCATGCACGACAGCCTGACCCCGTTGGGCGGCGCGGTGCCGCTGGTGCTGATGCAGTTGGGTGAGGTGGTGTTTGGCGGTGTGGGCAGCGGCCTGTACGGCATGCTGGTGTTTGCTGTGCTTGCGGTGTTCATCGCGGGGTTGATGATCGGACGCACACCCGAATACCTGGGCAAAAAGATCGAGGTGCGTGAGATGAAGCTGGTCTCCATCGCCATCCTGGTCACGCCCCTGCTGGTGTTGTTGGGCACAGCCCTGGCCGTGCAGACCGACGCGGGCCGTGCCGGCATCTTCAACCCCGGTGCCCACGGGTTTTCTGAGGTGCTGTACGCGCTGAGTTCTGCGGCCAACAACAACGGCAGTGCCTTTGCGGGGCTCTCAGCCAACACACCTTTCTACAACCTGTTGCTGGCAGTGGTCATGGCGCTGGGGCGGTTTGGCGTGATCGTGCCTGTGCTGGCCGTGGCCGGGTCGCTGGCGGCCAAGAAGCGGCTTGCCGCCACCGTGGGCACCTTGCCCACCCATGGCCCGCTGTTTGTGCTGCTGCTGGTGGGCACCGTGCTGCTGGTGGGTTTGTTGAACTATGTGCCTGCGCTGGCCTTGGGGCCAGTGGTCGAGCACCTGATGCTTGGGAGCGTATGAACATGAGCCGCACAACCCTTTCCCTTTTTGACCCGGTGCTGGTGAAACCCGCCATCGGCCAGGCTTTCATGAAGCTCAGCCCGGCGGTGCAGTGGCGCAACCCGATGATGTTCGTGGTGTACGTGGGCGCGGCCTACACCACGGCCCTGGCGGTGGCGCAACCTTCGGTGTTTTCTGTCAGTGTGGCCGTTTGGCTGTGGTTCACCGTGTTGTTTGCCAACTTTGCCGAGGCGCTGGCCGAAGGGCGCAGCAAGGCCCAGGCGGCCTCGTTGCGGGGCCTGAAGAAGCAAACCTGGGCCAAAGTCCTCAAGCACCAAGACCGTTTCGCTGTACCCCGTGACCAAATGCCCTGGCTGCCCCGCGAGGCAGATCAGCTGCGCAAGGGCGATGTGGTGCTGATCGAGGCTGGCGACGTGGTGCCTGCGGATGGCGACGTCATTGCCGGTGTGGCCTCGGTGGACGAAAGCGCCATCACGGGCGAATCGGCTCCGGTCATCCGCGAATCGGGTGGCGACTTCAGTGCCGTGACCGGTGGCACCCGGGTGTTGTCCGATTGGGTCGTGGTGCGCGTGGCCGTCAACCCGGGCGAAACCTTCGTGGACCGCATGATCGCGATGGTCGAAAACGCCAAACGCCAGAAAACGCCCAACGAAATCGCGCTGACCATCCTGCTGGTGGCGTTGACCATCGTGTTCCTGGGTGTGGTGGTCACGCTGCTGCCGTTCTCGCTGTTCAGCGTGGCGGCGCAGGGCAGCGGGCAGGCAACCGATGTCATCGTGCTGGTTGCCCTGCTGGTGTGCCTGATCCCGACCACCATAGCCGGGTTGTTGTCGTCCATCGGCGTGGCGGGCATGAGCCGCATGATGCAGGCCAACGTCATCGCCACCTCGGGGCGCGCTGTCGAGGCTGCGGGCGATGTGGACGTGCTGTTGCTCGACAAAACCGGCACCATCACGCTGGGCAACCGTCAGGCCAGTCTCTTTGTGCCCGCCCCGGGCATCAAGGAGTCGGCGCTGGCCGATGCGGCCCAATTGGCCTCGCTGGCCGATGAAACGCCCGAAGGGCGCAGCATTGTGGTGCTGGCCAAACAGAAGTTCGACATCCGTGAGCGGGAGATGGGTGAGCTCGGTGCGCAGTTTGTGGCCTTCACCGCCCAGACGCGCATGAGCGGAGTGGACCTGGCCAACGGGCGCAGCCTGCGCAAGGGTGCGGCAGATGCCATCCGTCGCCATGTGGAGAGCCTGGGGGGGCACTTTCCCGCGCCGGTGCAGGCCGCTGTGGACGATGTGTCCCGCAAAGGCAGTACCCCGTTGGTGGTGTCAGACGGTGCGCAGGTGCTGGGGGTCATTGAATTGAAAGACATTGTCAAAGGCGGCATCAAAGAGCGTTTTGCCGAGTTGCGCCGCATGGGCATCAAGACGGTGATGGTGACCGGCGACAACCGCCTGACCGCCGCAGCCATCGCCGCCGAGGCCGGCGTGGACGACTTTCTGGCCGAGGCCACGCCCGAAGCCAAGCTCAAGCTCATCCGCGAGCACCAGGCACAGGGCCAGCTGGTGGCCATGACGGGCGACGGCACCAACGACGCACCCGCGCTGGCCCAGGCCGACGTGGCCGTGGCCATGAACACCGGCACGCAGGCCGCCAAAGAGGCCGGCAACATGGTGGACCTGGACAGCAACCCCACCAAGCTGATCGAAATTGTCGAGACCGGCAAGCAGATGCTGATGACCCGCGGCTCGCTCACCACCTTCAGCATCGCCAACGATGTGGCCAAGTACTTCGCCATCATCCCGGCGGCCTTTGTCAGCACCTACCCGCAACTGGGTGCACTGAACGTGATGCAGCTGGGCAGCCCTGCATCGGCCATTTTGTCGGCGGTTATTTTCAACGCGCTGATCATCGTGGCGCTGATTCCGCTGGCGCTCAAAGGCGTGCCCTACCGGGCAGTGGGTGCGGCTGCTTTGCTGCGGCGCAACCTGCTCATCTACGGCTTGGGCGGGGTCATCGTGCCCTTCATCGGCATCAAGGTGATTGACCTGGCGCTGGTGGCCGTCGGCCTGGTTTGAATGCTCAGTCAACCTACAACAGGAGTGTTTTCATGAATACCGTGTTCCGTCCGGCTTTGGTGCTGTTTGTGGCGCTGTCACTCATCACCGGTTTGCTTTACCCGCTGCTGGTCACAGGGGTGGCCCAGGCGCTGTTTGCCGACAAGGCCCAGGGCAGCCTCATCGTGGCAGGGGGCAAGCCCGTGGGCTCGCGCCTGATCGGCCAGTCATTTGCCGACCCCGGCCATTTCTGGAGCCGCCCGTCCGCCACCGGCCCTATGGCCTACAACGCAGCGGCGTCGGCCGGCTCCAACCTGGGGCCCATCAACCCCGCATTGACCGATGCCGTCAAGGCCCGTGTCGAAGCCCTGCGCGCAGCCGACCCCGGTAACACCGCTCCCGTGCCCGTTGACCTGGTGACCGCGTCGGCCAGTGGCCTGGACCCCGACATCAGCCGTGCCGCAGCCGACTACCAGGTGGCCCGCGTGGCCCGCGTGCGTGGGCTGCCGGTGGCCACGGTTCAAGCGCTGGTGGACGCCCACACCAAGCAGCCTTTCATGGGTTTTCTGGGTGAGGCGCGTGTGAACGTGTTGAACCTCAACCTGGCGTTGCAAGAGATCAAGCCATGAACGGTTGGCTGGGTGTCCTTCTGGGCCTGTCGGTGGTGGTGGCCCCGCTGTTGCTCGCCTGGTTGTTCATGAGCTGTCAGAAACTGGGCGAAGAAACTTCCAGCCAACGGCGCGAAAATCGGCGCTCGACTGGAGGACAACCCTGATGCTGATCAATTGTGTGGCCTACCGAAACGGGCAAAAACTGGCCGACATTCCCACCGAGGACATTGCCCAGTGGGTGGCCCAGCCCGATTGCTTCGTGTGGGTGGCCCTGCGCGATGCGTCCGAGGCTGAACTGAGGCAAATGCAGGCCGAATTCGACCTCCACCCCTTGGCGGTAGAAGATGCCGGGCACGGCCACCAGCGCCCCAAAATGGAAGAGTACGGCGACACCGTGTTCGTGGTCTTGCAGCTGCTTGAAATGCACCAGGAACAGGTGCAGGTGGGCGAGGTGGCCATTTTTGTGGGCCCCAACTTCGTGTTGTCGGTGCGCAATGGCAGCCAGCAGCATTTCCTGGGCGTGCGCGAACGCTGCGAACGCGAGCCCAGGCTGCTCGGGCAGGGTGCCGGTTTCGTGTGCTACGCCCTGATGGACGCGGTGGTGGACCGCTACTTCCCGCTGCTCGATGCCATCGAAACCGAGCTTGACACCATCGAGACCCAGATTTTTGAAAGTGGCGCCGCCCGTTGGAACATCGAGCGCTTGTATGCCCTCAAGCGCCGGGCCACGGTGGTGCGCCACGCGGTGGCCCCTCTGCTTGAGGTGGCCAGCAAGCTGCACGGGGGGCGGGTACCCGCGGTGTGCAGCAGCACCCAGGAATATTTCCGCGATGTGCACGACCACCTGGTGCGAATCAACGCCGCCATCGAAACCGTGCGCGACACCATTGCCACGGCCATCCAGGTCAACCTGTCCATGGTGACCATCGAAGAATCCGAAACCACCAAACGCCTGGCCGCCTGGGCCGCCATATTCGCGGTGTCCACGGCCCTGGCGGGCATCTGGGGCATGAATTTCGAGCACATGCCCGAGCTGAAATGGGCCTACGGTTACCCCATGGCCCTGGGCGTCATCGTCAGCGCGGCGGGCATCCTGTACTGGCGCTTCAAACGAGCCGGCTGGCTGTAACCTGAACACCCACCATGGACCTGCCACGCCCCGACCCCGATGCGCTGTTGAACCGCCTGCAACAGGAAGAAACCCGCGCCCGCAAGGGGCGGCTCAAGATCTTTTTCGGGGCCAATGCGGGCGTGGGTAAAACCTACGCCATGTTGTCGGCGGCGCAAGCGGCATGCCAGCAAGGCACGCCGGTGGTCATTGGCGTGGTCGAAACCCATGGTCGCTCGGACACCGAGGCCATGGTCCGTGACCTTCCCCGCCTGGCGCTGCGACAGGTGGCCTACCGCGAGCGTGTGCTGCCCGAATTCGACCTGGATGCGGCGCTGGCATTCGGGGCGGCGCAACCCGATGCTCTGGTGCTGCTTGACGAGTTGGCACACAGCAACGTCGCAGGGTCGCGCCACCCCAAACGCTGGCAGGACGCCGAGGAACTGCTGGACGCCGGTATCGACGTCTGGTCCACCATGAACGTCCAGCACCTGGAGAGCCTGAACGACATCGTCAGTGGCATCACCGGTATCCGGGTGTGGGAGACCGTGCCAGACCGTGTGTTCGATCAGGCCGATGAAGTGGTGGTGGTCGACATCCCGCCTGACGAGTTGCTGGCGCGCTTGCGCACTGGCAAGGTCTACCTGCCGCATCAGGCCGAGCGTGCCGCGGCCCATTTTTTCCGCAAAGGCAACCTGCTGGCCCTGCGCGAGCTGGCGTTGCGCCGCACCGCCGACCGGGTGGACGACCAGATGCGTGCCTACCGCCGGGCCAGCGACGTCCAGCCTGTGTGGGCCAACCGCGAAGCTTTGCTGGCCTGTGTGGGTTTGGGCGAGCAGGGCGAAAAGGTGGTGCGCGCCTGCGCCCGCATGGCGGCACAGATGGGCGTGTCCTGGCACGCGGTGCATGTGGAGACCCCAGCCACCCTGAAGCAGTCCCGCGAGCATGACCAGGCGCTGAGGGTGTTGCGCATGGCCCAGTCACTGGGGGCCACCACGGCCACGCTGTCGGCGCCCGATGCAGCCCATGCGCTGGTGCGCTACGCCCGTGAACACAACCTGGTGCGCATGGTCATCGGGCGTCGCGAAGGGCGTCGCTGGCCGTGGCACCACCCGCTGTCAGATCGACTGGCCCAGCATGCCAACGACCTGGATGTGCTGCAGGTGGCCTTGCCGGCATTGCGCGGCCTGTCGCAACGCACGGCCCCGCCCGACGCACAAGGCACGGCTGACGGCACACAAGCTGCCCACCCCTGGCGGGGCTACCTGGCCGCAGTGGCCACGTGCATTGCGGTGGCGGTGCTGGCCACCCCACTGGTGGGGGTGCTGGAGCTGAGCAACATCGTCATGCTTTTCCTGCTGGCCGTGGTGGGGGTGGGCCTGCAGTTCGGGCGTGGCCCGGCGGTGCTCGCGGCCTTTTTGGGCGTGGGGCTGTTTGATTTTTTCTTTGTGCCACCGCGCTTTTCGTTTGCCGTCAGCGACGTGCAATACCTGCTCACGTTCGCCGTCATGCTCATGGTGGCGCTGGTGGTGGGGCAGCTGACAGCGGGGCTGAAGGTACAAGCCGAGGCCGCCACCCAGCGCGAGCACCGGGTGCGCAGCCTGTACGACATGTCGCGCGACCTGTCTGCCGCCCTGTTGGCCGAACAGGTGGCTGAGATCGGCGCGCGGTTTTTGCAGTCTGAATTTCACGCCCGCTCGACCCTGCTGCTGGCCGACGAGCGCGACCACCTGCTGGCCCTCCCCGGCGGCACGGCAACCGTGGACCCTGGTGTGGCCCAATGGGCATTCGACCGGGTGGAGCCTGCCGGCCCCGGTACCGACACCTTGCCTTCCAGCAGTTGTCTGGTGTTGCCCTTGAAGGCGCCCATGCGGGTGCGCGGGGTGCTGGCGCTGGACCTGCCCGATCCGCGCCAGTTGGGCCCCGAGCAACGCCGGCTGCTGGACACCTGCGCCTCGCTGCTGGCCATTTCGCTGGAGCGCATTCACTACATCGACGTGGCCCGGACAAGCACCGTGCAGATCGAGTCCGAACGGCTGCGCAACTCGCTGTTGTCGGCCATCTCGCACGACCTGCGTACCCCGCTGGCGTCGCTGGTGGGCTTGTCCGACACCCTGGTGCGGGGGGATGCACCGCTGACCGAGGTTCAGCGGGAGGTGGCCCAAGCCATCCAGACATCGGCGCTGCGCATGAGCGCCCTGGTGAACAACTTGCTGGACATGGCGCGCTTGCAGTCCGGTGCCGTCCAACTCAACCGCGCGTGGCAGCCGTTGGAAGACGTGGTGGGCAGTGCGCTGGGGTCTTGCATCCCGGTGCTGAGCGGGCGCGATATCCAGGTTCGCCTGCCCAGTGACCTACCGCTGCTTCACCTCGATGCCGTGCTCATTGAACGGGTGCTGGTCAATTTGCTGGAAAACGCTGCCAAATACACGCCGCCGGGCAGCCCGGTCACAGTGGGTGCCGAGGCGCGCAGCAGCGACGTGGTGCTGACCGTGGACGACCAAGGTCCGGGCCTGCCAGAAGGGGGCGAAGAACGCCTGTTCGAGAAGTTCGAACGCGGCGGTCAACGCGAAAGCGCCACCCCCGGCGTGGGCCTGGGGTTGGCCATCTGCCGCGCCATCGTCCAGGCGCATGGCGGGCGCATCAGCGGGTACAACCGGCACGCCGACGGGCGGATCGTTGGTGCCCGCTTCGAGGTGCTGTTGCCCCGTGGGACGCCACCGGAAGATGACGGTTCAGGGCAGGGAGTGCCTGACAATGGCTGACATGCCATCCCACATTCTGATCGTCGAGGACGAGCCCGACATCCGGCGCTTTGTCCGCCTGACACTCAGCGCCGAGGGGCACACCGTGCACGAGGCCGACGGCGTCCAGCGCGGTTTGATCGAGGCTGCCACCCGGCGGCCCGACCTGGTGGTGCTGGACCTGGGGTTGCCCGACGGAGACGGGGTGGACCTCATCCGCGACCTGCGCCAGTGGTCGGCGGTGCCCGTGATCGTGCTGTCGGCCCGCAGCAGCGAGGCAGACAAAATTGCCGCCCTGGATGCCGGTGCCGACGACTACCTGGTCAAGCCCTTCGGGGCTGGCGAGCTGATGGCCCGGGTGCGCGCCCAGTTGCGACGGCGCAGCCAGCAGACTCCATCGGGCGAGCCGGTGCTTGCCTTCGGCGACATCAACATCGACCTGGTGCGCCGCCGTGTGGAGCGTGCGGGCGAGGTGCTGCACCTCACGCCCATCGAATACAAGTTGCTGACGCACCTGGCCTCGCAGCCCGACCGCGTCATCACCCATCAGCAGCTGCTCAAAACCGTTTGGGGCCCCGGGCACATGGAGGACACGCACTACGTTCGCGTGCACATGGCCAATCTGCGCAAAAAAATCGAGCGCAACCCCACCCTGCCGGTGCACCTGGTCACCGAATCGGGCATCGGTTACCGCTTCGTGGCTTGAGAGGCTGAGCGTTTTCTCCCGGTTTTCAAGCTGGTACGAGACAGGCTTAAGTTTTGACGTGACGACACCCGCAGATCGCAACACCGTCTGCAAGGCGTGGTCAGCAGGTGCGATTGGCTTGGAGCGCGCGACCCAAGAGCGTGAAGAACGCATAAAAAAGACACTCAAGCAATTGCCTGATGTGGCAGCGACCAAAAGACACGACGGTTCCAAGGCCCAGACACGGTTTTGTGGACCCATGCACCATCAAGTCACGGGCACCACTTCACCAGGTATCGACAAAGGGCGCGGCTGCCCGCTCCTGCTTTGCCGACGATGCCAGGCCCCGCACCAGCCAGGAGCGGGTGTCGGCCGGGTCGATCACGGCATCGATCTCCAGCGTGGCGGCCATGTTCATGGCTTCGCCGTTGGCGTATTGCTGCTTCACCAGTTTGTCGAACAGCGCGTCGCGTTCCGGGCCGGGGGTGGCGGCTTCCAGGTCTTTGCGAAAACCCAGGCGCACCGCCCCTTCCAGGCCCATGGCACCGAACTCGCCGGTCGGCCAGGCAATGGTGAACACCGGCGCATCGAAGCCGCCCGCCGTCATGGCCTGTGCGCCCAGGCCATAGCCCTTGCGCAGCACCACCGCAAAAAACGGCACCGACAGGTGTGCCGCCACCACGAACATGCGCGACACGTGCCTCACCTGCGCCTGGGCCTCGATGTCGGGGCCCACCATGAAGCCGGGCGTGTCGGTCAGCGACACGATGGGCAGGCCGTGGGCATTGCACAGCTGCATGAAGCGGGCGGCCTTGTCGGCGGCGTCCACATCGATGGCCCCGCCCAGGTGCCGGGGGTTGTTGGCCATCAGTCCCACGGGGCGGCCCTGGAGGCGCGCCAGCGCCGTGACCATGCCGGATCCGAAGCCCTGGCGCAGCTCCAGCAGGCTGTTTTCGTCCACCAGGCCGCGCATCACGTCGCGCACCTCGTACACGCGCAGGCGGTTTTCCGGCACGGCATGGCGCAGCGCCCGCTGGTCGGGGGCCTGCCAGTGCGCCACAGGCCCCTGGAAATAAGACAGGTACTGCCGGGCGGTGGCCACCGCCTCGGCCTCGTCGCGCACCAGCACGTCGATCACGCCGTTGGCGGTGTGCACATGGGCCGGGCCGATCTCCTCGGGCTTGAACACCCCCAGCCCGCCGCCTTCGATCATGGCCGGGCCGCTCATGCCGATGTTGGCCGCTTCGGTGGCGATGATCACGTCCGCACAGCCCAGCAAGGCCGCATTGCCCGCAAAACACCGCCCGTGGGCAATGCCCACCACCGGCACCTTGCCGGACAGGGCCGCAAACTGGCTGAAGGTGTGGTTGTTCAGGCCTGCCACGATGGGCATGTCGGTGTCGCCGGGGCGGCCCCCGCCGCCTTCGGCAAACAGCACCACCGGCAGGCGCAGCTTGTGGGCCAGGCCCAGCATGCGGTCGGTCTTGTGGTGGTTGCGCATGCCCTGGGTGCCCGCCAGCACGGTGTAGTCGTAGGCCATCATCACCGTGCGGCTGCGCTCGGGGCCGAACTGTTCGGCGTTGACGGTGCCCATGCCAGTGACCATGCCGTCGGCCGGGGTGTTGGCGATCAGGTCCTCCAGGCTGCGGCGGCGCGTCTGCGCCGCAATGGCCAGTGCCCCGTACTCGATGAAGCTGTCGGCATCGCACAGATCGGCCACGTTTTCGCGGGCGGTGCGCCCGCCCTGGGCGTGGCGCTTGGCCACGGCGGCGGGGCGGTGCTCGTCCAGCGTGAAGGCGTGGCGGTCGATCACCCGCTGCAGGTCGGGCCGGATGTGGTCGGGGTCCACCTGCGCTGCAGTGGCTTGCCCATCGGCCTGGTCGTCCAGCGGCTGCAGCTCGACCAACACATGGCCCTGCGCCACATGCTGTCCGGTGGCCACGTGGATGGCTGTCACCCGGCCCGAGGCGGTGGCATCGAACACATGCTCCATTTTCATGGCCTCCAGCACCACCAGTTGCTGGCCGGCGCGCACCGTGTCGCCCACGGCCACGGTCACCTCCTTCACCTTGGCCGCCATGGGCGCGCGCAGGGTGTGGGCATTGCCCGGCAGGGCCTCATCGGTGTGGTCGGCGGTGCCGAAGGTCTCTGCCGCATCGTCCGCTGCCAGCCACTCGGGCAACCGATCTTCCAGCCAGCGGGTGTGGATGTGCAGGGTCGCCATGTCCGGGTGCGCGGCGATCCGGCGCAGCAGGCCGATGTTGGTGGCCAGGCCGCCGATGCGGCATTCGTCCAGCGCGCGGCGCGAGCGTTGCAGCGCGTCTGCAAACCGGCCGCTGTGGTGGCTGACGATGACCTTGGCCAGCAAGGTGTCGTAATGGGGCGACGGGGTGGTGTGCACCACCGCATGGGCATCGATGCGGATGCCCGGCCCGGCAGGCCAGGTCAGGCCGTCGATCTGGCCGGACGAGGGCAGGGCCACGCCATGGGCATCCATGGTTTCGGCATTGAGCCGCCACTGGATGGCGTGTCCGCGTGGCTGGGGGGGCAGGGCAGGGTCCAGCCCCAGGTTGGCCAGGCGTTCGCCTGCGGCCAGTGACACCTGAATGCGCACCAGGTCCACCCCCATTACCTCTTCGGTCACCGTGTGTTCGACTTGCAGGCGCGGGTTGGCTTCGATGAACACAAACGGCAGCGTGGCCGAAGCGGTGTCCACCAGGAACTCGAACGTGCCCAGCCCTTCGTAGCCCACGGCGGTGGCCATCTGCAGCGCCGCATCGGTCAGCTGCTGCCGCAGGGCATCTCCCAGCGACGGGCTGGGCGCGATTTCCACCACCTTCTGGAAGCGGCGCTGCACCGTGCACTCCCGGTCGCCCAGTGCCATGGCCTGCTGGCCGTCACCCACCACCTGCACCTCGATGTGACGGGCACCGGCCATCAGACGTTCCACATACACACCTGACTGGCCGAATGCCGCCTGCGCTTCAGACTGGCAACGCTCGAACGCCGCTGGCAGGTCTTCGGCCCGCCGCACGGCCCGCATGCCACGGCCGCCGCCGCCACCAATGGCCTTGACCATGACCCCCGCACCACCCTGGCGGCGGAAGAAATCCAGGGCCTCTTCCAGCGTCACAGCCCGGTCGATGCCCGGCATGAGTGGCACGCCATGGCGCAGGGCCAGACCCCGCGCCTGCGCCTTGTCGCCAAACAGGGTCAGCTGTTCGGGTGTGGGGCCAATGAAGCGGATGCCCGCCGCCGCGCAGGCCTGCGCAAAGCCCGCCTGTTCGCTCAGGAAGCCATAGCCCGGGTGCAAGGCATCGCAGCCGTGCTGGCGGGCAATGGCCAGCAGCCGTGGGCCGTCCAGGTAGGCCTCGGGGCCGGTGCGCTCCAGCGCATAGGCCTCGTCGGCCGCGTCCACGTGGGGGGCCTTCACATCGTCTTGGGCGTACACCGCCACGCTGGCAATGCCCATTTCACGCAGGGTGCGGACAATGCGCAGCGCAATTTCGCCACGGTTGGCGATCAGGATTTTTCGGAACATGTGTGCGGTCTCTGGGGCTCAGTCTTTGAGGAGGCGGCGCAGCACTTTGCCTGCACCGGTGGCGGGCAGCGCCTGGATGAAACGCACCTCCCGGGGGGCTTTGTACACGGCCATGTTGTCGCGAGCCCAGGCCACCAGCTCGGCCTCGGTCAGCGACTGCTGGGCCTTGAGCACGATGAACGCGCGCACCACCTGGCCTTTTTCGGGGTCGGGCACGCCGATCACCGCCGCCTGCGCCACCGCCGGGTGTTTGACGAGGATGGCCTCCACCTCTTCCGGGAACACACTGTAGCCCGATACCTTGATCATTTCTTTGTAGCGCCCCACGAAGGTCAGGTAACCGTCGGCATCGATTTTTCCCATGTCTCCGGTGTGCACCCAGCCGTTTTTCAGCGTCTGGGCCGTGGCCTCAGGCTTGTTCCAGTAGCCTTTGAAATTGCCCGGCCCTGAAATGATGATTTCACCCAGCTCGTCCACGGGCTGGTCGGCCCCCGTTTCGGGGTTGATCACGCGGATGGTGTTGCCCGGTACGGGCTTGCCGTGCGTGCCCCAGCGGATGGCGTCGGGCGGCATGTAGGTGTCCACCGTGTGCGTTTCCGACAGGCCGTAGGCCGCTTCGAACGACTGGCATTGCGGCGCAAACTGCCGCCACTGCTGGGCCAGCGCATCGGTGAAGGCAATGCCGAACGAGGTGACCGGGTTCATCTTCAGTGCGGACCAGTCCATGTCCTTTGCGCCCGGCACCTGCATCAGCGCCACGTTCATGGGGGCAATGCTGTACCACCAGGTGGCGCGGTGCCGCTCCAGCGCCTGGGCCACGCCCAGCGGGTCGAAGCGGTGCATCAGCACCGCCGTGGCCCCGGTGTGCACGGGCAGGTTCACGCCCATGACCATGCCGGCAATGTGGTACAGCGGGGCCACGGCCAGCAGCACGTCATCGGGCCCGGCCCCGTTGCACGCGGCCGATGCGGCGGTTTTGAAGGCGGCGTTGCCATAGGTCAGCATGGCCCCCTTGGGCAGGCCGGTGGTGCCCGAGGTGTAGGTCATCAGCGCCACGTCGTCCATCGACAGTGCCACCGGTGCGGGTGTGCCGCCCTGGCGCACCACGGCCATGAAGTCGGTGTACCCCGCTGGCAGTTCGGCTGGGGCTGTTGCGGGCGCCGCCAATTCAGCGGGCACGTTGCAGGTGGGGTGGGCGGGCAGCAGCTCGGCGTAACGCACCACCAGCACGTGGGTCAGCGCGGTGTCGGGCTTCACTTTGGCCACCACCGGCAGCAGGTTGTCTGCCGCCACGATCACCCGGGCCTGCAAGTCGTTGAGCTGGTAGGCCAGCTCGTGCTCCTTGTTCAGCGGGCCACACGGGCACACGATGGCCCCTGCCTTCTGAATGCCGTAGTGCGCCATGACGTACTGCGGGCAGTTGTTCATGAACAACGCCACCGGCGTGCCTTTGGTCACCCCGATGGACTGCAGGTGCGCGGCAAATGCATCGCTGGCCTGGTCCAACTCTTGCCAGCTCAGCGTCTGGCCGTACCAGATGTAGGCCGCTTTGCCAGGGGTCTGGCGAGCGTGGTGGCGCAACTGTTCGTGCAGCGGTTGCAGGGTGGCGGGGGCTGGGGTCATGGGTCTGTCTCCTGTGTGTCAAATAGCGGTGTTCCGGACGGCCACATCAGGGTTTCCCAGAAGATGGCCAGGAACCCGATGTCTGTTCAATGTATACCCGTTGGTAGGAATTTCATACCCATTGGTATAACGTGAATGACGCCTGTTTGACACGCCGATGCCCCAACCCCCTTCCATGACCACACCTCCCGTGAAAGCCCAAGGCAGACAGAAATCAGACACCGCCAGCTCCGACGAGAAGCGCGAGCGCATCCTGCGCGCGGCCGAGCAGCTGTTTGACGAACTGGGCTATGCCAACACCACCATCGACCAGATTGCACAGCGCCTGGGCGTGACCAAACCTTTTGTGTACTACTACTTCCGCAACAAGCAGGAGCTGTTCGAGCAGCTGTCGTGGGCGCCCACGGTGGCCTGCTTCACCGCCATGGACTTTCCCGAGGACGACGCACGTCCCGCCCACACCCAGGTTGCCGATGGCATCGAGCGCCTCATCCGCGCCACGCTGGCGCACCACCCTGCTGCGTTCTTCCCCTACCGCGAGCCACAGGCCTACCGCCCCGAATACGTGGCCGCCCAGAAGGCGTTGGCCAACCGGTTCTACGACCGGCTTTGCGCCCTGCTGGAGCGGGGACGTGCCGAGGGCATGTTCGATTTCAACGACACCAAGATCACCGCCCTGGCCGCTTGCAGCCTGCCCGGGTTTCTCTACAACTGGTACCGGCCCGACGGCCGGTTATCTCCCGAAGAAGTGGTGCGCGAGCTGAGCCAGCTCGCGTGGCGCGTTCTGGGGTTGCGCACAAGGCGACGCAAGCCCCCATCCGAAGACAAGCCGCCTGAAACCTGAGGAGACACATCGCAATGACACCCATCACCCACCGTCGGCCCGGCCGCTTTTTCAGCGCCCTCCGCACCCCCTTGCTGGGGGCCTTGCTGCTCGCGGGGTCGGGCCTGCACGCCCAGCCCGCCAGCACGCTGAAGCTGGCTTACATCGACCCGCTGTCTGGGCCGTTTGCCAACGTGGGTGAGCTGATGCTCTCGCACCTGCAATACGCAGTGGAAGACATCAACGCCAAGGGCGGTGTGCTCAAAGGCACCAAACTGCAGCTGCTGCCGTTCGACAGCAAACTGTCCGCCCAGGAAAGCCAGAGCGCGTTTCAGGCTGCAGTGGACCAGGGTGCCCGTGTGGTGGTGACTGGCGGGTCCGGCTCGTCGGTGGTGGCTGCGCTGGTGCAGGCCGCCAACAAGCACAACGAGCGCAACCCCGACAAAGCTGTGCTGGTGCTCAACCACTCGTCCATCGACCCCGACCTGACGGGCAAAGCCTGCAGCTTCTGGCACTTTCAGTTCGAGGCGAACACCGCCATGAAGATGAAGGCCCTTGCCAACTACATCAAAAAACAGCCCGACGTCCAGAAGGTCTACCTGCTCAACCAGGACTACGCCCATGGCAAGCAGTGGGCCCGCTACGGCCAGGAACTGGTGGGCATGGCGCGGCCCGACATCCAGTTCGTCGGCGATGCGCTGCACCCGATTGGCCGTGTCAAAGACTTCGCCCCCTATGTCGCCAAGGTCAAGAGCACGGGGGCCGATGCGGTCATCACCGGCAACTGGGGGCAAGACATGGTGCTGCTGCTCAAAGCCGCGGGCGACGCGGGTTACAACCTGCGCTACTTCAACCACAGTGCCGGTTCCATACCCGGCACTGTGCTGGCGGTGTCACAGGTCAAGCTGGGCCAAGTGACCTGGGTGGCCGAGTGGCACCCAGGCCAGATCGATTCGCCCAAAGTCGACGCCCTGGCCAAGGCCTACCAGGCCAAAACGGGCAAAGATTTCCTGACCCCGCGCATCGACATGACTCCCCGCTTCCTGGCGGCTGCGGTGAACAAGGCCCAGTCGCTGGACGTGGTGAAGATCGCCAGGGCCATGGAAGATCTGACGCTGGACACTGCCGTGGGCACGGTGCGCATGCGCGCTGAAGACCACCAGGCCCTGTTGCCCCAGGTGGTCAACACCATTGCGCCCGTGGACGGCAAAACCGTGAAAACCGGCTGGGAAGGCACCCAGTACGGCTTTCGCACCGACGCGGTCTACACCGGCAACGAACTGGCCCAAGGTACCGAGTGCAAGATGAACCGACCCAAGTGAGGTAAACGTTGCCCTGCCTCCGCAGTGCCATGCCAACCCTCAACCGGGCAAATCCATGGTCGTGTCGGGGGTGGTTGCCACGCACACTTTGTTGCGGCCAGTGGTTTTGGCCTGGTACATCGCCATGTCGGCGCGCTTCAACACGCTGTTTACCTGGCTGTCCGATGCCGCAAGCGTGGCCACGCCCAGGCTGATGGTGAACGGAATGGTGGCTGGCGGCAGCCCTTCGGTTGGGTTGATCACTGCGGCTGGGCTGTCTTGCACGGACAGGCGCAACCGGTTGGCCAGTTCGACCGCGCCGTCCAGTGTGGTTTCGGGTAACAAAACGGCAAATTCCTCTCCGCCCAGCCGACCCAGGGTGTCTATGCGGCGCAGGCTGTTTTGCAGCACCGCCACCAGGTGTTTGAGCACCGCATCGCCCGCATCGTGCCCCCATGTGTCATTGACATGTTTGAAGTGGTCTATGTCGATCATCACCAGTGCCGTTGACGCGCCCGTGCGTTGCACACGCAGGACTTCCTGCTCAAGCACACTGAGGAAGCTGCGGCGGTTGTGCGCACCGGTCAGTGCATCCTGGTAGGCCAGGGTGCGCAGTTCTTCCAGGGTTGATGTGTGTTCGGCATGGATGGCGGCAAGTTGCCTGGCCATTTCATTGAAACCGCGTGCTGTTTCGGCCAGCTCGTCATTGCCCATGGCATCGATCTGGTGGGTGAGGTTGCCGGTTGCGATTTCGCGGCTGGCGACGTTCAAGGCCGTCAGGCTGCGGGTCAGCAGCTGACCCAGGAGCATGGAAAACACCGCCACAGCGGCCATCACACCCAGCGCGATGGCAATGGTGCGGTTCTTGACCGATACCAGCAGCGCGGTCATTTCATCCAGTTGAATACCAAACCATGCAGTGCCATAACGCTTGCCCGCCACCTCGATCACCACGTTGCGTACCAGCATGTCTTCGTCTGGTGCGGCCTGCGTTGCAACGGCGGGGCGCGAGCCCGGCGCGACAGACACCATGTGCTTGTCTTGTTCATCCCGAAAGTCCACATATGCCACCTGACCCGATGCCACCAGTTCGGTAGCCAGGTTATGCAGGGTGGACACGTCATAGGCCACCATGGCATCTCGGGCCGCTGCTGCCAACAGTTGTGCCGTCACGCTGGCCCGGTGGTCGATTTGCTGCTGACAGGCACTGCGCATCTGAGACAGCACCGACACCACCAGCACAGTCAGCAAAACCGCCTGAATCAGTGTGATGCCGAGTACCGTTTTGGTCCGGAATTTCATGTTGTGTGGCGCTGGGGCGCCGTGTTCATTGCACCGTCCCGATCAGCGATTTCAGGTCGAGTCGGCGCACGCCGTCATAGTCCCGGTCGGCCGCAATTTCAAAACCTTTGAAGGCGATGGCGGCCAACAACTTCTTGCCCACCTCGTCTTCGTGCAAGCTGACGAATGCCTGTTGCAGCTTGTCGGCCACAGCAGGCGAAACGCGGGGGTGAACGCAGAACGGATGCGATGGGTACACCGCCGTTTTGTGCAGCACCCGCAAATTGTTGGCCAGTTGCGGGTCTGCTGTTTGCAGCACTTTCAGTATGGTGCCGCCAGCATCGAAATTGCCGGCTGCCACGCTTTTCAGCACCGAGTCGTGCGATTGCACATAGCGGGCTTGCACGTGTATGCCTTGCTTGTGCAGCTCGGCTTGCGTCAGGATGCTCGCGGCAAATGCCAGAGGGGTCGGGAAGCTGACCGTGGTGCCGTCAATGTCCCGCAGCGCCTTGATTCGGCCGTCCTTGCGCACAATCAGAATGCCCTCCAGCGGTTGTTCCCGTTCACGCGCGAACGCCCGGTAGCCAGGCTGGGCGCTGTAAACCTGATAGTGGTAAGGGTTCATGTACGCGATGTCGTACTCACCCTTGTCAAGCCGGTCGCCAAAGGCGGGGATGCTGGGCGCGGTTCGAAAGCGCAACGCCAGGCCAGCGCGCCTGCCCACTTCGTCCAACAAGGGGGACCATTCTTCGGCCAGCTTGGCCGCAGGTTTGAGCGGTGTGATGCCCACAGTCAGCGTTTGGGCATGCACACCGCACGCGACACACAATGCACCGAACAGACCCAACCAACTGATTCGTTTCATGAACGTGGCCCCGCTGTTGAATACATTTTTGATGTTACCCCTTGCGATACGGCGTTTGACATGCGCTGGTGTCGCATTCGTTGTTGGTCATGTGTTCTGCGCTGTGCCTAGAATGTCCGCATAGTGGCCAAGGGTATTGGCCACCGAACAGAAAGCCCCCCATGCCCGCCTTCACGTGGAGCAGTTTGTTTGAAACCGGCCTCGCCGAGGTGGATGCCCAGCATCGGCGGCTGGTCGGTCTGGTCAACCAGTTGGGGGAGGATGCCCACAGCGGCGACCCTGCGCGCATCGACCAGGCCCTGGCCGAACTGGCTGACTACACCGTGTACCACTTCCAGTGCGAGGAGGGCATCATGACCGCAGCTGGCGTGGCGGCCCGGCATGCCGACCGCCACCGCGACACGCACCAGCGCTTTGTGGCCCAGGTGGTGGACTGGATCAACCGGCGCAAGGCTGGGGAAGACCTTCACCTGGCACCTTTGATCGAGTTTCTGGCCAATTGGCTGGTGTTCCACATTTTGGGTGACGACCAGTCTTTGGGGCGGCAAGTGCTGGCCGTGCGTGCGGGGGTGTCCCCTGACGATGCCTATGCGCAGGACCAGTCATCTGACGATCCCAGGACGGGCATTTTGTTGAGCGCTTTGCGCAACCTGTATGCAGGCCTGGCAGCTAGAAACGAACAGTTGGTAGCGGCCCAGGCTTCGCTGACCGCACTCAATGCCACGCTCGAAAAACGGGTGGACGAGCGCACGGCCGAACTACGTGAGACCAATGAGCGCTTGCAGTCCGAACAGGCACGCGCCATCGAAGCCGAAAAAATGGCTTCACTGGGGCGCATGGTTGCTGGGTTTGCACATGAGGTGAACACGCCTGTGGGCGTCGCACTGGGTGCCACGTCGCATGCCCAGGAACTGGTGGCCGAGCTGGGTAAATTGATGGAACAGGACGAAGTCCGCGAGGAAGACCTGAATTTGCGCATGGGCATGCTGGCCGAGGCGACCGAGCTGGCTACGGGCAACCTCCACCGAGCGGCCGATATGGTGCAACGCTTCAAACGCACGGCGGTGGACCAGTCGTCAGAACGCGAGCGCGTGTACGAACTGGCCGAGGTGTTTGAAGACGTTGAACGCAGCCTGCGCAACGAGTTCAAGTACACGCGCATCCGAGTGGCCTGGCATTGCCCGCCAGGATTGCGTTTGCATGGCCCTGCGGGTGCGGTGGCGCAGGTGCTGATCAACCTGATGCAGAACAGCCGCATCCACGCATTTGCCGATGGCAACGGTGAAGGCACCATTGAATGGAATGCCGCGCTGGTGGATGGCCAAGTGCACATCGAGTTTGTCGACAACGGTGCGGGTATGCCCACAGAAACCGTGGCCCGGGTGTTCGAACCCTTCTTCACCACGCGCCGCAGCCAGGGAGGCAGTGGCTTGGGTTTGTACATTGTTCACAACCTGGTGACTCAGGCGCTGCATGGCACCATCCGTTGCGACAGCGCATCTGGCGCTGGGGTGCGGTTCACCATCGTGTATCCGGCCAATCTGGCCATCGAACAACCAACTGCCTCATGAAAATCGTTCGCAAACTGAAAACCGGTGCCGATGGCACCGTTGGGCCACGGGTGTTGCCGTGGAAGGTGATGGTGGTAGATGACGAACCCGATGTGCTGCGCCTGACGGCTTTGAATCTGCGCGGCTTTGTGTTCGGGGACCGCCCCATCGAGCTGCTGGAAGCACGCAGCGCCGAGGAAGCCAAGCAGCTGCTGAGCGAGCATTCAGACATTGCGATGGCGCTGGTCGATGTGGTGATGGAGTCCGACGATGCCGGGCTGAAGCTGGTCGAGTACATCCGAAAAGACCTGAAGAACCTGATGATCCGGCTGGTGATCCGCACCGGGCAACCCGGCGTGGCACCCGAGCGATACGTGATCGACCACTTCGACATCGACGACTACAAAGACAAGACCGAGCTCACTGCCCAGCGCCTTTACACCACCGTGCGCAATGCCCTGAAGGGGTATCACGACCTGCAGACCATCGAGCTCAACCGGTTGGGTCTGTCGCGCATTCTCGATGTCACGCCGGACCTGTACAACCTGCACCGCAACAAGCTGGAAGACTACTTTCAGGGCGTGCTGATGCAGCTCATCGGTATTTGCAAGCTGGGCAAATCGGGTCTGATTTCCACCATCGATGGCTTGGTGGCCACTGTGGACGGCGAAGACATCCATATCCGCGCCGGTGCCGGCGACTTCGACACGCTCAATGGCGGTGACACGCGGCGGCAAGAGATTGTGCGGCTGTGCTCGCAAGCGGTCATCACCCACGAAATGCCTGACCGCCTGCGCAATGGTGCGATGGTGCTGCCTTTGCAAGTTGGTGGGAGTGTGCTGGGGTTTGTGTACCTGGAGGTGGGCGACAAGCTGTCAGCGAGCGACCGCGAACTGATCCAGATCATGGCCAACCAGTGCGCTGCCGCGCTCGACAATTTCCGGCTGCACCACAGCCTGGAGGAGTCGTATGACGAAGCCATCGACATGCTTGGCCATGTGGCCGAGTTCAAAGACAGTGCCACAGGCACGCATATCCGCCGCATTCAGGCCTACACGCATCGGCTGGCGCTGGCCATGGGCTGCACGGGGGGCGAGGCCTTGGCCTATGCCAAGGCGAGCCGCTTGCACGATGTGGGCAAGGTGGGCATTCCCGACAGCATCCTGCGCAAACCCGGGCCGCTGACGGATGACGAGTTCGCTCATATTCAGCGCCACACGCTGATCGGGGATGCCGTGCTCAAGCGCAGCCCGTCGCTGGCTATGGCCCGGCTGGTGGCCCGCAGCCACCACGAAAAATGGAATGGCAAGGGCTACCCCGATGGGCTGACAGGCGATGCCATCCCCTTCGTGGCCCGCCTGGTGGCGGTGGTGGATGTGTTCGATGCGCTGGTCAGCGTCCGGCCTTACAAAGGTGCCTGGCAAAAAGACGCCGCATTGGCGCAAATCCGAGAAGGCATTGGCAGCCACTTTGATCCAGCCATTGCCGAGACTTTTGCCAACCTGATTGAAAAAGGTGACATGGACGACCTCATCATGGCCGCTATCCAGGTCTCTGGCCGCTCGGAGCCTTGTCCTGAGGACTCGGCATTTGTCACGGCGTCAGGTCACTGAGCAGGCTTGGCAAACTGCGGCATCAGCCGCGCCACGACCGGCCCGCTGGCATCCCACGTCATGCACCGGCCCACAAAAAATGGGGGGGTGGATGCGTCGTGCATGGGTTCACCCCGCTCGATGCGTTGCACTTCCTGGTGGTGAGGAATGGTTTGGAACGCGGCGGTGGCGATGTTGAACAACAGCTCCCTCAGGTGGGTGCAGCCTTCCAGGCCGCCGATGGTTTTTTCAATGGTCTGGCGCCAGCCGCTGCCGATGGTCATGCCCACAAAGCGCCGCATGTGCTGGTTGGCCACACTGCATTCCCCGAACGGGGCCGTGTGCATGCTGGTGGCGATGTCGTGGATGCACAAGCTGGCGTCCAACGTCACGCGCAAAAACAGGTGGTGGATGGGCTCGCCCGCTTTGCGGACACCGGGGCCGCTGACGTGGTCGTAGTGCTTGGTGTCGTGCAGCTCGCCTTCCATGTCCCACAGGCCATCGGGCCGGGCAAAACCACGGAAGGTGAGGGTGCGGGTGTGCAGCGGGGTGCGTTCGTAAGTGGGCGTGGGCAACATGGGGCCTGATTGTGCCGTTGGCCGATTGCCCGCTGCGTCGCAGGGGTGTCTGCGCACAGCTGGGCAACGGGCGGCACGGTGCAAATGCCGCTGCAGGACATGTTTGGTGGAGACTACTTCGGCCGCCTGACCGCCCCGTTTGGCCAGCAGTGGATGGTCAACTGCTCGGCCAAGGTCTGATTCACCCCTGATTTACCTCGCCAGCAGCCAGTCGCGCAGCTGCCGTCCCCACAGGTTCATGGCCAGCCCGGCCATCAGCAGGGCCGCCCCGGCAAAGTGAACGGGTTGCATGGCCTCGCCGTACACCACCCACCCGGTGGTCAGCCCCACCACGGGCACCAGCAGGCTGAATGGTGCCACCTGGTTGGCGGGGTAGCGGGTGAGCAGGCGCGTCCAGATGCTGTAGCCGAACAGCGTGGCCACCAGCGACAGGTAGGCCAGGGCCGCAAACGCCTCCCAGTTGAATGCCGACAGCGCGGTGGCCATGGCCCTGGGGCCTTCCAGCCCATATGACAGCAACAGAAAAGGCACCGGTGGTACCAGGCTGCCCCACACCACCAGCCCCAGCTGGTTGATGGGGCCGCGCGCGCTGATCACGCGGGTGACCACGTTGCTGGCTGCCCATGACGTGGCAGCCGCCAATGTCAGCCCAAAGCCCAGCAGGGGCATGTGCGCACCGTGCGCCGAGCCGATGAGTGCCAGCCCGCAACCCGCCAGCAGCAGCCCGCCCAGCTGGTGGGCGGCCCAGTGTTCCTTCAGCACCACCGCCGCCAGCACCAGCGTGAAAAACGCCTGCGACTGCAACACCAGCGACGCCAAGCCCGTGGGCATGCCCAGCTTCACCGCCGTGAACAAAAACGCAAACTGCCCGACCGACGCCGTCAGCCCGTAAAGCAAGAGCAACTTGACCGGCACGTTGGGCCTGCGCACAAACAGAATGGCCGGAAACGCCGCCAGCAAAAAGCGCAGCGCACCCAGCAGCAGCGGTGGCACGTGTGTGACGCCCACCTTCACCACCACGAAGTTCAGGCCCCACGCCACCACCACCAACAGGGCCAGGCCGAGGTCAACCGGGCGCACGTGCGTTGCTCTCTGTGAAAGGGGGGTGAAACATGGCAATGAAACTGCTGCAAACAAAACGGCTATTGTGGCGTGCCGGAGGCGGGCCGCGCTTCAGCGACAATGACCGCATGAGCGCCGAGGTTTTGGTCCGACGCCCACGTCACACCTATCCGCACTCCACCTCATCATGCAATCCTTCTCCCAGCGCCTGCGGTGGCAACTGAGCCAGCTGCTCTCTGGCGAGTTGACGCGTACCGAATTGCTGTGGCTGCTTTCCCCGCACCTGCACCTGGCCTTGCTGGCACGGCGGCGGGCCACCATGATCGTCAACCGCGTGCGACTGGTTGCACTGATGTTTGCACTGTTGACGCCGTTGTGGAGCCTGATCGACTACATGGTGTTTCCGTTTCCGCTGTGGTTTGGGCTCGCGGCCATGCGCCTGACGGCCAGCGCTGCGTTTGCCTGTCTGGTGGTGTTCTACAGGCCCAATGGCGAGCTGTTTGACACCTACCGCTCGCTGGCGCTGCTGTTCGCCATTCCCTCGGTGTTTTATGTGGCGTCGTACACGCTGCTCAGCCATTACCAGTTGTCGGGCGTGTCTGCCGCCATCGGGGCAGGGTACGCCTTCCTGCCTTTTGTGCTGCTGGCAGGCATGGCCATTTTCCCGTTGACGCTGCTGGAAAACCTGGTCATTGCCAGTCCTATATTGGTTGCGCAGGCCGTAGCAGGGTCATTGCGATGGGCGTCGCTCGACTGGCCTTCCTTTGCGGGGGCATTCTGGTTGCTGCTGCTCATCACCAGTGTGGCGACCATGGCAGGCATGAGCCAATTGGCGTTCATGATCGCGCTGGTGCGCCAAGCCATTCGGGATCCTTTGACCGGGGTTTTCTCGCGCAGAAGTGCCGAAGAGATGCTTGAACTGCAGTTCACCCTCTCCACACGCAGCCAGGGACCAATGTCGCTGGTGTTCATTGACCTTGATCACTTCAAAGACATCAATGATCGCTTTGGTCACGATGCGGGTGACACGGTGCTCAAGAACATGAGCGTCGCCGTGGGCGGCAACCTGCGCCAAGGCGATGTGCTGGCGCGTTGGGGCGGCGAGGAGTTTTTGCTGATCATGCCCCATACCAGCCAGGACCAGGCCGTGGCCGCCATGCAGCGCATGCTGGCCCTTGGCTTTGGCATGCGCCCGGACGGCGCCCCACTGACTGCCAGCATGGGGCTGGCCGAGCGCGGCGCAGACCAATGCGCCGACTGGCGCATGCTGGTGGAGTTGGCTGACAGCCGCATGTACCAAGCCAAATCGGGTGGGCGCAACCGCATGGTCACATCGGAGGGAGAGGTGTGCGCCCCTCGGCCCTGATGCCCCGCCAACGCAGGGCACGCATTCAGGCGGTCCGGTTGCGCGCAAGCGGCGGGTTGGCCTGGAAGTAGCGTTCAATGGCCCTCATCAGTGCATCGGCCAGCTGGTTCTGGTAGGTGGGGTCGTTCAAGCGGGCTTCCTCGTCGGGGTTGCTGATGAAGGCGGTTTCCACCAGCACGCTGGGGATGTCGGGCGCGCGCAGCACCGCAAACCCGGCTTGCTCGACCTGTGGTTTGTGCAATTTGCCCACGCGGCCCATTTCGCGCAGCATGGCGGTGCCGAGTTTCAGGCTGTCGTTGATCTGCGCGGTGGTGCTCATGTCCAGCAGTGCACGGTGCACGGTGGCATCGGCGGCCTTCACGTTCAGGCCGCCCACCACGTCGGCAGCGTTTTCCTTGTTGGCCATCCAGCGTGCGGCGGCGCTGCTGGCCCCGCGTGTGCTGAGGGCGAACACGCTGCCGCCTTGCGGGTTGGGCGTGAAGAACGCGTCGGCGTGGATGCTGATGAGCAAATCGGCCTGCACGCGCCGCGCCTTGTCCACCCGGATGTGCAGGGGCACGAAGAAGTCGGCGTCGCGGGTCATGTAGGCCCGCATGGGGCTGCCCTTCACTTGGGCCCCGTTGATGCGCTCGCGCAAGCGGTGCGCGATTTGCAGCACCACGTTCTTTTCCTGCGTGCCGTTGGGTCCGATGGCGCCGGGGTCTTCCCCGCCATGGCCGGGGTCCAGTGCCACGATGATCAGCCGGTCAGTGGGTGAGGCGGCGGCCACGGCCTTGGGCGGGGCGGCCGAGGAAGGGTTGGCCGCCGACGCACTGGCGGTGGCATCCGGGTGGCTACCGCGCAAGGCCGATGCACTGGGCCGCGCAGGCCCTTGGCTGAAGGCAGGGCCTTGCATTTTTGAATCAAAAAGTGCTTTGTCTCTTTTGTTTATTGAATTGTTTGCTATAGATTTGTTTGATGCTGATGAATTGGCATTGTTTGGCGTGTCAAAGGTGCTGGGCGTGGCCGGGCTGTTGCCCGCCGCAGCCGCTGGCCGCTGGGTGTGCAGGGCGATCAGTGCGCCCAAAGGGTCGGCATCTGCTGTGGCGGCTGTCGTGCCTGCTGCGAGCGGTGGCGCTGGCGACGCCGCGGCTGGGCTGCTGGCCTGGGGCAGGGCGGCTGTGCGTGCGCCGTCGTCGGCCATGCGCTGGGCAATCAGGTCGGCCAGGGGGTCGGCGGCCTGGGTGGGGTACAGGTCGAACACCAGCCGGTGCTGGTAAGCCGCCACGGGCGGCAGCGTGAACACCTGCGGGTTGATGGGTTTTTTCATGTCCACCACCAGCCGCACCAGGTTGGGTTTGTGCTGCGCCACGCGCAGGCCGGCGATGTTGGGGTCGTCAGACTTGACGCGGCCCACCAGCTCTTTGAGCGCAGGCACCAGGTCGATGCCCTCAATGTCCACCGCCAGGCGGGGCGGGTCTTCCACCAGTTGGGTGTGGGCCACCAGCGCAGCATCAGATTCGATGGTGATGCGCGTGTAGTCCTGCGCAGGCCACACCCGCACGGCCACGATGCGCGCGGCACCTGCCAGCTGCGGTGCGCCCAGCCACAGCGCCAGCGTGCCACGGCCTGCCCAGGTGCCACCCGATGTGGCCAGCCAGTTTTCGAGGAAGGTGCGGCGCTTCATGCGGTGTGCCGGGTGTGGTCGGCCGGTGAGGGGGGTGAGGCGTGCACATCAGCTGACGGCGATGCTGGTAACGAGATGTGTACCGCCGCCAGCCAGGCTTGCCCGTGCGGTGTGCCCGCCACCACGCGGACGTGTCGGCTGTCATCGGCCTGGGTGTGGATGTGCACGGCCAGGTCTGCCGCAGGCAGGTGCGGACCGGCTTTGTCGGGCCACTCCACCAGCTTCAGGCCTGGGCTGGCAAACAGGTCCCTGAACCCGGCGTCTTCCCACTCGCGGGGGTCTTCAAACCGGTAAAAATCGAAATGCCACACCGCCACCTCGCCCAGCGGGCCCTGGGCCTGGTGCGGCTCCACCACGGCATAGGTGGGGCTTTTGATGCGGCCGGGCACACCCAGTGCGCGCAGCAGGTGCCGCACGAAGGTGGTTTTGCCCGCACCCAGGTCGCCATGCAACGTGACGGTGGCGTGGCGCGCGTGCGGGCAGGCTGCGAGCTGGCGCGCCCACGTGTCGGTGTCGGCTTCGCTGGTCCAGATCAGGTCAACGGTATGGGGCTGGGGCATGGGCAACGTGGCAGAGGCTGGG
>JAVBXK010000032.1 GCA_030824555.1 bacterium
GTGGGGGAAGGCTCAACGGCTGAATTCACCGGACTGTGCGGCTTTTCGTGCAGGTCCGGTGGAATGATGGGTTGGGCATCGGGCAAAAAGCTACTTGTTGAATGGAATTACCTTCCATTTTTCTGTTCCGTTTCGACTAATAATGACGTCAAGAATATCGTCTTGGTTCTTCGGTGCGACTTCATGTCTTATACCGAGAAGAGTCTTTCGAATTTCGATAAGAAGTTGCCACTGATCCGGCCGACTGTTTTGTGATACATGCGTGTATCCAGAAGTGTCATTGGACGCTTGGTATTTGTGAACAGCAAGAATTTTGAATTTATCTCCGAAGGTCCAAAACACCGGCTTCACTATGCTGGCGGCATCCCCTTGGTTGAGCTTGGATTCTTTATAGAGCTTGAAGTACACCCAAGAAATTAGGCCAAGGACAATCGGTGTAAGCGCCTGCACGGTATTCGCAATTGCTTGTATAGCAGTCGCATAGTCGGTGTTGAATTGTTTCAATGCATTCAGATCCATAGCCGCTATCCTTGGCGAGTAGATGCCCAACGTAAAAGTACGGGACTGCGCGAGGGTTTATTCGCGCAGTCCCTCTTGACTGCCGGGGTAGGAGTGACGCTCACCACGGCTTAAGACTAGGCGTATCTCTTTCAGCACAACATGTTTCCCCACACTTGGGGCAGTAGCATTGCCGAATGCATCCGCCTGAACCTTTGGGCGCAGGCAAAGAGTGGCAGTTTCCCTCGACGGAGTATTCGTGGTGACAATGCGGGCAGGTAACAATGCCATCTTCATTGATTTTGCATTCAGACATGTGACTCCCCCTCGTTATGAACAAGCCTTGTTGAATTCTTCCAGCAACATTCCGTAAGCGGCAGACATATTATCCATATGGGTCTGAGCCGCAGTGTAACTGCTCAGCATGGTTTTCCACCAGTATTTCAAACTCCTGAGCAGCTTTTGATACATATTGATAAAGGCGCAGTCAGTCGAACACCCTTATACAGCATCCGGCTGAGGCACCTCATTTGACTTCGCCAACACATTCTCCGCTGCGGAATTTAGTGCTTCGAGTGTCGAATTAAAGGGCGGCAGCACCAACACTTCGGCTGACCAAGCGACAATGTCCAGGGTGCGGTCTGAAAAATTTACCACCCAATGCTGCGCGGGAAAACGCGACCAATACCGTGTCAAGAGCGATTTAGAAAGAAGATTAAATGATCTGGCCTTCAGGCCCGCATTGAAGTACGGATGACTTTCCAGCAATTCACCGATTCTCGTTTCCTGATGCTCAATGTAGGGGAAAAATTTTACCACTGTGATGCCGCTGCTGGCTGACCAGTAAGCCAGCAACATTACCGCCCCCTGTACGAGTATGCAGGGCTCTTGGGACAGATCTTCACTGTCACCAATGGATGGAGCATCAGCCCAAACCGCTGATGTCGTGTAGAACGGCTCAATGTCTGCCAGATACTCCGGGTTAGGCACCACGGGACGCGGTGGTAAAACCGGGAGCAAAGTTTGCCAGCCACCTGGCATCATGACGCACATTTCGCCTTTTGCGTCTGGTAGCACCATCTGTGAATAGGTCGTGTAGTTGACGACGCGAATGGTCGCCTCTGATTTTTTCTCAACGTTTAGCAACAGGCGAATAGCCTCTGCAAAAACGTCTCCATCGGGTGCCGTTCGCCTAGCAAGCTGAATTACTTCGCTTACGCTCGGCAGAGGATGGTTCTCAAAAAACTCGGGCGCAAGTGCAGGATCGTACAAACTCATGGCACCTGCATATCGCAGTCGGCTGACCGCACCCCAGACATCCGTAACCGTATCCTCGTCCGGGTTAGTCAAATCAATAAACATCGGAATCTGGCCTACGGACAGGCGGTACCAATCGCCTATCGCAGTAAAGAGCATGCTGCAAGGTGCGGGTACTTCGACTGGAAAAAATGCGTCAGGCATATAGTTCCTCCACAAAAGCTGACTTCGATCAACTACTCAATTAAAACCTTGTTACACCCCGCCGCAAGCAGCGGGGTATCAGGTACCCAAGCAGGCAAATGCGAAACAGCCACACGGCTCGCTTTGCATCGCCTACAAATACCGCCCCAAGGGGTGGGGCATTTACCCACCGCGATTAAATGAAATCCCCCATTCCGAGTGCGCCGCACAGTTGCAGCGATCGACATCCAAGTGCCACGATGGGAAGTGCAATCTCTCATCAACTCACTCGTTTGTTGAAAGGGGAAATCCATGGCCATTGTCACCATCGGTATCGATCACGCCAAGAACGTCTTCGCCGTGCATGGCGTGGATGCCGATCATGACATTTTGTAGTTTCGCTGCCCGCATTCTTTACAGGGGAACCTGCGCTGGGTTGAGAACAAAATAAAAATAAATACTGACCACTATCCGGCTGCTCGCCTTGCGAGGAAGTCAAGCAATCCAAGTCCAATGGTTGCCATTCCCCAGAGTTCCATTGGTAGTCCAAAGAAGAGGTGAGGCCCTTTGTCTTCGACATCTAGAGAACGATTCCACAAGTGACCCACCACCACCACCACGGCCGCTGCAATCATTATTGCGATCGTCTGGCCTGATTTTGATGGGGCGTGGACGGTGGCCTTGTGAATGAGTGCTACTGCGGCAGGTAAAGTCAGTGCAAGGTGGCCGCTGCGTTTCCAAACGATGAGCATTCAAAATTCCTCTTCAGGTGTTGGGTCACAGGGGATTGATTAACGCCCCCATCGCGTCAATTTTGCCAAACGCCTGAGCCCGTTGGCATCCCCCATTTGGGGGATATGTTGCGCGTTGACACCCAACTCACCGAATTCGCTTGACCGAAAAAATTTCAAGCAAAATCAGCCTATACCGCTTTATTCAAAAACACAAGCAGCTCCGCTTTCAATAGCAAGCCATCCTCACTTGGCGTTGACGATGCCTTTGAAGTCGTAGGGCACCACGATGGTGTGCACCTTGCCTGAGGCCACGCCTTCGGCAATCTTGAGGTTGGCCATGGCGTTCATGTAGCCAATGGCCCCTGCGTTGGCGTTGAGCGCGGCGATGCGCTCGGCCTCTTTTTTGGCGGTTTGCACTTCCACCTCTTTGGTCTTGAGCTCGTTTTGCGCCCGCACCAGCTCGTTGGCGCTTTGCACGATCACGTCGGCCGGCACGATGGCCCGCACCTGCACCTGGGAGACCGAAAGTTTGTCGGCCAGGTTTTCTTCGGCCAGGGTCTTGCCGATCAGCTCGCGGATTTGCTACTCGATTTGGGGGCGGTTGTCAGCCAGTTTCAGGGCCTCGTACCCCCGAGCCACCTTGTAGGCCGCGTTGCGGGCGCTCAGGGCCACGTAGTTCTGCATGAGCAGGATGTCTTCGCCCAGCATGCCGTGGAAGGTCTTGTTCTTGATGGTCCACAACTCCGACACCGCTGCGGGGTTGACGCTGCAGACCACGGTCATGTCAAAGTCTTTGACGGTGGATGAAGGAGCCGCCTGCTGACCACATGGTTGTGGGGATGATAATGGCCGCCCTCCCCCCACACTGCCCGGTGCCGACTCACGCACCCGGCCCGCCAGCCCGATGCCCGGCTACCTCACCAAGCACGAGAGCATCGCCGTCACTGGCGTGGCCGACCTGCAGATCCGTTCCCTTTTTGACAACCAGCAGTTCGCTGACCCGTTGGGTCTGGCGGCGCAAGTCGGCATCTCAGCAGCCACCTGGCCCTTGTTCGGCCTGCTGTGGCCATCGGGTGCCGAGCTGGCGGCCCACATGGCGTTGCGCCCTGTCACCGCAGGCGAACGCATCCTGGAAATCGGCTGTGGCCTGGGGCTGGCCAGTCTGGTGGGCCACCGGCGCGGGGCCGACATGACCGCCAGCGACTGCCACCCCCTGGCCGCCCAGTTCCTGGCCGAAAACCTGCGACTCAATGGGCTGTTGCCCATGAAATACCGCCATGGGCTCTGGGGAACTGTCGACGCAAGCACAGGAGATGCCACCGCAGTTGCGGTTGCGGTCACCCAACCCAGCGCAATCGCAAGCAAGGCATCCCCATCGACTCCGTCCGACGTGCCTGAACCTGCAGCGACACAGGCCAAACGCCCCCTCCGCAACGATGGCAGCGTGGCCGTGAGCGGACAGTTCGACCTCATCATGGGCAGCGACATCCTTTACGAGCGCGACGACACGGGTGGATTGGCTCAATTCATTGAAGCGCATGCAGCAGCCAGCGCCGAGGTGTGGATCGTCGACCCGAACCGGGGCAACCGCCCCGCTTTCAACCGCCGCATGGCCCACCTGGGCTTTACCCTGACCGAAGTGCGGCTTGACCACGTGGCCAACCCCACCCAACTTGCCTACAAGGGGCGGCTGCTGACCTATCTGCGCAAGGTGCCGATGCACGCCTGACCAGCCTCACCCGGCACGGTCTGGGACAATGCCAAAGAGGGTCAAACTTCACCCACGCAGCCAGTTCAATTCACCAGACGAGCAAGGTCGGAGTCAGGCAATGAATAGCATCCCCAAATTGAATTTAGATCCCCTGCGCAATGCGCTGTTGTCGCTGGAAAACGGGTTGGATGTCGTCAGCGATGCCGAATGGTTTTCTCACCAGTCCGATAAAGTGCAAAACACCTTGATTGCCGGGGTGATTCAGAACTTCGAGTTTGTCTACGAGATCGGTTTCAAAATGCTGCGACGCCAGATCGAAGCAGGCGCAGCCAGCCCTGACGAAGTAGACACATTCAACTTCCGTGATGTCCTGCGTGTGGGCGCAGAAAAGGGTTTGATTGCCGATGTGCAAGCCTGGCTGGGGTATCGGCAAATGCGCAACCTCACCGCCCACACCTATGACCACGAGAAGGCCCGGCAGGTGTACCAGGGAACGTTGCTGTTTTTGGCCGATGCACGCGCGCTGTTGGCCGCCCTTGAGGCACGCAATGGCTGAAAGCGCCATGATCGACGTGCGCCCCGACCTGTGGGACACCGTGCTTCGCATCTTGCAAACCAGCGTCCCGCAACACGAGGTTTGGGCGTTCGGCTCACGGGTAAAAGGGAAAGCCAAGCCCCACTCCGACCTCGACCTGGTCATCATCACCCAGCAACCCTTGCCGCTGAGCGTGTGGGCCGCGCTGAACGATGCCTTTGCCGAATCTGATTTGCCCTGGCGCGTGGACGTGGTGGATTGGGCCAGCACCAGCACATCGTTTCGCGACATCATTGCGCAAGACAAAGTGGTGGTGCAGCATGCACCTGCAGCAGGAGATGCACCTGGCATCCGCCCACCGATAATCGCCCCCCATGAACCCGCTGCTTTCCAAACTCCAGCCCTACCCGTTCGAGCGCCTTAAAAAGCTGTTCGAAGGTGTCACACCCAACCCGGCTTACCGCCCCATCAGTCTGGGCATTGGCGAACCCAAACACGCCACCCCTGCCCTGGTGATCGAGGCCATGCATGCCAGCGCCCTGGCGCAGCCCAGTGGCTTTGCAGGTTACCCAGCCACTGGCGGCGAACCCGCCTTGCGTCAGGCCTGTGCCAACTGGATGCAGCGCCGCTACGGTGTGACGGTGAACGCCGCCACCCAAGTGCTGCCCGTGAACGGCTCGCGCGAAGCCTTGTTTGCGTTCGCGCAAACGGTGATCGACCCCACGCGCCCCGGTGTACAGGGCGGCGCAGGTCCGGTCGTCGTGAGCCCCAACCCGTTCTATCAAATCTACGAAGGCGCGGCCTTGCTGGCCGGGGCCACGCCTTACTTTGCCCCCAGCGACCCGGCCCGCAACTTCGCGGTGGCCTGGGACACGGTGCCCGACAGCGTGTGGGCCAACACCCAGCTGCTGTTCGTGTGCTCGCCTGGCAACCCCACCGGCGCCGTGATGCCGCTGAGTGAATGGCAAATGCTGTTTGAGTTGAGCGACCGACACGGCTTTGTGATTGCGTCTGACGAGTGCTACAGCGAAATTTACTTCCGTGACGACGCCCCGCTTGGCGGGCTGGAAGCCGCCGTCAAGCTGGGCCGTACTGACTTTAAAAACCTGGTCATGTTCACCAGCCTGTCCAAGCGCAGCAACGTGCCCGGCATGCGCAGCGGATTTGTGGCGGGCGATGCGGCGCTGCTGAAAGCCTTTTTGCTGTACCGCACCTACCACGGCAGCGCCATGAGCCCGGTGGTACAGGCCGCCAGTGTGGCCGCCTGGAACGACGAAGCCCACGTGGTGGACAACCGCGCCCAGTACCGCGCCAAGTTTGCCCAGGTGACCCCCGTGCTGGCCAGCGTGCTGGACGTGGCCCTGCCTGATGCCAGCTTTTACCTGTGGGCAGGCGTGCCTGCGGCCTGGGGTGGCGATGACACGGCCTTCGCCCGGGAATTGCTGGCTCAATACAATGTGACGGTGCTGCCTGGCAGCTACCTGGCGCGCGAAGCAAACGGGTTCAACCCCGGTGCCGGCCGCATCCGCATGGCACTGGTGGCCGAAACCGCCGAATGCCTGGAAGCCGCACACCGCATTGCAGAATTTGTACGCAGCCGCACACCCTGATTCAACAGTTTGCTATTCAAAAATAACCTGTATCCATTCATTCCAAGGCCATCCATGACCCAACAACTGCAAACCCTGATCGACAACGCATGGGACAACCGTGCCAGCCTGTCCGCCACGTCGGCACCCAAAGAAGTGATGGATGCGGTGGACGAGGTGATTGACCAGCTCAACACCGGCAAGATCCGCGTGGCCACCCGCGAAGGCGTGGGCCAGTGGACCGTGCACCAGTGGATCAAAAAGGCCGTGCTGCTGTCTTTCCGCCTGAACGACAACGTGTTGATGCGCGCGGGTGACCTGGGCTTCTATGACAAGGTACCCACCAAGTTTGCCCACCTGACCGAAGACGAAATGAAGGCCACCGGCGTGCGTGTGGTGCCCCCTGCTGTGGCACGCAAGGGCAGCTACGTGGCCAAGGGCGCGATCCTGATGCCCAGCTACGTGAACATCGGTGCCTATGTGGATGAAGGCTCCATGGTCGACACCTGGGCCGCCGTCGGCAGCTGCGCCCAGATTGGCAAAAACGTGCACCTGAGCGGCGGCGTGGGCATCGGCGGTGTGCTGGAACCCATGCAGGCCAACCCCACCATCATTGAAGACAACTGCTTCATCGGCGCGCGCTCCGAGGTGGTGGAAGGCGTGATCGTCGAAGAAAACTCGGTGCTGTCCATGGGCGTGTACATCGGCCAGAGCACCCCCATTTACGACCGCGAAGCCGACACCATCAGCTACGGCCGCGTGCCTGCGGGCTCGGTGGTGGTCAGTGGCACCCTGCCCAAGGCCGGTGGCAAGTACAACACCTACGCCGCCATCATCATGAAAAAGGTGGATGCGCAAACCCGCGCCAAGACCAGCCTGAACGACCTGCTGCGCGACTGAGCGGCGAACAGTCTTTCGCTCATGCCCGAGAAGCCCTCGGCCGCTGAGCACCTCTCGTCAGCTCGCCCCCCGGTGCACAGGTCACACGGGAGCGGGCTTACTCACTCTGAGCTGAAGGGCACCCTGACATGGCCATGATGGAACGGATACTTCGGCTGATGGCCGAAAAAGAGGCGTCTGACGTCTACCTATCGCCGTTTGCGCCTGCGCTGATCAAGATCAACGGTCAATGCGTGCCCATCAACGCGCAGCCACTGGCCGTCGACTCGCCCATCAAACTGCTGGCCGAGGTGCTGTCGCCCACCAAGATCGAAGAGCTGAAAGACATCGGCGAGCTGAACATGGCCATGCCCATCGACGGCGTGGGCAACTTCCGTATCAGCGCCATGCGCCAACGGGGCACGTATGCAGCGGTGATCCGCTACATCACGCTGAAAATCCCGTCGCTTGAATCGCTGCAAGTGCCGCCCATCCTGGGCGACCTGGTGATGGAAAAGCGTGGCTTGGTGCTGGTGGTGGGGGCCACGGGCTCGGGCAAAAGCACCACACTGGCCAGCATGCTGGACCACCGCAATGCACGTGTCAGCGGCCACATCCTGACCATTGAGGACCCGGTTGAATTCATGATCCGCCACCGCAAATCGGTGGTCAACCAACGCGAGGTGGGCAGCGACACGCAGTCCATGCAAACGGCGCTGAAAAACGCACTGCGCCAGGCCCCCGACGTGATCATGATCGGCGAGATCCGCGACCGCGAGACCATGAGCGCCGCGCTGGCCTACGCCCAATCGGGCCACGTGTGCCTGGCCACGCTGCACGCCAACAACAGCTACCACGCGCTCAACCGCATCCTGAGTTTTTACCCCGTCGAGTCGCGCCCGACCATGCTGGGCGATCTGGCGGCCGCGCTCAAGGCCGTGGTGTCGCAGCGCCTGCTGCGCACGGTACAAGGCAAGCGTGTGCCCGCCGTGGAAGTGATGCTGAACACCTCGCTCATTGCCGAACTGATCAGCAAAAGCGACATCGGCGGGGTGCGCGAGGCCATGGAAAAATCCATGGCGGAAGGATCGCAAACGTTTGAAAGCGATCTGGCGCGGCTGATCCTCAGCGGCAGCGTCACACGCGAAGAAGGCATTGCCTATGCCGACTCGCCGACCAACCTGGTCTGGCGCCTGCAAAACGACTTCGCCGCCAACGGTAAACCGAAGCAGGCTGAACCCGAGCCCGAGGAGGACGAAGGCCCGTCGTTCACCGAAATCACCATCAACGCGGACGACTGATGACTGCCACCCTGCGCCTTGCCGAACAACTCATTGCCCGCCCGTCCGTCACGCCCGACGATGCGGGCTGCCAGACTTTGCTGAGCCAGCGGCTGCAACCACTGGGGTTTGTGTGCGAAACCATCGAGAGTGGCCCAGACGATTTCCGCGTAACCAACCTGTGGGCAAAATTCACATCAAAATGGCCTTCAGCGCTTGACATGAAAGCGACAGCAGCTATCAAAACAGTGGTGTTTGCCGGGCACACCGACGTGGTGCCCACTGGCCCCGTGGCGCAGTGGCACAGCCCACCGTTCGTGCCCACGCACCTGCCCACACCCCAAGGCCCCCTGCTGGTCGGCCGGGGCGCTGCCGACATGAAAACATCGCTGGCCGCCATGGTGGTGGCGTGCGAAGAGTTTCTGGCGGCCACGCCACAACCCGCGCTGAACATTGCTTTTTTGCTGACCAGCGACGAAGAAGGCCCTGCCAACGACGGCACGGTGGTGGTGTGCCAAACCCTGCAGGCCCGTGGCGAAACGTTTGACTGCTGCATCGTCGGCGAACCCACCTCGGTGGAACGCACTGGCGACATGATCAAAAATGGCCGCCGCGGCACCATGAGCGGCAAGCTCACGGTCAAGGGCGTTCAGGGCCACATTGCCTACCCGCACCTGGCACAAAACCCCATCCACATGCTGAGCCCGGCGCTGGCCGAGTTGGTCACCATCGAGTGGGACCGTGGCAACGACTACTTCCCGCCCACCACCTGGCAGGTCAGCAACATCCACGGTGGTACGGGTGCCAGCAACATCATTCCCGGCACGGTGGTGGTGGACTTCAACTTCCGCTTCAGCACCGAAAGCACGCCAGAGGGGCTGCAGCAGCGGCTGGTGGCCGTGCTGCAACGGCACGGCCTGCACCCTACCGATGGTGCGGAACCCGGCTACACCCTGGCCTGGACGGTAGGCGGCCTGCCCTTCCTGACCCGACCCGGCCCATTGGTCGATGCCGTGCGCGATGCCATCCACGCTGAAACGGGGCTGGCAACCGAGCTGTCCACCACCGGCGGCACCAGCGACGGGCGCTTCATTGCCCAGATGTGCCCCGAGGTGATCGAGCTGGGGCCGCCCAACGCCACCATCCACAAAATCAACGAAAGTGTGGCCGTGGCCGACATCGAGCCACTGAAAAACATCTACCGCCGCGTGCTGGAAAACCTTCACCGCCAGGCGCTGGCCACCGCTTGATCCGGGCCCTGCGGTTGGGCCCTGCTGACACAAACCACTGTGTCCACTGCGTATTGGCGAGCCAGGGTGTGGCAGACAACTCAGCGCACAAACCGGCCGCTGCGCCCGACGATGGACAGCTCCACAAACCTTGATGCATTGCGGCCCGGCTCGGTGGCGTTCACAAAAAAGCCCCCCAGGTCGAGCTGACGCAAACCCCAGGTGGCGTCGATGAAGCTGGCACGTGTGGGGTTGCTGCCCGCACGGCGCAGCGCCTCGGTGAACACCCTAGCGTTGATGTACCCCTCCAGCGCCATGTGCGAAGGCTCCAGCGCGGTGCCGGCGGCCTTCCAGGCTTGCAAAAAATCGCGCACCACGGGCACCACGGCGTTGTTGGGCAAGGGCACCACCTGCGACACGGCGATGCCCGTGGCATCGTCGCCCAAAGCCTTCAAGGTGGCCGCCGACCCCATGATGGACAACGCATACAGCGACACGCCTTTGCGCTGCTGGCGCACGGCTTTCACAAAGTCCAGCGTGGGTTTGCCTGCCAGGCCCACCAGGATGGCGTCCGGGTTGCCCGCCAGCAGCTTGGTGGCGGCTTCGGCGGCATCGGCACCGGTGTTTTCCACGGTGGCAGACGCGATGCCGGGCACCTGGTGCTTGTCAGCCGCCACACGCACGGCCTCGAACACCTCTTTGCCAAATGAATTGTTTTGATACGCCACGGCAATGCGTTTGATGCCCAGCGTGCTCAGGTGTTTGACCAGTTGCTCGGCCTCGTCCGCATAGCTGACGCGGATGTTGAACACGTTGCGTTCTTTCACCCGCACCGACAGCGCCCCCGTGAACGGTGCAAAAAACGGGATGCCCGATGACACCACAGCCGGCAGCACCGCCTCGCACATGGGGGTGCCAAAGCAATTGAACAGCGCAAAGGTATTGCTGTCGGCAATGAGTGCATCGACATTGGCCACGGCGCGCTTCACGTCGTAACCGTCGTCCTGCGTGACCAGCTCGATGCGCCGCCCGTTGACACCACCCTTGGCATTCACGCCGTCGAAATGCGCTTTGGCCCCTTGCAGCAAGGCCTGCCCCAAGTCACCCAGCGGCCCGGTCAGGGCAATGGACTGCCCGATGCGCACCTCACCGCCCGACGGTTCCTTGGCTGCCCAGCTGGCAGGGCAGACAGAGGCCAGGCAAGCGCCTTGCAGGAGGCGGCGGCGCATCCGCTGCGCGTCTGTGTGCGCGTTGGCCACTGGGGAGATGGAGAAGGGGGACGTTTGTCTCATGCTGGAAAAGCCTCAGATTTTTGTGTGTCTGGCCGCACTGCGCCCAAAAGGCCGCGCACCGTGCAGCCCATTGTCAGGCATCTGCTCCCATGCAGCCGCTGGTGCCCGACGATGCGCCGTGACTGTAAACCGGCCGACGGCAACCTGATCGCATGCCCCTGTCAGGCATGCCTCAACGCCACGTTCATCGCACGTGTTCCTTTGCGCGTACGGCGCGTTTGAGCGAGCCTCAAAGACCCCACACATCAAATCCGAGGGTTGGGTGGGCCGGGCTGGTGCCCAACCCATCCCTTGGGGCTGTTACTGCACCCACTCCGAATGGAAGCCCACCCCCACCAGCTCCGCGTTGACCACAGGCTGCACGTAGCTGGACAGCTCGACATACACGTTGTCCGCAGGCTGAGGATGGCCAGGCGGCACCGTGTACACCGTGTTGCCCACCTTGAACAGCTCCACGTTTCGCACCGTATCCACGTCACCCGTCAGCTTGTTTCGAATCAGCGCATCGTGCGCCCCGGCTGCTGCCCCCACCTCTGTGCTCGGTATCAGCGCCGCTTCAAAGTCACCGATCGCACCAAAGAACACCGCCATGTCGGTGCCGCTGCCACCATCGATCTCATCGTTGCCATTGCCGCCCACCAGCACATCGTTGCCTGCGCCACCAAACAGCTTGTCGTTGCCTGAGTTGGCAGACCAACCTGTGTCACTCAAGCGCTGGCCACCAATTAGGCTCACATTGCCCTGTGCATCCGTGATGTGATTGGCGTGGGTGCTGTAGCGAGCCAGTGCCAGCCAAATGTCAGACCAGTTGCCACCTGTGGACAGGTACGTCTTACCCACCTGAACCAGCTCGTTGGTGGCGGCACCGCTGCCCCACACCTGCGTGATGACGGCTTGCAACTGGGCTTCCGTGGTGGCGGTCTGTGTGCCACTGATGTTTGCGAAATAGGCATGGGCTGCGTTGGCCAACTGTTGGCTGGTCAAGCTGCCATCGGCCAATGTGCCCATCTCGGTCAGCGTGGGCAAACGCCCGGCCAGCGCATGCACCAGCAGCGCCGCATCCTTGGCCACGGCATTGTCGTCGTACACCCAGGCAAAGCGGCTGTCGGTGATCGGACCACTGCCATTCGTCCCTGCGGGTGCTGCCCAGCTGCCCGTCGCACTGAAACCGTTTGAATCAGCCAACTCCGTGCTGGTGGGCACAAAGCTCGCTTGCAATTGACCCTGCGCATCGAGCTTGAAGGACCAGGAGCCCGCATCCGAAGCGCCGCCTTGCAAGATGTCGTTGCCATCGCCCCCTTGCAGCGTGTCATTGCCAATGCCCCCCACCACCCAGTCGTTGCCCTCGTCACCGAAGATCTGGTCATCGCCCCCTTTGGAGCCCACGGTGTCATCGCCTGCACCGCCGTGGATGATGTCGTCTTCTGGGCCGAGGACGATGAACTGGCGTGAGCCGTCACCGATCATATAGTTGCGGCCCGTGCCGCCCACAGCCGTGGTGGGACCGATGACGATGGCGAATTCAACCAGGCTCAGGTCCAGCACCGTACCGGGTGGCAGGTTGCGGGCGTCAATCACCAGTGCTTCGCCACGTTGCGGGTTGGCAGGGTCGGCCTCGCCTGTGCCGCTGGCACCCCTGATGACGATGGGCTGAGTTGGGGCTGTGGGTGTGCCGCCACCAGTGGGCGGGGCCACAGTGAGGGTGATGGTGCGAACCGTGACCTGACTCTGGTCACCCACCGCCGGCACGTATTGATCGATACCGTTGGCAATGATCTCTTGCATGGGGCCATCACCGTCCACGCGGGGATCAGACGCTGCAATCAACTTCTCACGCAGCGTGAGGTTGCCACCACTGGTGTTCTCTGAGACAAGCCCCACACCTACCGGCAGGCTGACTTGAATGGTGGGTGCGCCGGTGCTGTCGCTGGCCAGCGGGATGTCAGCCAAAGCACCGTTGGAAGTGTTGGGATCTTCGGGGCGCGTGGTGGTGACCGGGGCCACGGTTTGTGTGGTGGTGGTCGAGGTGGTGCCGTTGGTGCCCGTCTGGGTGGTGGTTTGCGTCTGCACCGTGGTGCCGTCTACCGTCGTTGTGGTGGGAGCGGGTGCAGGGGCCGGTGCAGGTGCGGGTGGTTCTGCTTCGGTGGTGAAGTTGTAGGTAGTCTCATCCGCCACGGCGGACACGGCGTTACCAGCCGCGTCTTTGAGCGCGTTGGCATCCCATGCGACGTAATAGGCTTTGCTGTAGCTCAAGCTGGCGGTGGGGTTGATGACGATGTGGCCGTCGGCGTCGAGGGTGACGGTGGCGGGTACCAGTGTGTCGGTGGCAACATCCTTCAGGTAGACCTTGGTGAGGTCGCTGCTGGCATCGATGCGCTCGCCGAACTTGACGACGATGTCGCTGCCGATGCCGAACGTGGTGGCGTTGTCCGCTGGCGTGCTGGTGGCTGGTGTGAAGGACGGGGCAGATGCATCGATGGTCACGCTCAAAGCACTCGATGCGGTGCTTGCGTTGCCTGCCGCATCGGTGGCTTTGACGGTGAGCAAGTGCGCGCCTGCGCCCAGGGCTGAACTGGTGATGCTCCACGCACCAGTGCCATCGGCCGTGGTCGTGCCCAGCAACGTGGTGCCGTCGGTGTCGTACAGCGTGACGGTGCTGCCCGCTTCTGCCGTGCCGGTGAAGGAGGGCGTGGTGTTGCTGGTGGTGTCGTCGGTGCTGGAGCTGCCGCTGTCCGTGCCAGCGGTCATGTCGGGCGCTGTCGGGGCGTTCGGTGCGGTGGCATCAATGGTCACGCTCAGTGCAATCGACGCCGCGCTGGTGTTGCCTGCTGCATCGGTTGCTTTGACGGTCAGCGAATGCACACCTGCAACCAGGGCTGAACTGGTGATGCTCCACGCACCAGTGCCATCGGCCGTGGTCGTGCCCAGCAACGTGGTGCCGTCGGTGTCGTACAGCTTGACGGTGCTGCCCGCTTCTGCCGTGCCGGTGAAGGTGGGGGTGGTGGTGCTGGTGGTGTCGTCTGTGCTGGAGCTGCCAGTGTCGCTGCCAGCTGCCATGTCGGGCGCGCTGGGGGCGCTGGGGGCCGTCGCATCAATGGTCACGCTCAGTGCAATCGACGCCGCGCTGGTGTTGCCTGCCGCATCGGTGGCTTTGACTGTCAGCGAGTGCACACCTGCAACCAGCGCTGAACTGGTGATGCTCCAGGCACCTGCGCCATCAGCTGTGGTCGTGCCCAGCAACGTGGTGCCGTCAGTGTCGTACAGCTTGACTGTGCTGCCCGCTTCTGCCGTGCCGGTGAAGGTGGGGGTGGTGTTGCTGGTGGTGTCGTCTGTGCTGGATGCGCCGCTGTCCGTGCCAGCGGTCATGTCGGGGGCTGCCGGGGCGTTCGGAGCGGTGCGGTCATAGGCCACCGTCTTGGTGGCCTGTGTGGCCGCATTGCCCGCTGCATCGCTCACGTCAGCGGTGACGCTGATGTTGCCCTCAGTCAATGCTTTGACTTCTGCACTGCTCAATGAGACCGACCATGCACCGCCCGATGCGATGATGGCGGTCTTGGCTGTGCCACCCACATCGACGGTGAGCGTCCGGCCATCGGCTCCTGCGGAGGTGCCACTGACCGTGACGCTCGACTCATCTTCGGAGTCGTTGATCTTGTCGTCTGTGGCGACCGTGCTGATGGCCAGTGTCGGTGCGGTCTTGTCGAAGGTGACTGCGCTGCTGTCGGTCACGGCCGTGACGGCTGTCATGGCGTTGCCTGCGGCGTCGCTGGCACCGATGGAGAAGGAAACGGCACCTTCGGTGTCGCCCGAGACCAGGGTGTAGGTGGCGGTGTAGGTGTGGCCAGTGGTGTTCGTGACCGTGGCAGTGTGACCCAGGATGGTGGCCGTGGGTGAGCCACTCTGTGAGCCATCGGTGGTGAAGGTCACCGTGATCACATCACCGACTTTGGCCTGTGTGGCGGTGGCGTTGCTGCTGGCGACGCTCACTGCGCCGGTCAGCGCGGGGGCTGTGCGGTCATAGACCACGGTCTTGGTCGCTTGTGTGGCTGCGTTACCCGCTGCGTCGCTCACGTCAGCGGTGACGCTGACGTTGCCTTCACTCAGGGCTTTGACTTCTGCGCTGGTGAGCGAAACAGACCATGCGCCTCCAGACGCAATCGTGGCGGTCTTGGCTGTGCCCCCCACATCGACGCTGACCGTACGGTCATCGGCCCCTGTGGAGGTGCCGCTGATGGTGACGCTCGATTCGTCTTCGGCGTCGTTGATCTTGTCGTCTGTGGCAACGGTACTGATGGTCAGTGTGGGGGCCGTCTTGTCGAAGGTGACTGCGCTGCTGTCGGTCACAGCCGTGACGGCTGTCATGGCGTTGCCTGCGGCGTCGCTGGCACCGATGGAGAAGGTGACGGCACCTTCGGTGTCGCCCGAGACCAGGGTGTAGGTGGCGGTGTAGGTGTGGCCAGTGGTGTTCGTGACCGTGGCGGTGTGGCCTTCGATGGTGGCGGTAGGCGCACCGCTTTGTGTGCCATCGGTGGTGAAGGTCACCGTGACCACATCGCCCACCTTGGCCTGGGTGGCGGTGGCGTTGCTGCTGGCAATGCCGACTGCGCCGGTGAGGGCGGGGGCCGTGTTGTCCACCACAAACGTGTTGTCGTTCGTGCCCGTTGGCGTGGTCGCTGTCAGCGCATTGGGTGTGGTGGCCGCATCGGTGATGTTTTGCCCGCCTGCAAAGGCCAGGGTGGCTGTGGCATTGAGGCTGGCGAGGTCACCACCGCTGATGGTCACGTCGTAGGCGTTGGTGCTGCCCACCTGTGTGACAGATGCGACCGTGCCGGTGGTGCCACTGACGCTGAAGTCAGCGGTGTCGATGCCGCTCACCGCTTCGTTGAATGTCACCCTGAACGTCAGGCTGTCTGCGTTGGTGGGGCTGCTGGCGGGTGTCTGGCGGACGATGGAGGTGACCGTGGGGGCGACGTTGTCAACCACGGTGACCGTGAACGCCTTGTCGTGGGTCAGCGTGCCCGTGCCGTTGTCGGTGGTGCGCACGTTGAGGTTGTAGGTGCCCGCTGCCAGCGCGGCGGCATCGTTGGCGCGCAGGGTGGTGCCGCTGATGTTGAAGCTGGCGTTGCCGGTGTCGTTGCTGCCGTTGCCGGCCACCAGGCTGTAGGTATGGGTCTGGCCTGTGTCGGCATCGGTGGACGTGAGGGTACCAACGGTGGCGTTGGTGCCGCCGCTTTGGTTGACCGATGTGGCCGACAGGCTGATGTCGGTGGGGGTGTCGTTGACGCCGGTGATGTTGACGGTGAGGGTGGCGTTGCCCGTGGCTGCACTGGCGTTGCTGTCGGTGGCAGTGACCGTGAAGGTTTCGCTGGCATCGGTACTACGGGCGTTGATGGCCGTGGCGTTGGGCACGTAGACGTATTTGCCTATGTCCTGACCCGTGGTGACCACATAAAGCGTGCCGTAGGTGCCGACCTTGGACACGTCGTAGGTCAGGCCGCCAATTTCTGTACTGCCGCCGGTGGTGCCTGTTGAAATGCCGTAGCTGGCTATTGTGCCATCGGTGTCGCTGGCCGACAGGGTGCCCGTCTGGTTGCTGAACGTATCAGCCGCCGCCGTGTCTCCCAGGCTGATGGCCGTGGGCGTGTCGACGGTGGGTGTGGCGTTGTCGTCCGCAGTATTTGCACTCAGGGTGACAGTCAGAGTTCTGGCGGTGAAAGCGTTGTTGGTACCGTCGCTGACATCCACAGTGAGCGCGCGGGTGGACGCGTGGACCGGGCTGTTTGAGGTGTTGTTGTACTTCAGCGCATCCAACAGCGCTTCGTAACTGGCTTTGGGGGCGTAGCTGGCAAAGGTGACCGTTCGTGTGCCGCTGGCATCCGCGATGCTGTAAGTGAAAGTGTCACCGCCATAAGTGACAGTTCCCGTGGCGGTGGTGGTGGTGAGGTCGATGGCCGTGGCACCCAACAACAGTTGGTCACCCGTGGCAACTTGGGCGACCGGAATGCTGACCCTCAGGTTGACCAGGTGCGTTGAATCACTGTCGGTGATATTGGTACCAACGTTAGTGAAGGTGACGGCAGCACTGCCATCGTCAGGCCCTGAGACTTCCGTGAATGTTGCGCTTTTATTTCCGGCCTCATCAGCTGGTCGCAACGCGATACTTGGCCCGAACTGACTGGGTGATGGCGAGTATTGCGCACCGCCACCCAGTTGGATGGTGAAGTCGTCGATTGCGCTGATGCGTCCACCTTGCGACGAAAAGAAGGTTCGCAATGTCGGGGCAGCCGCCACGTTGGCATTGGTAACGGCCGGCCCCATGACGGTAGAGCCATCAACCGTGGCATTCACCGCTGCGCTGTCCGTCAGCATGAAGTCGCCAGCAACGCCGATGACGGTGGTGCCATCGCTTTCGTACTTGGTGGCTTTCAGGCGCAGGTCAAACTTGTTGTTGCCCTTTGCGGTGGCAGTAAATTCGAACTTGAACCAGCCCCCGGAATCAATGTTGTAGGTGTTGTCCCAGGCAACTGTAGACCCAGCGGAGGCCGGCGTGCCGTCGTTCTCGATCGGCCCGTTGTTGATAAACCCGCCGTTGGAGCCATGAAAGTAGGCACCGAAACTGGTACCCGCCGGGGAACCGCCAGTCCCGGGGCCAGTATCCCCGGCGCTTGAGTCCTGCGTCTGCGTCGAAAAGCCCAACGCCCCGTAGCCATTGCCCCCGGGTGCGTACATGAAGACCGAGACCTTGTACACGCCGTCTGCGGCAACGGTATAGGCTTCTTTGGTGGTCCATATCTGGTCAGCCCCGCTGGAAACCTCCAAACCAGGGCCACCATTCAAACCGGCGGTGGCATTCCATGTGAACGACCCTTCGGCGGGTGAGCTTTGCGTGAAGTTGGACGTGAGGCTGTTGGAATCGGGGAAGGTTTGCGTGATGGTGATTGGCATGGCAGTCTCTCTGATAGCGGCTGTAGGGTTGCAGATGGGCACCCGAGGCGGAAAAAACTTGAAAAATCAATGTAGCTAGACAGCCTAAATCTCTCGTCAAAACCCAGCTATCCGAATCGCGCAGGCCCTGTCGGATAAGCGCAAACCCGCTTCAAACAGTTGTCACGGCGGTGTAAAACGGGGGCTTGCCATCACACGATCTTGAACGCGCCGACAAAGCCAGGTGCGCCGCATTCACCTGGCTGGCCTTTGACGCGTCGCGTGGCCCATGCCCCTGCCTCATGTCCCATGCCGCATCGGACGTCAGCACCAAACTCCTGAAAACAGAGCACAAAATGTGAGCTGCTTACGCTTTATTTACAATCAATAGAGCCACTTTTTTCGATGAAATTTCGTTCAATTTCCTGAAAAATCAGCTTTTTCTGCATGCCCAAAGCGCTTTTTGACGGTCAGGGTGCCGCACTTGGAGTGAAAAAGATGAAAAAAATGTTTATTTTTAACAGTTAAATTTTCATCAAAGCCAAATAAAGAAAGCGCTGGGAGCTCTTGTTTTTTGCTCCTGTTTTTTTTGCCATTGTTGTACCTGATTCGACGTACCGCAAGGCGGCACTGGGCAGCACTGGGTGCGGCCTGAACCGGGTGACTGCCTTCAGCGATTGGCTCTCACGCCAGTTTCAACAACAGTGGCCGCAAGGCCAGTTCAGTCGAAATGACTCAAATGCGGAAGGCCCGCGCCAGGGTTGTCGACGGTTGCTCGCCAAAGCGCTGTTTGTAGCGCTGGGCAAATTCGCCCAGATTGGGGAAATAGGCAATGGCGATCGATGTGACGGTTTCGCCGGGTTTTGCGTTGCGCAGCTGGGCATGGGCCATGAGCAGTTTTTGCTCGGTAACCCATTGCATGGGCGTACATTGATACCGTTCTTGGAACGCCATTTGCAGGCTGCGCCGAGACATGCCACTGATGCGCTCCAGATCGGTCAGGGTGACGGTGTCATCGAGCCGGGCGCGAATGAAATCGCAGACCAAATCAATGCGGCGGCGTTTGTTGCTGGTTGCATGGTGCCGTTTGCCCTCGGGTGCCGGTAAAAAGAGGTCGGGCCTGAGCATCATGACGACGATGCGGTACAGGGCTTCGTCCACACCCAACTGGGCCAGCACCGCCGGCGTGTCGATCAGGCTGTCGATGGTCTGGCAATGCTGCCGAAGGAGCGTCGAAAAATTGGCTGAACCAAAGTTCATGGGCACGGTGTGGGCGTTCTCGATACCCAGCGGCACCCACTGGTCGTCTGCCAACCCCAGCATGGCGCGTGCCGTTGTTTGCAGCCTGTCGAGGCGCAAATCCATGTTGAGGTTTGACCTCACACCGCCCTCCCCGCCACGCCCGATGGCGGGGCACAACATCGCTGACTCGCCAGCCCGCCAGGGATGTGCCTTGCCTTCGGCGATGGTCAGGTTTTCGCCCACAAAAGGAATCATCAGGGTGAGGTCAGGGCTATCGCCCACAGCAACCCGAACCGGGGTGTTGGCATTGGCCACCAGCCGCATGCCGTTGATGCTGACGAAACAGGTTTTGCTACGGAATTCAGCGGCTGCGCCAGCGCTTTCGTAATACTGCAATGAAGTGACGACCTGGGCGAGGCGCTGGCTGTATCGGGCGATGTCGTGCTCCACGCTGCTGCGCGCATTGCCAAACACCAGGACGGGCAATCTGTCTGTCAACATGTCAGCCGTTCCGTTCTTCAATTCTCATATTCTTCGGCTCGTCAGCGCTTCAAAGATGCGGGTCAGCGTGTCCGACCACGATGCCGGGCAGTTGTGCGTTGGCTGCAGCGGTGTCCCCCAGCAGGTGCGCATCGCTGTCGGCGGGCAATACACCCCAGAGTTTACCGGGCTGCCATGCGCTTTTTGCACCGTTTCGGCTGCACGCCGGATGCAGTGGTTGCCGCCAGCAGCGCCCAACCACGGCCCCTACCACGCCCCCAACGCGCCTCCGGCCACACCGTCCGGCGCACCCAATGGACAATCGGGGTTCCGCCTTTGCGCGGGCTCGACCTGCAAGGCTTGACGGGCATCTGGTCCAATCGGTTGTTTGTTCTCAGACTGACGACTTTCGGTGAACACTTTGCGTTGCATTTTGACTGGCTGCCCAACTCGACACATGACCCTGATTGAACTGATTGAAAACGGCACCCGCCGCCTGACCGAAGCGGGTGTGGTCTTTGGCCACGGCACCACCAACGCCTTTGACGAAGCCGCCTGGCTCACGCTGTGGCAACTGGGCCTGCCACTGGACACCCCGCTGGACGACCCCGCGGACAACCCAGATTCACAACAAAAAGTCCCCGTATCGCTTGAAAAACAAGCGCAGGTAGCTGCACTTTTTGACAAACGTATCACCACCCGCCAACCTGCGGCCTACCTCACCCGCGAGGCCTGGTTGCAGGGTGTGCCGTTTTACGTGGACGAGCGCACCATCGTGCCCCGCAGCCTGATTGCCGAGGTGCTGGCAGAAGGCACGATCGACATCTGGCTGACTGACGAAACGCGCCACGTGCTGGACCTGTGCACAGGCAACGGCAGCCTGGCCGTGCTGGCCGCCATGGCCTGGCCCGACGTGGCCGTGACCGGTGCCGACCTCAGCCCCGACGCACTGGCCGTGGCCCGCATCAACGTGGACAAGCATGGCTTGGCCGACCGCATCACGCTGGTCGAGTCGGACGGGCTGGCGGCCTTTCAGGCTGATCCGGCCCACACTGCCACCGGACAAACCGCCTGCCAAGCCCCCCAGCAGTTCGACCTGATCCTGTGCAACCCGCCCTACGTCAACGCCGACAGCATGGCCGCGCTGCCACCCGAATTCCGCGCCGAACCCAACATGGCCCTCAGCGGCAACTTGTCAGGCGGCACAGACGGCATGGACTTCATCCGCCCGCTGCTGGCCCAGGCCCCTGCCCACATGACCCCCGACGCCGTGCTGGTGCTGGAAATCGGCCACGAGCGACCCTATTTCGAAGCCGCCTTCCCCACACTGGACGTGGTGTGGCTGGCCACCAGCGCGGGCGACGACCAGGTGCTGTTGGTCACGCGGGAGGCTTTGGAATCATTCTCTTTGGAAAGTTCAGTTCGTTAAAGAACGTTGCTATGCAGTTGAATACCATCAGATATCTGAACCAATGAATGACACAAATCACGACACCAGCCTGGATGGTCTGCGTGGACTTGGCGCATCGATTGTGGTTTTTCACCATTACTTGCTTGGCCTGTATCCATCAATGGTGTTCAACAACCCAGAAACAATAAAAAGTCCTCTGGACACATTGATCGCCACAACTCCGCTGAATTTATTCATAGGCGGACACTTTGCAGTATGCATATTCTTCATACTCAGCGCACATGTATTGACCAGAAATCACATCAACAACGCCAACGGAATTGCCATGATTTCCGCCATGGCAAAAAGATACCCCAGACTTGGAATTCCAGTTTTCGCCAGCGTGATCATTTGCATTGTTGCATTCTGGGGGAACCACATTATTTTCAACGGTGGATACAGCTCGCTCATCGCCGATCCATCCGGCTCAATGCATGCAATCTTTCCCTCCCTCAAAGAAGCTTTCATCGAGGGAACAACTGGCGCATTGCTTTTTGGATCTAACAAATTCAGCGGCCCACTTTGGAGCATCAACATTGAATTCTATGGTTCGATTGGTGTATTTCTTGCATTGCTACTCCTCCCACCCAAAAAATTTCGTTGGAGACTCATTGCATATGTCATTGCCATTCCCTTAACATGGGGAACATATTATTTGACATTCATTCTTGGCATGACTATCTCAGAAATGAAAGCAAATAAACAATCGGCGAGCAATTGGGTAGAAAACCGCAGTTACATTGTCATCATCATGGCGGCAGTCGGTCTTTTTCTGGGCTCTGTACCAATGCACCATTCAAGCTGGCAAGGCACCGTATATCAAATAATCAATCCTGAAGGATGGCGCGCTATCTATCATATAGCAGGCGCCTACCTGATCATCATCTCCATCGTTCACAGTAAATATTTTCAGAAAATTTTAAGCACACGTTTTTTTAAATTCCTGGGAGAAATATCATTTTCAATGTACCTGATTCACGGGACCATTATTCAATATTTCGGACATAAATTTATTCTTATACTTTCCCCGCACATCGGACTTCACACCGCCGTCGGAATAATGCTGCCACCAACCATTCTCCTGACATTTTTGGCCTCAATCTATTTCTGCAGATTTGTAGACAAACCGGCCATCAAAATCTCAAATGCAATGGGTAGCTACATCAAAAAAAGATGCACCTGAATTGGGCTTTGTTGTGACTCGATGACGTTTTGAGTGGCGCTTGACTTCACACCCCATGCCTGATGGTCGCGGTAGCCGGTGCACACATGCTGAAAATGCCAAACCACAAAGCCCGAACCGTTGCCAGACCGGGCTTTTCAATTTTGATAGCTGTTTTCGCTTGACGCAAAAGCGTTGTAGATCATTTTTTTAATGAATTTCATGGATGCGATCCACGCAGGAAGTGAAGCGGACAGTATGATTCTCACCTTCCCCCATTGACGCGTTTGAGATGCCCAACCTGGCCCAACAAATCCGCGAGGCTCTGTCCATGTTCGCTCGCCAGGGCACCCAGCCAGCATTGATCGGGGGGCTTGCCGTGGTGGCACACCAAGTCGTGCGTGCCACCAAAGATGTGGACTTCCTGGTCGAGGCTGAAGCCGCCGCCCCAATCCACAGCGCACTTTTGGATTTGGGCTACCAGTGCCTGTACCGCAGCCAAGATGCCGCCAATTACACGCGTGGCACCGAAGGGCTGGATCTGCTTTACGCGCATCGTCCTCTGGCCCGGCGCCTCTTGGCGCAAGCATCCGAGCGTGACACCCCCATGGGGCGTCTTCGTGTTGTCAGCGTGGAAGGGCTCATTGGGTTCAAGCTTCAAGGTTTCGTCAACGACCCTACGCGAACGCGTGATTTGGACGATATTCGCGCGCTGTTGAAAACGCATCGCGCTTCGCTCAACATGGACGAATTGCGTGAATACTTTGCGCTGTTTGACAAAGCGGCCTTGCTCCATGAACTCCTCTGACAGCCTTGTTGCGCTGAGCCATTGCGTGCCCCGTGCCCCCGAAGCAGACGCGGTGCTGGCCAGCGAGGCGGGCATTCCTTTCGACCCGTCACAGGGCCGGGCATCAGCCATGGACCCTTTCGTTGAATGGCTGAGCCTCATGGAAGTGGTCTACATGCTGTGCCCCGTCTGGCCGGTGCGTGACCAGCCCATGCGCGGAGATCAGTGGCGGTTGTAGGGGTCAACCGCGCACTGGCGGTACAGCACACCCGACGAACCTTGCGTCGAGCCCCAACGAAAAAGCCCGAACCGTCACCCGTTCGGACTATTTCATTTTTGATAGCTGCTCACGCTTTATATGAAAGCGCCAGAAGGCATTTTTTCCTGATTAGGTACATACCTCAGACGATCGCAGCGATCGCAAAGGCTGAGGTTGGGTGAGGGTAGCGGCACGCAACAGCCTGGGGATCATGGCAGGCATGTCAAAGCGGCGATTGAAGCG
>JAVBXK010000137.1 GCA_030824555.1 bacterium
CGAAGGTGCCGAACAGGCCCAGCAGCAACAGTAAGGCGCTGACATGTCCGTGGCCCTGATGGATGCTGTCGAGACCGCCGGATTCGACGCGCTGGACGGTGGTGCGATCCAGTTTTCCCATTGCAACGCGGGCACCCTTGCAAATTCACCGACGTTGTTGGTCACCACCACCAAGCCTTCGCTGCGCGCATGGGCTGCAATGTGCAAATCGTTGATGCCAATGGGCGTACCTGCTTTTTCCAGTGCGCTGCGGATGCTGCCGTAGTGCTGTGCGGCCTTTGCTGTGTAGGGCAACACGTCCAAGCGGCTGCAAAAATCCTCGATGGCCAGCAGGTTGGCGCTGACCTGGGTGCTTTTTTCAGCGCCATGAAACAGCTCGGCCAATGTGATGCTGGAGACGGCCATCCGGCTGGCGTTCTGGTTGAACAGGGCCAGCACTTCAACCGGGCGGCGCTTCATGACGTAGATAACGATGTTGGTGTCAAGCAGGTATTTCAGCATCAGAGCGCTTCCCGCTCGGGTTGGTGCTGCGTGGCGCGCTCAACCATGAAGTCATCGCTGACCGGCGGCCCATTCAGGAAAAAGCTGTCCCAAGTCTGGCCCAGGGGCGAGATGATCCGCTCGTGTCCGCGTGCGCGCACATCCACTCGGGTGACACCTTCTGGCAGGCGCAAGTCAACGGGCAATCTGACGGCTTGGGTGCGGTTGTTGGTGAATACGGTGCTGGTGGTCACAGCCATCTCCTTGTGCGGGTATATGGCGTAAGTATATGGCGCGGGCTGCTATGCCATCAAGCCATCTTCATCCTCAACGCCACCTTTTCCGCCCGCTCACCAGCAAAGTTGAAAGCAAACGCGGGTTGCTCGCCGCTGATGAGTTCGGCCAGTGCCTTGCCTGAGCCGGCACCGTGCGTCCAGCCCAGTGTGCCGTGACCGGCGTTGATCCACAGTTTGTTGACAGGCGTACGCCCGATCAGCGGGATGTTGGTGGGCGTGGCGGGGCGCAGGCCGCACCAGAACTGCGGGTCGCCGCCCTGATCGGATGTGCGCGTGTCCGCCACGCCGGGGAACACGGTTTCGATGCGCTTGACCAGCATTTCCGAGCGGGTGCGGGCCAGCGGCGTGTCCAGCGACAGGTCAAACCCACCCAGCTCGATGGTGCCCGCCACGCGCAACTGGTTGCCCAGACGCGAGATGGCGATCTTCAGCTGGTCGTCGATCATGCTCACGGTGGGCGCGGCATCGGGCTTCAGCAGCGGCAACGTGGCGCTGTAGCCCTTGCCGGGGTAAATGGGCACGCGCACGCCCACTTGCTTCAGCAGTGCGGTGGTGTACGAACCGCAGGCCACCACGAAAGCATCGGCCTTGAGGGTGCGGGGCAGGCTGGTGGTGCGGTTGCGCACCTCGACCGATTCGGCCTGGCCATTGCGGGCTTCAATGCGCTCGATGTCGTGGCCCATCAGCGTTTGCATGCCGCGTTGGCGGCACAGCTCGGCCAGTTGCTGTGTGAACACGCGGCAGTCGCCGTGTTCGTCACTCTCGGTGTAGGTACCGCCCACGATGCTGTCCGCAAAGCTGCGCAGCGCGGGTTCGATGCGCAGCAACTCGTCCTTGCTGACCACGCGGCGGGCCACACCGTGGCGGCGCATCACTTCAGCAGCTGCGCCCGCGTCGTCAAACGATTGCTGGCTGGTGTAGTAGTGGGCAATGCCCTTGGTGCTGCGGTGGTAGCTGATGCCCGTGCTGGCCACCACGCTTTTCAACGCGGCATGGCTGTAACTGCCCAGCGCCACCAGTTGCGCCACGTTGCGCTCGAACGCCGCATCGTTGCATTGCGCCAGAAACTGCATGCCCCACAGCCACTGGGCGGGGTCCATCTGCGGGCGGAATTTGAGCGGACCTTCGGGGTCGAACAGCCATTTCAGTGCCTTCAGCGGGGCTTCGCGGTTGGCCCAGGGCTCGCAATAGCTGACCGAAATTTGGGCTGCATTGCCAAAACTGGTTTCCATGGCAGCATCGGTCTGGCGGTCGACCAGCGTCACCTCATGCCCCCGCTCCAGCAAATGCCACGCCGTGCTGATGCCGATGATGCCTGCGCCCAAAACCGTGACTTGCATGTGGTGCCCCTGAAAAAAGCTGAAAAGAAAGCCGTTGAAACAGGGTGCGGAGTATGAAAAAAATGCGACCGTTTGTGAAGTTTGATTAAATTGATTAGAGTTTGAGTAGTTGAACTAATAGAACAAACCATGAGCACCTTCGACCCCGATGCCCTTGAATGCCTGGCCGCCATCCTGGAAGAAGGCGGCTTCGAGCGTGCAGCCCAGCGCCTGTCCATCACGCAATCGGCGGTGTCGCAGCGCCTGCGTGCGCTGGAGGCCCAGGTCGGCACGGTGCTGGTGGTGCGCAGCCGCCCGCTCAAGGCCACGGCGGCAGGCCAGTTGCTGCTCAAGCACACCAAAATGCTGCGCCTGTTGCGTGCCGACCTGGAGAACGACCTGAAAGAGCTGGCACCCAGCTCGGTGGGGGGCGGGCGCGAGGAAGAGCGCGTGTCGGTGGCCATCAACGCCGACAGCATCGCCACCTGGGCGCTGCCTGCGCTCAACGAACTGGCCGCCAGGGGTTTGCCCATTGAAATCATCACTGACGACCAGGACTTCACGCACGAGTGGCTGCGCGAAGGCCAGGTGCTGGGCTGCGTCACGTCGCTCAGCCAGGCGTTGCGCGGTTGCCGCATCGAAGCCCTGGGGCAGATGGACTACGTGGCCGTGGCCAGTGCCGACTATGCCGCGCAGCACCTGTCCGGCGGGCTGACGGCGCACACCTTTGCCAAAGTGCCGTTCATTGCTTTCAACCGCAAGGACGACATGCAGCGCGATTTCGTGGCCAGGGCGTTTGGCCTGAAGCGCGTCACGCTGCGCCAGCTGTTCGTGCCGTCGTCCGAGGGCCAAGTGCGGGCGGTGCGGGCAGGTTGGGGCGTGAGCGTCATCCCACGCATGCTGGTGCAGCCGCTGCTTGATGCGGGCGAACTGGTCAACGTGGTGCCGCAGCACCATCAACCGGTTGCGCTCTACTGGCATTGCTGGAACCTGTCGTCCGAGGTGCTGGACGGCTTGAGCGACGCGCTGCGCACGGCTGCGGCCCGGCAGTTGCGGCCAACCGGCCCTTGACGAACCGCGCAGACACGCACCCATGCACCCCGTGCCGCTTGTGTTGCCCATGCGCTCCCGCTTTGCACCGTCGTGGGGCCGGGCGAGTTTGCGCCCGGTTGTGTGTGGCTTCGCCGCGCTGACGTTGGCATGCGCGTGCGCCCATTTGCCCGCACCTGTGTGGGCACAGGCCACCGAAGCGGTACCCGCTGGCCCGCAGCCTGTGCGTGTGGGGCTGATCGGGCCGTTCACCGGCCCGTCTGCCGACTTCGGCACCCCCATGCAAAACGGCGTGCGCATGGCGGTGGACGAAATCAATGCACTGGGGGGTTACCTGGGGCGGCCCATTGAACTCGTGGTGAAAGACGACACGGCCCGTCCCGACGTGGGCCGCCAGCGCTCCGAAGAACTGGTGGCTGACAAAGTGGTGGCCACCATCGGGTTTTGCAACACGGGGGTGGCGCAGGCTTCGCTGGAGGTGTTCCAGCGCGCGCACATGCCGCTCATCATCCCGTGCGCGACGGGCACACCGCTCACGGCCCAATACCCCGCGCCCGAGAGCTACGTGTTCCGCACAGCGGCCAAAGATGCCATCCAGGCCCCGTTTGTGGTGGCCGACATCGTCAGGCGCGGATGGACCCGCGTGGCCGTGTTTGCCGACACCACGGGCTATGGCGAAGCGGGCCTGAAAGACGTGGAAGCCGCGCTGGCAAACGCCAAGCTCATCCCCGTTCACGTGGCGCGTTTTGCCATCGGCGTGAAAGACCTGCAGGCTGAGCTGAAGGCTGCGCGGGAGGCCGGTGCCAACGTGGTGTTCAGCTGCACCGTGGGCCCCGAAAACGCTGTGATTGCCAAGGGCCGCGAAGCGTTGAAATGGGCCGTACCCCAGGTGGGCGCGTGGCCGCTGTCGTTCCCGTTTTTCATCAACGGGGCGGGTGCGGCGGCCGAAGGCGCGCTGATGGCGCAAACCTTCATTGCCGAGCCCAGCAACGAACGCCGGGCGGCGTTCCTGTCGGGCTATGCGCGCAAGTACGGGGGCAGCCACATCCCGGTGCCCATGGCCGCCGCGCAGGGCTACGACACGGTCTACCTGCTGCTGCACGCGCTGTTCGGCGTGCGAGGCGGGCAACTGAGCGGTCCGGCCATCAAGGCCGCGCTGGAAGCCATTCCACGCAACTACCACGGCGTGGTGGCCACCTACGAAAAACCGTTCAGCGCCACCGACAAAGACGCGCTCACCGCCCACATGCTGGTCATGGGAGAGGTGAAAAACGGGGTGGTCACCTTTGCCAACCCCGAAGACGCTCGGCGCAACCTGCTGGTGCAGCGCAAACGGTAAAGGGGGTTGCCTTGCCTTGGGGCGGCCCGGCGGCCAGGCGGGTGATGTTCCAATCGGGGCATGCAACGTCGTCAGTTTCTCCAACGTTTAAGTTGCGCCGCCAGTGTGCCGGCGCTGGCCCAGGCGGTCGCCATGGCGGCCATGACCTCACCCGCTGCGGGGCTCCAGCAGGCGGTGCCCCGCTGGCGCAGCGACCCGTTTGCGCTGGGCGTGGCCAGCGGTGAACCCCGCCCCGACTCGGTGCTGTTGTGGACGCGCCTGTACCCTGGCGCACCGCGCCCTGGTCACGCCGCCTCCGATGCCGAGCAGGCCGCACATTTTGAAGAAAAATCAGGCCTCACCGCTTATCAGTATTGCGTAGTCAGCTATGAAGTATTTGACAACGAGGCACTGAAAAAGCCCATCCAAAAGGGTGAATTCGTCACCTATGCGGCCCGCGCCTGGAGCGTGCATGCCCGCGTCACCGGCCTGCGCCCTGACCGCCACTACTGGTACCGCTTCCGTTGCGGCAACGCCGTGAGCCCCGTGGGCCGCACGCGCACCGCACCCGCTGTCGATGCCAACGTGGCGCGCCTTCGGCTTGCGCTGGCCTCGTGCCAGCACTACGAGCAGGGTGCCTATGTGGCCCATGTGGACATGGCCCAGCAAGACTTGGACTTTGTGCTGTTCGTCGGTGACTACATTTACGAGAGCACCAATCCCACGTACCGCTTGCGTCCGCATACCGGCGGCACACCCAGAACATTGGACGCCTACCGTGAACGGCATGCGTTGTACAAGTCGGATGCCGACCTGCGCACTTGCCATGCCACGCACCCGTGGGTCTGCACTTGGGATGACCACGAGGTTGACAACGATTACGCCGCCGACCAGGACCGTGCCTACACCCAACCCGGGGTGTTTCTGGCACGCCGGGCAGCGGCCTACCAGGCCTATTTCGAGCACATGCCCGTCTGGCCGGGCGGACCCGGTGGGGCATACCAGCGCATCCACCAGCACTGGACGTGGGGTCAGCTCGTGGACATGTGGACGCTGGATTGCAGGCAGTTTCGCAGCGCGCAGCCGTGCCGCGACCCCCTGAAAGGAGGTGGGCGCGTGGTGCTGAATTGCGACGAGCGTGATGACCCCGCCCGCACCATGCTGGGCGCAGAACAGGAAGCTTGGCTGGCGCAGGGCATGCGGGCAGCCAACGGTCGATGGCGCGTGCTGGCACAAAGCACGCAAATCAGTTCCACGGGTGTCGACACGCCGGTGGGGCGCACCATTTACACCGATGGCTGGGACGGTTACACCGCCGCGCGCAGCCGCCTGTTGCAGACCGCCAGCGAGTCGGGCGCACGCAACGTGCTGGCGCTGGGCGGCGACGTGCACCAGAACGTGGCCGCCAACCTCCGGGAGCGGCCCAACGACCCTGATTCAGCAGTGGTGGCCAGCGAAATCGTGACCACATCGGTCACGTCACGCGGCATGAGCATGGGGGCGCTGGCGCGTATCCGGGCCAGCAACCCCGACATCGCCCACGCCCGCAGCGACGAGCGCGGGTACACCTTGATCGACATCACGCCACAACAGGCGCTGGCCACGTTTCGCACCACGCCGTTCCCGGCTCAGGCGGGGGCCATGCTGGGGGTGCAGGGGCGGTTCGTGGTGGCACATGGCCACGCTGGTGTGGAGCCAGCCTGAACCCCACGTGAAGGCGGCGCGCGCTCGGCGTGCGTTCACTTGGGTCTGGCATACGGCAGGCCAGACCACAGTTCGTCCAGATCGGGGAAATTCCACTTGTCCGGGTCTTCACGGCCCAGAATTTTGACGCGGCAGTTGGGCGCGGACAGGTTGACGACTTCGGGCGGGATGCGCTGTGCCGAACGGGTCGAGTAAAACACTTTCACCATCGGTTTGAGCAACGACTCGGACGACTGATCGGTCACCACGGCCAGCCGGTTGTTGTCCAGCAGCACCAGCGAGCCGGTCGGGTAAATGCCCAAGCTGCTGACGAAAGCCTGGAAGATCTTGGGGTCGAAATGCCCGTTCACCCACGAGGCCATCTGCTTGAGCGACTGCGCCGGGTCCCAGCCCGCTTTGTACGGGCGGTTGGAGGTGATGGCGTCGTACACGTCACACACGGCGCCCATCTTCGCCAGGCGGCTGATCTGGGTGTCATTCAGGCCGTAGGGGTAGCCCGTGCCATTGGTTTTTTCGTGGTGGTGGATGCACACGTCGATGGCGGCAGCATCGGTCACGCCGCTTTCGTTCAGCAGGCGCAAACCCTCTTCGGGGTGGCGTTTGACGATGGCGAACTCTTCGTCCGTCAGCTTGCCGGGTTTGTTCAGCACGTCCATGGGAATGGCCATTTTCCCGACGTCGTGCAGCAGGCCCGCAAAACCGGCGGCCTTGGTTTCTTCGTCGCCCAAGCCCATCTGGCGGCCCAGTGCCACCATCAGGGCACACACGGCCACCGAGTGCATGTAGGTGTAATCGTCGGCGGTTTTCAGGCGGGCCAGGCTGAGCAGTGCCCCACCATTGCGGGTGACCGAGTCGGTGATGTCGTCCACCACCTGCTTGGCCACCACCGTGTCCATCGCACGGCCCATGCGGGCCTCCTGGAACATGGAGTGCACGGCACCTGTGGCCTGGCGGCAAATGGCGGCAGCGCGGGCAAATTCCTTGTCGGACGACACCTTGGTGGGCGGTGTGCGCACCGGGCGGTCGTACTTGACGGCCTGTTCCATGGCTTGCGCCTGTTCGTCCACCGTGGGCTTGGCGGCCACAGGTGAGGCAGCAGGCGCGTCAATGCCTCTGTCGGTATCGATCATCACCTCGAGCACCTTGCTGCTGCGGATCTTGTCGAGGTCCTTGGGGTCGGTGATGACGAACTGGCCGCGCCAGAACGGGTGGTCCATCCAGGCGCCACAGAACTCTTTGATGTGCATGCCCAACTGCACTTCATCAACCCTGATTTTTTTCAGCATGACGGTCTGACTAGCGTGGCAAGGGGTGTACGTGAGGTGTGTGTTTGCCCGCCAACGGCTCAGCGAACCAGGCGTTTCGAACCGGCGCAGTGTGGATTGAACGCATATGAATCTAGTGTAAGGCGAGACAGCACCACTGCGGCTTGGCCACCCTGCAAAGGGTCGTGTTGTGCAGGGGTAAGGGAAAACCCTTATATTGTGCCGTCCACAAGACACATCCACAGGTTTCCCGGAGGTTCACCATGCCCAATCCATCTCTTGCCTTCACCGCCGACCAGGCGGACATGTCTGCCGCACCACCTGCTGCACCGCACCAGTTGCCGTCCACAGGGCCTGGCCAGGACATGGTGCGCAGCCTGGCACTGATGCTCATGGCCGCGATCATGGCCGTGCTGGTGATGCTGACCGACCGCTTGTTGCTGGACCGAGTTGGCGTCGGGCATGTGCTCAGTTGGCTGGTGATGTGGTCGGTGCTGCTGTCGGCACTGATGGCACTCTCCCGGCTGGCGATGTACCTGTCACACGCCCTGTTGGCCTGGTTGGATCGGGCTTCGCTGCGTGCGGCACAGGCCAAGTCGAGCGCCCGGCGCGCCACCCTGACACCCTGACGAACTGCCGTTTGCCCACAAAAAAAGCCACCGAGTGGGTGGCTTTCCATGAAAACCCGGCTGGCAAGGGGTAGCTTGCACCGGGAAGGTGCCCGCACCAACGGTTAGCCGGTGGGGGCGTGAGAAGGGGCGAACCCCGATGTGCCGATCAGGCTTCCAGACGCTGTTGAAGGCGCGCCTTGGTCTCCTCGAGTGCCTTGGGCAAATGGTATTGCAGTTGTGTGAACAGCTCGGTGTGCAAGCCCAGCTCGGCGGTCCAGGCAGTCTTGTCAATGCTGGTCACGCTGTCGAATTGGGCTGCGCTGAAGTCCAGGCCGGTCCAGGTGATTTCACCGTAGGTCGGACTGGTGCCGAAGATGTTTTCGGCACCTTTTGCATTGCCTTCCAGGCGGTCGATCATCCACTTCAGCACACGCATGTTTTCGCCGTAGCCGGGCCACACGAACTTGCCGTCGTCACCCTTGCGGAACCAGTTCACGCAGAAGATGGCGGGCAGCGTGGCGCCTTCAGCCTTCAGGCGTTCACCCATGTTCAGCCAGTGCTGGAAGTAGTCGGCCATGTTGTAGCCGGTGAAAGGCAACATGGCGAACGGATCGCGGCGCACCACACCCTGGGCGCCAAAGGCGGCAGCGGTGGTTTCGGAGCCCATGGTGGCAGCCATGTAGACGCCTTCGGTCCAGTCGCGGGCTTCGGTCACCAGCGGCACGGTGGTCGAGCGGCGGCCACCGAAGATGAAGGCATCAATCGGCACACCGGCAGGATCGTCCCATGCGCTGTCGAGTGCTGGGTTGTTGGTGCTGGCCACGGTGAAGCGGGCGTTGGGGTGAGCTGCCTTGGCGCCGGTTTGCTTGGCGATTTCGGGCGTCCAGTCCTTGCCTTGCCAGTCGATCAGGTGTGCGGGGACATTGCCGGTGTCTTTTTCAACGCCTTCCCACCACACATCGCCGTCATCGGTCAGCGCGACGTTGGTGAAGATCACGTCCTTGTCGAGGCTGGCCATGCAGTTGGGGTTGGTCAGCGTGTTGGTGCCGGGGGCCACGCCAAAGTAACCTGCCTCGGGGTTGATGGCGTACAGGCGGGTGTTGCCCTGTGCGTCTTTGCGGGGCTTGATCCAGGCGATGTCGTCGCCGATGGTGGTGACCTTCCAGCCGTTGAACGCAGCAGGTGGTACCAGCATGGAGAAGTTGGTTTTGCCACAGGCGCTGGGGAAGGCACCGGCCACGTGGTACTTCTTGCCTTCGGGGCTGGTCAGGCCCAGGATGAGCATGTGCTCGGCCAGCCAACCCTGGTCGCGGCCCATGTTGGACGCGATGCGCAGCGCAAAGCACTTCTTGCCCAGCAGCGCGTTGCCGCCGTAGCCAGAGCCGTAAGACCAGATTTCACGCGTTTCGGGGTAATGGACGATGTACTTGACCGTGGGGTTGCAAGGCCAGGCCACGTCTTGCTGGCCAGCGGCCAGGGGGGCACCCACCGTGTGCACGCAGGGCACGAACTCGCCATCGGTACCCAGCACGTCGTAAACGGCCTTGCCCATGCGGGTCATGATCTTCATGTTGACGGCCACATAGGCGCTGTCAGACAACTCGATGCCGATGTGGGCAATCGGTGAACCCAGTGGGCCCATGCTGAAGGGCACCACGTACATCGTGCGGCCAGCCATGCAACCGTCGAACAGGGGTTGCAGCGTCGTGCGCATTTCGGCCGGGGCCATCCAGTTGTTGGTGGGGCCAGCGTCTTCTTTCTTTTCAGAGCAGATGTAAGTGCGATCTTCCACGCGAGCCACGTCAGACGGGTCGGAACAGGCCAGGAACGAATTGGCGCGCTTGGCCGGGTTGAGCCGCTTCATGGTGCCGGATGCAACCATCTGGTTGCACAGGGCGTCGTATTCGGCTTGCGAACCATCACACCAGTGCACGGCTGCTGGCTTGCACAGTGCCACCATGTCGGCCACCCAGGCGACCAATTTGGCGTTTTTGACGTAAGCGGGGGTGTTCAGGTTCAAGCCCTGCATCACGGGTGCGTTCATACAGACAACTCCAGGAAGTAAAAAAACGGGATGTCGGAAAACGTCGCACCCCACACGCGGTGTGCGAGGAAGGAGGGGACGAGACGTTTTTCAACATCCCCTTTCAGGTCTTGAAAAGGGATGGCGTCTCGGTCGGCGCCCGGAGGCTGCGAAGCGGTGAGCTGATTGCAGGAGATGTCAGCCGACAGATGGATGGCCTGTCGCCTGAAACCGTGTGTCGGCCAAGGGGGTGTATTTTAAAAAAACACCGGGCAGGTTACAGCCTAGTTACATGCAATAAATGCATAACCTTATGCGTGGCTGGTCCGCTGCGGGTTGCATTGGGGCAAAGGGTCTGCACGCTTCGTGCATGGAATGGGCTCGGTTATGCTGTGCCACAGCACGCTTGAGCCCGTTCCCTGGCCTGCTCTTGGCGTGAACCCAACAGGAGACTTTCATGCAAATCCGGCAATGTGTGGTGAAAGCGCAGGTACTCACGCCTGCTGACGTGTCTCCGTTGCAGGGTTTCGATGCCCAGCTGGTGCTGGTGTTCGCCAGCCTGGAGGCCATGCAGGGGCTGAATCTGGATTTGCTGAGGCAGACGCTGCCAGGCGCGCAATGGGTGGGTTGCTCGACTGCCGGTGAAATTTCCGGCGAGGGTGTCAGCGATGGCACCATCATCCTGACCGCCCTGCACTTCGACCGACCTGCGTTCCGCGTGGCCAGCGACCCCATTGACGGCATGGCCGACTCCGCAGGCGTGGGCGACCGGCTTGCGCTCAAGCTGGCGTCGCCTGACTTGCAGCACGTGCTGGTGCTGGGGCAAGGGGCCGACATCAATGGCAGCGGCCTGGTGGAAGGCCTCACGCGCACGCTGGGCCCCAACGTGGTGGTCACAGGTGGCTTGGCGGGTGACGGTGGCCGCTTCACCGGTGCACAGGTGCTGGGGCCGCAAGGTGTGTCGGGGCAGGACATCGTGGCCATTGGCTTTGATGGCCCCACTTGGCGCATCACGCACGGCTCGTTCGGCGGCTGGCAGCGGTTCGGCCCCATCCGTACCGTGACACGGTGCGAAGGCAATGTGTTGTATGAGCTGGATGGCGAGCGAGCGCTAGACATTTACAAGCGCTACCTGGGCGACTACGCCAGCCAGTTGCCCGCGTCCGGGCTGCTGTTCCCCTGGTCGGTGCTGGGCGACGACAAGGATGCCATCGGCATCACCCGCACCATCCTGGGTGTGAACGACGCTGACGGCAGCTTGGTGCTGGCCGGTGACGTGCCACAAGGCGGCCACATGCAACTCATGCATGCGTCGGTCGATGCGCTGGTTGATGCAGCCGAATCGGCTGCGTCGGCGGCCAAGTCCAGCGCCATCCCTAGCGGTGACACACTGGCGCTGCTCATCAGCTGCATCGGGCGCAAGTTGGTCATGGGTGCGCGCGTTGATGAAGAGGTGGAGGCCGTCGGTCAGGTCATGGGCAGCGGCACCACGCTGACGGGTTTCTATTCAAACGGCGAAATCAGCCCCCACCACGGCAGTTTCGATTGCAAACTGCACAACCAGACGATGACCATCACCCTGGTGAGCGAAGTCGCCACTTGAGAGGCTGAGAGTCTTTCGCTCATGACACCCGTTCGGCTTTTGCAGCGCCAGTTGTCACGCAACTGGGGCGTTCAGTCGCCAGAGGCGCTGGCAGAACTGTTGGCGACCTTGGGGGCCATGGCGGGCCGTGACGATGTACCGGCAGACCTGCGGCCCTTGCTGGCAGGCTTGCCCAAGCTGCTGACACAGGTCAACGACACCTACAGCCAGCACGAACGCGACTTGGCCCTGAGCCACCGCAGCCTTGAGATCAGCTCGCAGGAGCTGACACAGGCCAACAAACGCCTGTGGGACGAGGCGCAGCAGATGCAGCGCTCAGCGGCCACCTTGCGCCGCACGCTGGAACAGTTGTCCGGCGACGCGGCCGCTGGCGGGCCAGTGACCAGCCAGACCGCACCGCTGGCCGCCGGTTCGACAGGTCAGGCCGACTTGGAAACCATTGCGTTGCAAGTGGGCAAACTGACGCAGGCCAACGCACTGTCGCGGCAAATGCTGCACGCCAGCGAAGAGCGGCTGGCGTTGGCCATACAGGGCTCCAACATCGGGCTGTGGGACTGGAACCTCGTGGACAACCACGTTCACTTCAGCCGCGAATGGGCAGAAATGCTGGGCTATACCCAAGCCGACCTGGCCCCCAACGCCCAGACGTTGATCGGCCTGCTGCATCCGGACGATGGCATTCGGTTTGGCAACGCCATCGGGGCACATTTTTCGGCGCGCAGCGAAAGCACTTTCGTTGCCGAGGTGCGTCTGCGTTGCAAAGATGGCCAGTTCAAGTGGATCGAGTTCAAAGGCCGGGTGGTGCAGTACGACGATACCGGTGAACCCGTGCGTGCCACGGGCATCAGCGCCGACATTTCGGCACGCAAGTCGTGGGAGCAGGCCATGGCCGAAGCCCGTGAGGCGGCCGAGGCTGCCAGCAAGGCCAAAGGCGATTTCCTGGCCAACATGAGCCATGAAATCCGCACACCCATGAACGGCATCCTTGGGTTGACGGAACTGTGCCTGTCCACGCAGCTGACGGACGAGCAGCGGTCTTACCTTGACATGGTGCATGGCTCCGCGCGTGCGCTGCTCACGGTCATCAACGACGTGCTCGACTTTTCCAAGATCGAAGCCAACAGGCTCGACATTGAGCACCAGCCCTTCAACCTGCCGCAGGTGTTGCGCCACGCCTTGTCGCCCTTGCAGCCCAAGGCGGCCCAGCAGCAGCTGGTGCTGGCATCTGATATCACCCCCGGCGTGGCCGATTGGGTGGTGGGCGACGCCGGGCGCCTGCGCCAGGTGCTGGTCAACCTGGTGGGCAACGCCGTCAAGTTCACCGAAGGCGGCAGCGTGCACGTGAGTGTGACGCTGGCGGAGCCTGTAACTGGCAACCTGTCGAATACGACCATCCAGCGCATCCGCTTCATGGTTACTGACACTGGCATCGGCATGTCCGAACCACAGCTGGCCTCGGTGTTCGAGGCGTTTTCGCAGGCCGATTCGTCCATTTCCAGACGCTTCGGCGGCACGGGACTGGGGTTGAGCATTTCCGCCCGGCTGGTCGAACTGATGGGTGGGCAGCTGCATGTTCGCAGTCAGTTGGGCAAGGGCAGTTGCTTCTGGTTTGACATCCCGTTGCCAGTGGGCAAGGCCCCAGCGCTGGACACCAGCGCGCTCGACACGCCATTGCCCAAGGGTTTGCAGGTGCTGGTGGCGGAAGATAACCCGGTCAATCAGGTGGTGGCGCGCAAGGTGCTGGAGTTTTTGGGCCAGCACGTGACCCTGGTGGCCAACGGCGTGCAGGCCGTGGAAGCCGTCACCGCGAACCGTTACGACCTGGTGTTCATGGACATCCAGATGCCGGAAATGGATGGTTTTGAAGCCACCCGATGCATCCGTCTGCAGGAGCAAGGCACCGGCACACGCGTGCCCATCGTGGCCATGACAGCCCATGCCATGGAAGGCTACCGCGAGCGCTGCGTGGCCGGGGGCATGGACGGCTACGTCACCAAACCCGTGGACCGCAAGCAACTCGTTCAGGAGATGCAGCGCCTGGTCCAGCGCAGCCACCAGCGCTGAGGGCAGGGGTACCGCTGTGGTGGCCGGGGGTCAGCCAGCAGAAGGGTCAAAACTGCTCACGCCCAGCGCGGCCAGCACCTGTGGGCCGTAAGCCTCGCGCTTTTTCTGCCCCACGCCCGGCACTCCTTGCAAATCGGCCAGGTTTTGCGGCTGGCGCACCGCCAGTGCCAGCAGCGTGCTGTCATGAAAAATGATGAACGCAGGCAGGTTGTGCTCTTTGGCCACGGTGGCGCGCCACGCTTTCAGGGTGGTCAGCGCTTGCAGTTGCTCGGCGCTCAGGTCGGCCAAGGCCGCTGATGCCGCAGTGGATTTGGCGCTGCGGTCCCGCTGGCGGCTGCCTGCGCGGCTGTTGCCGCCGCCCTCTCGCGCAGCGGGTGCGGCGCTGGGGGTGCGCAGGCTCAGGGTTTCGCCGCCCTTCAGGATGGCCCTGGCGCCGTCGGCCAGCGACAGGGTGTTGAACCCGTCGGTGGCCACGGCCACCGCCTCGCGGGCAATGAGCTGGCGCAACACGCTGCGCCATTGGGTTTCGCTCAGGTCGGTGCCGATGCCGAAGGTGCTCAAGGCATCGTGGCCGTGCTGCTTGACCTTGTCGGTGGTCTTGCCACGCAAAATGTCCATCAGGTGCCCCGCACCGAACGCCATGCCGCTGGCTTGCTTCACGCGGTAGATGCAGCTCAGCAGTTTGCGAGCTGCCTCGGTGGCATCGACGGTTTCGGGCGGTTGCAGGCAGTTGTCGCAGTTCATGCAGACTGAACGCAGCGCAGCACCGTTGGTGCCCAAGTACTTCTGGCCAAAGTAGCCCAGCAGCCGCACACGGCGGCAGTCGGTGGCTTCGGCCAGGGCCAGCAGCGCGTCGAGTTTGCCGCGCAGCACGCGCTTGAACTCGTCGCCCGCAGGGCTTTCGTCGATCATGCGGCGCTGGTTCACCACGTCTTGCAGGCCGTAAGTCATCCAGGCGTCGGCAGCCTCTCCGTCGCGCCCGGCACGGCCGGTTTCCTGGTAATAGCCCTCGATGTTCTTGGGCATGTCCAGGTGGGCCACGAAGCGCACGTCGGGCTTGTCGATGCCCATGCCGAAGGCTATGGTTGCCACCATGACGATGCCGTCCTCGCGCAAAAACCGGTCCTGGTGGGTCTGGCGCAGGCGGGTGTCCAGCCCCGCGTGGTAGGGCAGCGCCTGTATGCCCTCACGCGCCAGCAGTTCGGCCACCTCTTCCACGCGTTTGCGCGACTGGCAGTAGACGATGCCCGCTTCGCCTGCGTGTTCGCGCTGGATGAAGCGCAGCAGTTGCCGGGTGGGGTCGGCCTTTTCGACGATGGTGTAGCGGATGTTGGGCCGGTCGAAGCTGCTGACGAACTGCCCGGCATCCTGCAGCTGCAGGTGCTCGACCATGTCGGCACGGGTCAGGTCGTCGGCGGTGGCGGTGAGCGCCATGCGGGGCACGCCGGGGTAACGCTCGTGCAGCACGCTCAAACTGCGGTACTCGGGCCGGAAGTCGTGGCCCCACTGGCTCACGCAGTGCGCTTCGTCGATGGCAAACAGGCTCAACAACCCGCGCTCATGCAGCGAGTCGAGCTGGGCCAGGAAGCGGGGTGTGGTGATGCGCTCGGGCGCGGCGTACAGCAGCACCAGCTCGCCGCGCATCAGCTGCTTTTCAACCGTGCTGGCCTCTTCGCTGCTCAAACTGGAGTTGAGGAATGCCGCTTCGACGCCCGCTTCGTGCAACGCGCCCACCTGGTCGTGCATGAGCGCAATCAGCGGCGACACCACTACCGTCACGCCCAGCCGCTGGCGGTGGCGGACGATGGCAGGCACCTGATAACACAGGCTTTTGCCACCGCCGGTGGGCATGAGCACCAGCGCATCGCCCCCACTCAGCACATGGGCCACGATGCTGGCCTGCGGGCCACGGAAGGCGGTGTAACCAAACACCTCCTGCAACACGTCCATCGCTTCGGCGGGGGCGGTCTGAGGGGTATTGTCCGTAGAAATGGCGGTCAAGCAGGGTTCCAGATGCAAGTTGTTTTATAGCAAACTATTGAATATATTAAAGCGTTACATGCAAAAAAGCTTTAAACTTTTCACATCTGTTCCCAAGGCAAGCCTTCAAAGCGCCAGCCGCTGACCGTCGAGCGGTGAAAGCGGTCGTCCAGCTCGCCCTCGAAGCCGTGGAGCACGTTCACCAAATCGGTGAACCCGGCTGCCTTCAACGCCGCACCGGCATCGAGTGTGCGCTTGCCACTGCGACAGATCAGCACCACGGTGCGTGTGGTGCTGCCTGCTTCGCGCAACACGGCCTGGGCAAAGTGACCGGGGTTGGGTGACAGGTCCGGGTATTCGTACCAGGGGATGTTTTCCACGCCAGGCGGGCGACCAACGTACAGCGACTCGATTTCCATGCGCACGTCAACGAACAGCGCATCGGGTTGTGTTTGCACAAGTGCCCATGCTTCGCGGGGGGTCAGGTGTCTCATGGGGGCGTATTGTCGGGCATGGGTGTTTTCCCCAGACGTGCTGCGCTGCGCCAGACACAGAATGTGCGTATGCTGGAGCCTTTCACGCAACGGCGCGCAGTGCGTGACCCAGCTCAACTCACTTGAACGGAGATCAACATGAAGCCCATCGGCACCCTGCTCAAGCACACCCACGGCCAGTTCTGGTCGGTCACACCCGAAGACTCCGTTTTCAACGCACTGCAGTTGCTGGCCAAGCACGAGGTGGGCGCGTTGATCGTCATGCAGGGAGACAAGCTGGTCGGCGTGTTGTCCGAGCGCGACTACACCCGCAAGGTGGCGCTTCAGGGCAAGAACTCGAAGGACATCACGGTGGCCAGCATCATGACGGCGCAGGTGCAGACGGTGGCGCCCGGCACCGGTACACGCGAATGCATGGCGCTGATGCGTGAGAAAAAATTCCGCCACCTGCCTGTGGTGGAAGGCGACAAGGTGCTGGGCATGATTTCCATCCGCGACATCATGGACGACATCATTGACGACAACGAGCGCACCATTTCCGACCTGGAAACCTACATCAAGTCCTGAGCGCGACACCCGCATAGGGTGACACCTCTACGGCCGGGGGGTGCTTTCCCATAGGCTGGCGGCCTTGACTTGCCTACCGCCCGCCATGCACACACCTGCCAGCCCTTATCCGCATTTGCTTTCGCCCCTTGACCTGGGGCACACCGTGCTCAAAAACCGCGTGCTCATGGGCTCCATGCACACCGGGCTGGAAGAGGGGCGCGACCTGCGCAAACTGGCCGCCTACTGCCGCGAGCGGGCCGAGGGCGGCGTTGGCCTGATCGTGACCGGTGGTTTTGCGCCCAACATCGCGGGCTGGGCCAAGCCTTTTGCAGGCACGCTGGCCACCAGCGGCGCGGCCATGCGCCACCGTGTGGTGACCGATGCGGTGCACCAGGCGGGCGGGCAGATCGCACTGCAAATTTTGCACACCGGGCGCTACGCCTACCAGCCGTTTGCGGTGGCACCGTCGCGCATCAAATCGCCCATATCGCCATTCACGCCGCGCGAGCTGTCGGCGCGCGGGGTGGAGCGGCAAATTCGCGCCTTCGTCAACTGTGCGGTCAAGGCGCGCGAGGCGGGGTACGACGGTGTGGAAATCATGGGCTCCGAGGGGTACTTCATCAACCAGTTTCTGGCCCGCCACACCAACAAACGCACCGACCAGTGGGGCGGCGACTACAGCCAGCGCATGCGCCTGCCACTGGAAATCGTGGCCCGCACCCGCGAGGCCGTGGGCAAAGACTTCACGCTCATCTACCGCCTGTCGATGATCGACCTGGTGCCCAACGGCTCCACCTGGGACGAGGTGGTACAACTGGGCAAGGCGGTGGCGCAAGGTGGCGCCACCATCATCAACACCGGCATCGGCTGGCACGAGGCCCGGGTGCCCACCATCGCCACCAGCGTGCCGCGCGCGGCGTTTGCATGGGTCACGGCCAAAATGAAAGCCGAATTTGCGGCAGCGGGCATCACCACACCGCTGGTCACCAGCAACCGCATCAACACGCCAGAGGTCGCCGAAGGCATTCTGGCCAGCGGCCAGGCCGACATGGTGTCCATGGCCCGGCCCCTGCTGGCCGACCCTGAGTTTGTGAACAAGGCCGCAGCAGGCCAAGCCGACCTCATCAACACCTGCATTGCCTGCAACCAGGCGTGTCTGGACCACGTGTTCCAGAACAAAACGTCGAGCTGCCTGGTCAACCCCCGTGCCTGCCGCGAGACCGAGCTGGTGTTCCGCCCCACCGTCGCCAAAAAGCGCGTGGCAGTGGTGGGCGCTGGCCCAGCCGGGTTGACCGCTGCCATCCATTTGGCCGACCGTGGGCATGCCGTGAGCCTGTTCGATGCCGCTGCCGAAATCGGCGGCCAGCTCAACCTGGCCAAGCAGGTGCCGGGCAAAGAAGAGTTCCATGAAATGCTGCGCTACTTCCGCCGCAAGGTGGAGACCACGGGGGTGAGCCTGCACCTGAACACCCGTGTGGCGGCGGCCGATTTGGCGGGTTACGACGAAGTGGTGGTGGCCACCGGCATCACCCCGCGCGATCCGAAAATCCCCGGCCAGGATCACCCCAAGGTGTTGAGCTACCTGGACGTGCTGCGCCACCACCACCCGGTGGGCCAGCGCGTGGTGATCATCGGTGCTGGCGGCATCGGGTTTGACGTGGCCGAGTACCTTGTCAGCACCGACCCACAAGGCCACGTGCACAGCACCACCCTCGACCTCCCCGCCTGGCAGGCCGAATGGGGCGTGACCGACCCCGCCCTGGCCCCCGGCGGCCTGAGCCCGCAGCGCCCGCAAGTGAGCCCGCCCGAACGGCAGGTGACGCTGCTGCAACGCAAAGCAGGCAAACCCGGCGCAGGTCTGGGTAAAACCACCGGCTGGATTCACCGTGCCGCGCTGAAAAACAAGAACGTGGAGATGGTGGGCGGCGTGAACTACGAACGCATTGCCGACGAGGGCCTGCTGGTCACCTACGGCGAAAAACGGGCAAACGCCACCTGGATACCCTGCGACAGCGTGGTGCTGTGCACCGGCCAGGTGTCGCTGCGCGCCCTGGCAGACGAGCTGCAAGCCCTGGGCAAAACCGCGCACGTGATTGGCGGCGCGTTTGAAGCAGGTGAGCTGGACGCCAAACGCGCCATCGACCAAGCGGCTCGGTTGGCCGCTGTGTTGTGAGACAGGCCACACCCGCTGTGTGGGCTCTGTGCAACATTCAAATGCTGGCGCGAGCACCGTTTGGCGGTATTCTGTGCGGTCTGTCACACGACCAATCACATACACCGCCTTCGCACCATGCATGCCCTCAAGAGCGCCCCTTTGCGCAAACAGCACGAGTCTTTGCGCAAACACATTGATGCACTGAAAAACCACCTCGATCTCAAATTGCTGGCACATAACGCCAGCGAGGTTCGTCGGGGAATGACGCAGCTGTACGGCGAGTTTGCCCAGCACCTGCAGCACGAGGCCAAAGAGCTGTATCCCCCGTTCGAAGAGGCCGATGCAGCCGAGTCTGTCAAAGAGGTAGCGGCCAAGTTCGGTGCCGAAATGAAGCAGAAGTTGCCCCAGCTAGCCGAATTCAACCGCCGCTGGCCCAGCGCCGACGCCATCCGCGCCGAATGCAGCGTGTTTGTGAAAGAGGCAGACGCCTTTCTCCAGTGGTTCGAGCGTCGCCTCATTGCCGAAAACACCGAGCTGTATCCCTTGCTGGACAAGCTCGATGGCAACGCCCAGGCCTTCCTGAACAACCCCGACCTCAAGATCGCACGGATCTGACCCTGCGACCGGGCCCGGTCACTTCAGCCCTCAGAAACCGCCGTCGCCTCTGATGGGCCATCGACCTGCGCTTCAATGGGCAGCCAGAGGGTGAACGTGGAGCCTTTGCCCCATTCACTGCTGGCCTCGATCCGGCCATGGTGTTTTTGCACGATGTTGTAAGACAGTGACAACCCCAACCCTGTGCCCTGGCCAATGGGTTTGGTGGTGAAAAAAGGCTCGAAGATGTGGCGCAGGTTCTCGGGTGAGATGCCGCACCCTGAGTCAGTCACCGCCACGAACACCTGATCACCTTGCTGGCCCGTGCGCAAGGTGATGCAGCCTTTGTCTGCAATGGCCTGGCCTGCGTTGACCAGCAGATTCAGAAACACTTGGTTGATCTGGCCCGGCACGCAAAACACTTGGGGCAGCGGGCCATAGGCTTTTTCTACCGTGCATTTGTATTTGAGTTCATTCCACACGATGTTGAGTGTGGAGTCCAGGCCCGCATGCAAATCAGCCCACTGGTAAATGGCTTGTTCCGCGCGGGAAAAGGTTTTCAGGTCGCGGACGATTTTGGCCACACGGGCCAGACCGTCGCTGCATTCGGCCAGCAGCTGCAGGGTGTCTGACTTCAGGAAACCCAGGTCTTTTTCGCTTTTGAGCTGGCGAATGGACGCCAGCGGGTCGCAGGTGTCGCTGCCACCGGCTTCCAGCGCCTCATAGGCATCGGTGATGGCAAAGATGTCTTGCAGGTACCCGCCCAGTGTGCGCAGGTTCGACGACACAAAGCCCACCGGGTTGTTGATTTCATGTGCAACCCCCGCAGCGAGCTGGCCCACGGAAGCCATTTTTTCCGATTGCAGCAACTGGTTTTGCGAGGCTTCCAGCTGCTGGTTCAGCGCAGTGGTTTCTTCCAAACGCCGGGCCAGCTCGGCCGTTCGCGTGGCAACCAGCTGCTCCAGGTGACTGCGGTGTTGCTCCAGCTCTTCCAGCGCCATTTTTTGTACGGTGATGTCGCGTGCCGCTGCAAACACGCCCCTCACCTGTGCGTTGGCATCACGGTAGACGCTGGCGTTGTACAGCACGTCAATCACCTGGCCTGACTCGCTGCGTATGGCCAGCGGGTAGTCGGTCACGAAGCCATCTGAAAACACCTTCTGGTAGCCCAACCTGGCTTGTTCCGGCTCGGTGAAATAGTCGGCAAAGTCGCTGTCGATCAGCTGGGTGCGGTTCACGCCGGTCACGCGTTCGGTGGCCGAATTCACGTCGGTGATCTTGCCCTCGGGGCTGATGGTCACCAGCGGGTCCAGGCTGGCCTCGATCAGGCTGCGGGTGTAGAGCGCAGCCGCCATGGTCATGTCTTCCAGGCGTTTGCGGTCGGTCAGGTCAATGTGGGTACCCACCGCACGCAACGGCTGACCGGTCGCACTGCGCTCAAATACCTTGCCGCGGCTGAGCATCCACTTGTAGTTGCCGTCCTTGCAGCGAAGCCGAAATTCCAGGTCGTAGCTGCCCACGGTTTCCAGCAGGTGCCTCGCCTGCGTGGGCACGTGAGCCCGGTCATCGGGGTGCAGCAGATGGGTGAACTGCGTCTGCATGTCCGTGCCCAGCTCTCCCGGCGCGTAGCCCAGCATCTGGCTGTAGCCAGGGTTGACGTAGCTGGTGTTGTTTTGCAGGTTCCAGTCCCAGATGCCATCGTTGGTGGCTTGCAATGCAAAGTCGTAGCGCTCTTCGTTGGCCTTGATCTGCGCCAGCGCTTGCTCCAGTGCGCGGGTGCGGGCCCCTACCTCGTCTTCAAGCCGGTTGCGGTGTGTCAGCAACTCGATTTCCGTGCGTTTGAGCGGGGTGATGTCGCGTGCAATGCCGTACAGACCCAGGATGTCGCCATCGGCGTTCTTGATGGGGTACTTGCGGTTGTCCACCCAGCCAGGTGTGCCGTCTTTGCCCCGTGTTTCCTGCACCTCACGGGCGACGGGGATGCCCGCAAACACCTGCTTTTCCAGCCGGTAGTAAATGTCGGCGTACTCTTCCGGGAACACGTCGTAATCGGTCTGGCCCAGCAGGTCGGTCCAGTGCTCGGCCGGATCGCACAGGCTCACCAGCGACTGACTGGCCCCGGTGAACACGTGGTTGCGGTCTTTGAAGTAGATGAAGTCGTCGGTGTTCTCCATCATGGCCCGAAAGTTCAACGTCAGTGCCGCGTCGTCCAGCGTGCGTGGCAGGCCCTTGGCATCTTGCAGGCGCAGGTCCAGCAGGCTGCCTTCGGCATCAGTGGTGGGCCATTTGCTGTATTCGCACCTCACGCACCGGATGCGACCATTGGACTGACGCAGACGGAGGTTGACCACCCCCGATGACACTGAAGCCGCAGGAGCGGTCAGCAACTGGGCGATGTCGGTATCGTCAAGGTGAATGCGTTCAAACAGGCAGACTTGACCACCTATGAAATGTGACGGCTCATACCCCAACAGGGCCTGGATGCTGTCACTGACCGACAGCATTTCGGGGTGCGGCGCAAGCTGCAGTCGCAAATGGACTTCAATCATGGGTGGCCATCATGCAATCAATTGATATCCGTCGCAGTCTGCCTGAACTGCGCCAGTGCAGCTTGCTGGTTTTCCTCCATTTCCGGCAAATCAGTTGCCGATGCGCACGTGGGGTGCTCACTGCTTGACCGAGTGCGTGAGTGGGGCTTGCTCTTTTGCCTGCTCAAGGGAAGAATCGTTCCCACTTTTTGTCGCCACTTCAACAGGTGTACCAACCGATGGCCGCTCTCAAGACCGCCCCTTTGCGTTTGCAGCACGATGCGTTGCGCCAGCACATGGCCGCACTGAAAAAACACCTCAACCCGTTTTTGCTGACACAGAACGCAACCGAAGTCCGCGCCACGCTGACCCAGCTGTTTGCCGAGTTTGGCAAACACCTGCAGGCAGAAGCAAGGGACCTGTACCCGACCCTGGCGTCCAGCACAGACGCCGACACCAAAGCCGTGGCAGAGCGGTTTGGTTTGGAGATGAAGCAAACCTTGCCCCGAATGGCTGAGTTCAACCGCCACTGGCCCGATGCTGCGTCCATCCGGGCCAACGCCAGCCAGTTTCTCAAAGAGGCTGATGGCATGACCAAATGGCTGGAGCGCCGCATTGCCGCCGAAAACGCCCAGCTGTATCCCCTGCTCGACAAGTCCGATGTCGCCCAATTGGGCGACCTGACGGGCTCAGACCTGAAAATTGCGCGCATCTGATGGCGGGCAACATTCCAAAAAACCATCAATCCGTTTTATTCGATCATTTGATTTAAATCGATCAAAACGATTGACACGATCTTTCCGATTCAGTATTCTGACGGCTCATTGCACACACGGCGCCCGGCAAAAGCGCTGTGGACAGGGGAACACCCCAGTGCTCAAGAGGAGACCGTCATGCCCAAGAATCTGCCCGTCACCCAACGCGAATACCCCTTTCCCACGGGCGCGCACCTGGTGTCCGCCACCGACCTGAAGGGGCGCATCACCCATTGCAACACCAGCTTCATCGAGGTCAGCGGTTACACCCGCGAGGAGTTGCTGGGTCAAGCCCACAACGTGGTGCGCCACCCCGACATGCCTGGCGAAGCCTTTCGCGACCTGTGGGCGACGATCAGCAGCGGCCAACCCTGGACAGGGGTGGTCAAAAACCGCCGCAAGAACGGCGACCACTATTGGGTGCTGGCCAATGCCACACCACTGATGGTGAATGGCCAGGTGACGGGCTACCTGTCGGTGCGCACCGAGGCGAGCCGGGCCCAGATTGACGCGGCCCAGGCGCTGTACACCCGCATGCAGGACGAGGCCGCCCGTGGCACCGCCTCTGTGCGCATGGACGGAGGCCGGGTGTTGCGTACCGGTACCCTGGCTGGGCTGGTGCGGGGCTTGCGCCCAGGGCTGCGCGGGCAAATCGCCGGGCTGACCCTGGGCATGGGTGGGCTGGGCCTGTGGGCCGGTGGGGTGGTGGCTGGGA
>JAVBXK010000126.1 GCA_030824555.1 bacterium
GGCTGGGAGCGATGCCGGTAACTTGGGGTGGGCGGCGGCGGCCTCCGCGCTGGTGCTGATCGGCTGGGCTGTGACCTGGGGCATTCAGGCGCTCACGCTCAAGCCCTTGCAACGCCTGACCGGCTTTTGCAATGGTTTGGCGGCTGGCGACTTCACGTCGCAGTTGGGTCAGCAGCACACCGGCATGCTGGGGCACATGGAGCGGGCACTGAACCAAGTGGCCGTGAACATGTGCGCCATCGTCAGCGACATCCGCACGGAAATGAACAGCATGCGCGGCGAGTCCGATGCGCTGGCCCAGGGCAACCAGGAGCTGGCGGGCCGAACGGAAACCCAGGCGGCCAGCCTGGAGGAAACGGCCGCCGCCATGGAGCAGATCACCACCACCCTGCAGCACGGCACGTCATCCGCCCGCCACGCGTCCGAGCTGGCGCACGAGGCGGCACAGGTCACCGAACGGGGCAGCGACGCGGTGCAGCAGGTCAGTGTCCACATGCAGGCCATCAGCGAGTCATCGCGGCGCATCGGGGAAATCAACCAGGTGATCGATGGCATTGCGTTCCAGACCAACATCCTGGCGCTGAACGCGGCGGTGGAAGCCGCGCGAGCAGGCGAGCAGGGGCGGGGCTTTGCGGTGGTGGCCAATGAGGTGCGCAGCCTGGCGCAACGCACCTCACAGGCGGCGCGGGCAATCAAGGACCTGATCGAAGAGTCAACGGCCAAGGTGGCCCACGGGGCACGCATCACCGATCAGGCGCGCACCACGATGGTCGACGCCACAGACAAAGTGCGCAGAGTGACCGTCCTCATCGGGGAAATGACCAGTGGCGCCCAAGAGCAGGCCGTGGGCATGACGCAGATCAAGATGGCGGTGGACCAGCTCGATGCCATCACACAGCAAAACGCCGGGATGGTCCGGCAACTGGCCACGTCGGCCGCTGCCCTTCAGGGACAGGCGGGCAGCGTGGAGGCGTCCATGCAAGTGATCCGCACCGGCCGCCAGGACGCATTGCCCGCCGTGGATGCGGTGGCCTTGCGCCGTGCCATGAAGGACCAGGCACTTTCCACTTCCTCGGCCCCGGCTCCGGTTCATGCCAAGGCCAAGGCCACCGGCGCCTACGGCCTCGCCACGCGGGCCACCCCTCAGCCCCGCTTGCAGGGCGCCTGAATCGTTTTCTCTGTTTTTGTTTCCAAAGGGCTTTACCCCATGCACACGACACCCACCCACACCCCGGCGCACCACCCGCCGTTGAACGCCAACAGCCAGGTCGGCGATGAGTACCTGAGCTTTCGCCTGGGCGGCGAGGAATACGGCATCGACATCCTGCGGGTGCAGGAAATCCGGGGTCAGGTCACCCCCACGCGCATGGTCAGCGACCGCCCTTTCATCAAAGGCGTGGTGAACCTGCGTGGCGTGATCGTGCCCATCATCGATCTGCGCACCCTGCTGGGCTTGGAAGCGGCCCGCAGTGACAGCGACAGGGCCACCGTGGTGATCACCGTTGGCGTCCATGTGGTGGGCCTGGTGGTGGACGCTGTGTCCGACGTGGTTCGCCTGCAGGCCCGTGACATCAAGCCCACCCCCGAGTTCTGCCAGGGGGCTGACACCGACCACATCGTGGGATTGGCCTCACCAGGCAGCGAGAGCGCCCGCATGCTGATCCTGATGGATGTGCACAAGCTCATGCGGCGGGCTGACATGGGCCTGGGCACACAGGCCGTCCACTGAAGTCACTGAATCCGGTCACCACTGAAGGGGTATCCAACATGAATCAACTCAAAATTTCCACCCGGCTGGTCATGCTGATCGGCATTTTGTCCGTCCTGTTGCTGGGCATCGGGGGCCTGGGGCTGATGGGCATCCACCGCAGCAACCAGGCCTTGCACACGGTGTACGAAGACCGCACGGTGCCAGCAGCCCAGATCGCCGAACTCAATGAGCTGAACCTGCGCAACCGCCTGCTGATTGCGGCCGCTCTGCTCAACCCCGACGCCAACGAAATCCGCAACGGCGTGGCCCAGATCGAGGCCAATCTGGCCGCGATCGACAAAACCTGGGGCGATTACATGGACTCCCGCATGTCGGAAGAGGAGTCCAGGATCGCCCGCAAGCTGGCCGATGACCGTGCCCGCTTTGCGCGCGAAGGCGTGCACCCGGCCGTGGCGGCATTGAAAGCCAACGACATGGACACCGCCCGTGCCCTGGCTTTTGACAAGATCCGCCCCCTCTATGGTCCTGTGGCCCAGGGCTTGAAGTCACTGATGACCTTGCAGACCGACGTGGCCAAGCAGGAATACACCCAGGCGCTCGACCGCTACGAGTCCATCCGCGCAGTGGCCATTGCCTCCATGGTCGGTGGCGTGTTGTTTGCCGTGCTGTTCGGCCTGGGGCTGGTCCGTGGCATTTCCCGCTCGTTGGGGCAGGCCATGGCGGCCACGCAGGCGGTGGCGCAAGGGGACCTGTCGCATCCCATTCACGTGCAGGGCAAAGACGAGGTGGCCCAGCTGCTCCATGCCCTGTCCCACATGCAGGACAACCTGACGCGGGTGGTGGCTACCGTGCGCCAGGGCTCCGAGAGCGTGGCCACGGCGTCCGTGCAGATTGCACAGGGCAATGGCGATCTGTCCGGTCGGACCGAAGAGCAGGCCAGCGCGCTGGAGGAAACCGCTGCCTCCATGGAGGAGCTCAGTTCCACCGTGACCCAGAACGCCGACAACGCCCGCCAGGCCAACCAGCTGGCCCAAAGTGCGTCCACCGTGGCTTTGCAAGGCGGCGAAGTGGTCGGACAGGTGGTGGAGACCATGCGCGGCATCAACGATTCGTCCAAAAAGATCGCCGACATCATCAGCGTGATCGACGGCATTGCCTTCCAGACCAACATCCTGGCCCTGAACGC
>JAVBXK010000035.1 GCA_030824555.1 bacterium
CCACCATGCACCCCAACCCCATTCGCCACTGCAAACAATGCGGCACCGCCGTGGTGTACCGCGTCCCAGACGATGGCGACACCCGCACGCGCGCCGTGTGCCCGGCGTGCCACACCATCCACTACCAGAACCCGCTGAACGTGGTGGGCACGGTGCCGTTCTGGGGGGACGACCACGAAAAGGTGTTGCTGTGCAAACGCAACATCGAGCCCCGCAAGGGCTACTGGACCCTGCCCGCAGGCTTCATGGAACTGGGCGAAACGTCATCAGCCGGTGCCGCCCGCGAAACAGACGAGGAAGCGGGTGCGCACTACGAGTTGCTGGGGCTGTTCACGCTGATGAACGTCACCCGGGTGGGCCAGGTGCACATGTACTACCGTGCACGGCTGCTGGACACCACGTTCGATCCCGGCCACGAAACCATGGAAGCGAGGCTGTTCACCGAAGGCGAGATTCCGTGGGACGAGATCGCCTTCACCACGGTGAAACAGACGCTGCGGCAGTACTTTCTGGACCTGAAAGCAGGCAGCTTCGGCATCCACACCATCGACGTGGACTGAGAGAGGCGGAGTGGCGGTACCCACCGCCGCCCTGCTCAGCCTCTGACGCGCCAACGTCAGATTTCCGCCACGCCCCCACCAGCGATCACCCTACCCACTTGCAGGCGTTGCGCCACATCTGCATCCAGGGGCTGGCTGCATTCAAACCACCTGTGGCAGCCAGGTCGGTCCAGCTCATTTGCACGTTGCGGAACACGCGCTCGGGGTGCGGCATCATGGCTGTGAAGCGCCCGTCTGCCGTGGTCACCGCCGTCAGGCCACCGGGGCTCCCGTTGGGGTTCTGCGGATAGGTTTCGGTGGGCTGGCCAAAGTGGTCGGTGAAACGCATGGCGGCCAGGCCACCCTGCGTGATGGCAGCGTGGTTGCCCCGGTGCCCGAAGTTGGCAAAACCCTCGCCGTGCGCCACGGCAATGGGCAAACGGGTGCCCGCCATGCCTGCGAAGAACAGGCTCGGGGAATCCAGCACTTCCACCTGGCTGAGGCGCGCCTCGAAGCGCTCACTCTGGTTGGTGGTGAAGCGGGGCCAGTGTTCGGCACCGGGGATGATGTCGGCCAGCTCGGCAAACATCTGGCAGCCGTTGCACACGCCCAGGCCAAAGGTGTCGGTGCGGGCAAAGAAGGCTTTGAACGCGTCGGCCAGCGCCGGGTTGAAGGTGATGCTGCGCGCCCAGCCGATGCCGGCACCCAGCGTGTCACCGTAGCTGAAGCCGCCACAGGCCACCACACCCGCAAAGTCGGCCAGCTTGGCGCGGCCGGTTTGCAGGTCGGTCATGTGCACGTCGAATGCCTCGAACCCGGCCTGGGTGAAGGCCCAGGCCATTTCCACGTGGGAATTCACACCCTGCTCGCGCAGGATGGCCACGCGGGGGCGTGACAGCATCAGGCCCGCAGAGCCGACCGTTGCGCCCGATGTTTGTGTAGCTGACAAATCAATCCCAATAAGCGGTGAGGCCAGTTTTTCTTCCAAATTGAAGGTGATGTGGGCGTGCAAACCGGGGTCGGCGGCCAGCCCGGCGGCGGCGTGTTCGGCATTGGCGCAGGCGGGGTTGTCGCGCAGCTGGCAGATTTTCCAGCTGACGCTGTCCCATACCTGGTGCAGGTCGAACAGGTTGGCATCGAACACTTTTTTGGCATCGCGCCACACCTGCAACTGGCCTTTCCCTTCTTCCATGGCGGAGCTGGCGGGACGGGTTTTGCCGACAAAGTGGCTGTGCTTGCTCAAACCATGCTGGCGCAACACCTGCATCACGTCGTTGCGGTCGGCGGTGCGCACTTGCAGCACGACACCCAGCTCCTCGCTGAACAGGGCTTTGAGCGTGAGTTCTTCACGGCGGGCGCTGACCTGGGTGGCCCAGTTTTTGGCATCGCCCGAATCCATGCGGCTGTCGGTGATGCCGTCGCCTTCGGTGACCAGCATGTCCACGTTCAGGGCCACACCCACATGACCGGCAAAAGCCATTTCAGCGGCTGCCGACAGCAGGCCACCGTCGCTGCGGTCGTGGTAGGCCAGCACCCGGCCCTGCGCGCGCAAGGCGTTGACGGCGTTCACCAGGTTCACCAGCAGTTGCGGGTCGTCGAGGTCGGGCACGTCGCCGCCGAACTGGGCTTGCTCGCCTGCCAGCGTTTGCGCCAGCACACTGCCGCCCATGCGGTTTTGGCCCTGGCCCAGGTCAATCAGCACCAGCGTGGTGTCGTCTTCGTTCGCATTGAGCTGCGGCGTCAGCGTGCCACGCACATCGGCCAGAGAAGCAAACGCGGTGACGATGAGGCTGACAGGGGACGTGACCTTTTTCTTGTCAGCGCCTTCGGTCCACTGCGTGCGCATGGACAGGCTGTCTTTACCCACGGGAATGGAGATGCCCAACGCGGGGCACAGCTCCAGGCCCACGGCCTTGACGGTGTCGAACAGCGCGGCATCTTCACCCGGCTCGCCACACGCGGCCATCCAGTTGGCCGACAGTTTGACGCGGGGCAGCTCAAAAGGCGCAGCCAGCAGGTTGGTGATGGCCTCGGCCACGGCCATGCGGCCCGAGGCGGCGGCGTTGGTGGCGGCCAGCGGCGTGCGCTCGCCCATGCTCATGGCTTCACCGGCGAAACCAGCGTAATCGGCCAGCGTCACTGCGCAATCAGCCACGGGCACTTGCCAGGGGCCGACCATCTGATCGCGGTGGGTCAGGCCGCCCACGGTGCGGTCGCCAATGGTGACCAAAAAGCGTTTACTGGCCACCGTGGGGTGCGCCAACACGTTGATGACGGCCTGCTGCAAGTCCACGCCCGTGAGGTTGAGGGCTTGCGCTTCGCGCTGGATGCGCTTGACATCGCGCTGCATTTTGGGTGGTTTGCCCAGCAGCACGTTCATGGGCATGTTGACGGGCTGGTTATCAGCAGAAGCCTGCTCGTCGGCCACCAGCAACTGGCGCTCTTCGGTGGCCACGCCCACCACCGCAAACGGGCAACGCTCGCGTTCGCAGAAGGCCTTGAACTGTTCCAGCGACTCGGGCGCAATGGCCAGCACGTAGCGTTCCTGGCTTTCGTTGCACCAGATTTCTTTGGGCGCCATGCCCGACTCTTCCAGCGGCACAGCGCGCAGGTCAAAGCGGGCACCGCGCCCGGCGTCGTTGGTCAACTCGGGGAAGGCGTTGCTCAAGCCACCCGCGCCCACGTCGTGGATGGCCAGAATGGGATTGCCCGCGCCCTGCGCCCAGCAGTGGTTGATGACCTCTTGCGCACGGCGTTCGATTTCGGGGTTGCCGCGTTGCACCGAGTCAAAGTCCAACGCAGCCGCGTTGGCACCTGTGGCCATGGAACTGGCTGCGCTGCCGCCCATGCCGATGCGCATGCCAGGGCCGCCCAGCTGAATGAGCAGGGAGCCGGCGGGAAACAAGATTTTCTGGGTCTGATCGGCGTCGATCACGCCCAGGCCGCCCGCGATCATGATGGGCTTGTGGTAGCCCCGAACCACCGTGTCTGCGCTGGTGGCCACCGTTTGCTCGTATTCGCGGAAGTATCCCAGCAGGTTGGGCCGGCCAAATTCGTTGTTGAACGCGGCACCGCCCAGTGGGCCTTCGACCATGATCTGCAGCGGGCTGGCGATGTGCTCGGGCTTGCCCACGGTGCTGCCCCACAGCTTGGACACGGTGAACCCGGTCAGGCCCGCCTTGGGCTTGGAGCCACGGCCCGTGGCACCTTCGTCGCGGATTTCGCCGCCTGCGCCGGTGGATGCACCGGGGAACGGGGAAATGGCCGTGGGGTGGTTGTGCGTTTCTACCTTCATCAGCACGTGGTTCACAGCCTCATTGATTTGATAGCTGGGGACGCTTTCAGTTAAAGCGCCAGAGGCACTTTTTCCTTCAAACTTTGCGGTGAAGCGCTGCACCGAGTGGCCTTCCATGATGGAGGCGTTGTCCGAGTAAGCCACCACCGTGTGCTGCGGCGCAGTGCGGTGCGTGTGGCGGATCATGCCGAACAGGCTGTGGTCTTGCGCCACACCGTCCACTGTGAATTCGGCGTTGAAAATTTTGTGGCGGCAGTGCTCGCTGTTCGCCTGCGCGAACATCATCAGCTCCACGTCGGTGGGGTTGCGGCCCAGCGCGGTGAAGCTGGTCACCAGGTAGTCCATTTCGTCGTCAGCCAAGGCCAGACCGAATTCGACGTTGGCTTGCTCCAAAGCAGGGCGGCCACCCGCCAGCACGTCCACATGCACCATGGGCGCTGCGGCCAGCTCGGTGAACAGCGCATGAGCCTGCTCGCGGCTGAACATCACGCTTTCGGTCATGCGGTCGTGCAGCACATCGGCCACGGCCTGCAACTGTGCTTCGGTGAGGGTGGGTTTGCCCAGCAACGTGCCCAGCAAGCCTCCCCCCAGCGTGATGTGGTACTCGGTCAACCGCTCCACACGGCGCACCGCCAGCCCGCAGTTGTGGGCAATGTCGGTGGCCTTGGATGCCCAGGGCGACACGGTGCCCAGGCGGGGCGACACCACCACCGTCACGGTCACAGACCCATCGGGCGGCGTCAGCGCAGGTTCGCCGTAGGTCAGCAGCTCGGCCACGCGGGTGAGTGTGGTGGCATCGGGCTCGCCATCAAAAGCCGCCAGGTGCACAAAACGGGCCGAAATGCCGGTGATGCGGTCACTGATGGCCTGCGCTTGGGGCAGCAACTGGCGGGTTTTGAAAGAACTCAGGGCATTGCCGCCCGCAAAGGTGTGCAGTGAATGGGTCACAGTGGGAGGCCTCGGGGCTGAACACCCCGTTTGATGGAAAAACGCGTACCGAAAACCAAGATTGACCACTGGGCACACCTTCGGTGCAGTCGGGGGCCATGTGGGCACGCTCGGTAAAAGGCGTGAGAAGATGCCAATTTTACCGGGGGGTTCGCCCACGGGAAGGCAGCACACAGTGGAAAGAACAGCCTTGATGCCCGCCAACTGGCACGTTTACGACCATTACGCCTACGCATTCGTTGCCGTGGTCGGCACGTTTGCAGCGGTGTGGGCCATTGGCTGGCTGATGCGCACGCCCCGCTGGGCACCGTGGGTGCACTCGTTGCGCGGGGTGGTGCCGCCGTTCATAAACATCATCGGTGTGCTGTTTGGGCTGACGCTGGCGTTTCTGGCCAACGACACCTGGAGCGCCCATGACCGTGCCACGAACGCGGTCTACAAAGAGGCCGACGCCCTGCGCAGCCTGATGGTGTTTTCAGGCAAGCTGGCCGAGCCCATGGGTACCCAGTTTCGCGCCGCGCTGGCCGGCTATGCGCACGCCAGCGCAGACGAATGGGCCGACCTGGCCCACCGCACCAGCAGCACCGAGGTGAGCCAACGTGCCGACCACCTGCTGATCACCATCGGCAGCGCCGACATGCTGCGCGCCGTGGGCGACAACGTGCAAGCGCTGATGTTGCGCAAAGCCAGCGACATCCGCGACGAGCGGGACCTGCGCATCGGCCTGAGCCAGACGCACATCAACCCGCTGAAATGGCTGGGCATGGCGTTTCTGGGGTTTGTGACGCTGATTTCCGTCGCGGTGGTACATGCCGAGAACGCGCGTGCCGCCATGGTGGCCATTTTGCTGTTTGCACTGGCGGCGGCCCCCACGGCCGCCATCGTGCTGGTGCAAGGCAACCCCTTCCAGCAACCGTCATCGGTGTCGCCTGCGCCCATCCGTGCGGCGGTGGCGCACCAGGGGTAGCGCCAAGACAGCCCCCACTGCCACCCGGCCATAACCCGCGCCGTGCAGGCCCTGGGACCGGATGGGATAATTCCGCCCCATGACAATCACCATCAAAGACGCGGCGGGCATTGCCGCCATGCGCACCGCCTGCCGCCTGGCGGCCGAGGTGCTGGACCAGCTGACACCGCACATCCAGCCCGGCATCACCACCCTCGAAATCGACCGCCTGTCTGCCGAGATCATGAAGCAGCAGGGCACCGTGTCGGCCACCATTGGCTACCAGCCGCCCGGTTACCCCGCCTACCCCGCTCACCTGTGCACATCGGTCAACCAAGTGGTTTGCCATGGCATCCCGAACGACAAGCCCCTGAAGAAAGGCGACATCGTCAACGTGGACGTGACCGTCATCAAAGACGGCTGGTACGGCGACACCAGCCGCATGTTCATGATTGGCGACTGCTCGATTGCGGCCAAACGCTTGGTGAGCACCACCTACGATGCCATGTGGAAAGGCATTGAAATGGTTCGCCCCGGCGCCAGGTTGGGCGACATCGGGCACGCCATCCAGAAGTTTGCCGAAGGGTTGGGCTTTTCCATCGTGCGCGAATTTTGCGGCCACGGTATCGGCCAGCGCTTCCACGAGGAACCGCAGGTCCTGCACTACGGCAAGCCTGGCACGCTTGATGAGCTGAAACCCGGCATGATCTTCACCATCGAGCCCATGATCAACGCAGGCAAGCGCGACATCAAGGAAGCACTTAACGACGGCTGGACCATCGTCACCAAAGACCGCTCGCTGTCTGCGCAATGGGAGCACTCGGTGCTGGTCACCGAAACCGGTTACGAGGTCTTGACGCTGTCAGCAGGCAGCCCGGCCATTCCCGCGTTTGTCAAGACGCTGCAGCCGACAGCCGCAACGGCCTGACCCGCCGAGCTTTCAGCGGGCAGGTCACGGTGGCCGCCCGCTCCACACACCTTCACGCAGCATGACCACCATCCCGCCGGCCAACCAGATTCATGTGCTGCGAGAGCAACACAAGCGCGACAAAAAGGCCCTGCTGGAGAGCATCCAGAACGAAGGCGGGTCCACGCGTGGCATACGCCGCACGCTGCAGCAACTGGCTCACCTGGCTGACAACCTGTTGCGCGAGCTGTGGGCTCAAAGCGGCCTGGGCGCAGAGCATGCGCTGGTGGCGGTGGGTGGTTTCGGGCGTGGCGAGCTGTTCCCCTATTCGGATGTCGATGTGCTGGTGCTGCTGGCCGACGATGCCCACCCCGAGTCTGACCCCGAACTGAAAGCCCGGCTGGAACAATTCATCGGCTGGTGCTGGGACAGCGGGCTGGACATCGGCTCCAGTGTGCGCAAGGTCAGCGAATGCGTCGAAGAGGCATTGCGCGACGTGACCGTGCAGACCTCGGCACTGGAAAGTCGCTTGGTGTGTGGTAACCGCAACCAATACAAACGCCTGGTGGCCGCATTGGAAGCGTCCATGGACCCCAAGGCCTTTTTCGTGGCCAAAACACTGGAAATGCGCCAGCGCCACCAGCGCCAGGAAAACACCCCTTACGCACTGGAGCCCAACTGCAAGGAAGCCCCTGGGGGCCTGCGGGACTTGCAGATCATCCTCTGGGTGGCCAAGGCTGCAGGCCTGGGCCGCAGCTGGGACGAGCTGGGCCGCAAGGGATTGGCCACGCCGCTGGAGGTGAGGCAGCTCAAGGCCAACGAGGCTTTGTTGAACCTCATTCGCCTGCGCCTGCACACGCTGGCCAACCGCCGAGAAGACCGTCTGGTGTTCGACCTGCAGACCGCCGTGGCCGAGTCGTTTGGGTACCACGCCGAGACCACGCACACTGGCAGTGGCCACCGCCTGGCCCGCCGGGCCAGCGAAGCATTGATGAAGCGCTATTACTGGGCCGCCAAGGCAGTGGATCAGCTGAACCAGATTCTGCTGCTCAACATCGAAGAGCGGCTCAGTGCCACCGAGGCTTTCCAGAACCAGCCCCTGCAACCCATCAACGAACGTTTCGTTGAAAAAGCCGGCATGCTGGAAGTGATCAGTGACGACCTTTATCAGCAGCAACCGCACGCCATACTGGAAACGTTTCTGCTGTACCAGACGACGATCGGGCTCAAGGGTTTGTCGGCACGCACCCTGCGGGCGCTGTACAACGCCCGCCCGGTGATGGATGCCAAGTTCCGCAAAGACCCTGTCAACCGCGCCACATTCCTGAAAATTTTGCAGCAACCCGAAGGCATCACCCATGCCATGCGGCTGATGAACCAGACCTCGGTGTTGGGGCGCTACCTGTGGGCGTTCAGGCGCATCGTCGGGCAAATGCAGCACGACCTGTTCCACGTCTACACGGTGGATCAGCACATCTTGATGGTGTTGCGCAACATGCGTCGGTTCTTCATTCCGGAGCATTCGCATGAATACCCGTTCTGCTCGCAGCTGGCCGCGGGTTGGGACAAGCCTTGGATTTTTTATGTGGCGGCGCTCTACCACGACATCGCCAAAGGCCGGGGTGGGGACCACTCCGAGCTGGGTGCACGCGAGGTGCGCACGTTCTGTCGGCAGCACCTGATCGAGCGTGAAGACACCGATCTGATCGAATTTCTGGTGATCGAGCACCTGACCATGAGCCGCATCGCCCAGAAAGAAGACCTGAGCGACCCCGATGTGATTGCCGCTTTCGCCAAACGCGTGGGCACCGAACGCCGGTTGACCGCGCTGTACCTGCTGACCGTGGCCGACATCCGGGGCACCAGCCCCAAGGTCTGGAACAACTGGAAGGGCAAGTTGCTGGAAGACCTGTACCGCTACACCCTGCGTACATTGGGCGGCCGTGCCGGAGATCCGAGTGCGCTGGTAGAGGGCCGCAAGCGCGAAGCCCTCACGCAACTCGCCTTGCACGCGCTGCCTTTCGAGGCACACAAAGCGCTGTGGGACACGCTGGAGGTGAGTTATTTCATGCGCCACCAGTCAGGTGAAATAGCCTGGCACACACGTCAGATTACGCGCGAACTGGCCCGAGAAGCAGCCCGCACGCCCGACCCATCCAAACCCACCGTCACGCCCACCATCGTTCGAACCCGCACCTCGCCCACAGGCGAAGGCATGCAGGTGCTGGTGTACGCCGCCGATCAGAGCGACCTGTTTGCGCGCATCTGCGGCTATTTTGATCAAGCCGGGTTCAGCATTCTCGACGCCAAGGTGCACACCACGCGCACCGGGCATGCACTGGACACGTTCCAGGTGGTAGCCCCCACCCTGTCCGAGCACTACCGCGAACTGCAAGGCATGGTCGAAGCCAACCTGACACGGTTCATCGATAACCACGCCCCCCTGCCCCCACCCAGTCGAGGCCGTACGTCACGCCGGGTAAAGAACTTCCCGGTCAACCCACGCGTGGACCTGCGGCCCGATGAAAAGGCCCAGCGCTGGTTGCTGAGCGTGTCAGCCAGCGACCGCGCTGGCTTGCTGTACAGCATCGCGCTGGTACTGGCCAAACACGGCATCAACCTGCAGCTGGCCAAAATCACCACACTGGGTGAACGGGTGGAAGACACCTTCCTGATCAACGGTCTGCCGCTGCAACACAACAAAACGCAGATTGCGATCGAAACCGAATTGCTGGCGGCACTGGCGCCCCCAGCTTGAGCTAGGCGCAGCTGTGTCTGCGCACCTGACCCACATCGGCCCACGGCATTGCAGCCACGAGAGGTTGGGCTGGCTCAGCCTGGCTGATCAGTCGTCTGCGGTATCGGTCAGCGCTGGAAACAGCACATCGGTGAAGCCGAACTGCGTGAAATCACGCATCCGCATCGGGTACAGCACACCCTGCAAGTGGTCGCACTCGTGCTGCACCACGCGTGCATGGAAGCCATCGACGGTGCGGTCGATGGGCTGCCTGTGCTCATCGAATCCCTGGTAGCGCAGCCTTTGCCAGCGCGGCACTTGGCCGCGCAAACCCGGCACTGACAGGCACCCCTCCCAATCGGTTTCTTCGCCGTCACCGATGCGTGTGAGCACCGGATTGATGAGCACCGTGGGCGGGATCACCGGGGCACTGGGGTAACGGGGGTTCGGTTGTCCTGAGCCAAATACCACCACCTGACTGCTGACGCCGATTTGTGGCGCAGCCAGCCCTGCTCCGTTGGCTGCGGCCATGGTGTCGTACATGGCTTGCAACAATTCAGACAGCCAGCTGCTGCCGAAAGCAGAGTCGGGTACGGGACTGGCAGTTTGCAGCAGGCGCGGATCACCCATGCGCAAGATGTCGCGCACCGGCATCTTCAGATGTTCTTGGCGCCTTGCCAGCGTTGCACCAGGTCACCGATTCGCCCGGCCACAGCGGCCACGGCCTGCGCAGGGGCAGACCCCGGTGCACTGGTGAACAGCAACTGGCGTTTCTGGATTGCACCACGCACTGCGGTATCGGACGGCACGTCTCCGATGTGCGACAACACCACCGGGCCACTGCCCAATGACGGCACAAAACGGTCGACCACGCGTTGCAACTGAGTGGTGATCATGCGGCCTTCGCCAGGCTGCAGGGTCTGGTTGATGACCACGCGAATGGTGCGCCGACCTTGCTGTGCGGCCAGCACCTTGACGGTGGCGTAGGCATCGGTTAACGAAGTGGGTTCGGGCGTAGACACCAGCAGCACCTCGTCAGCCAAAGAAATGGCGTACAGCACCACATCAGAAATGCCGGCACCGGTGTCCAGGATCACGACGTCGTAGTCAAGCAACACGTCGTGCATCACGGTCTGAAACTGGTCGCGCACCTCGGATGTCAGGCGCGAATATTCGACCAAACCCGACCCGGCCAGCAGCACGTCGAAACCACCCGGCGCCTTGAGGATGGCTTCACGCAAAGTGGATTTGCCGGTGAACACATCGTGCAAAGTGGTTTTGGGGTACAGGTTCAGCACCACGTCGAGGTTGGCGAGGCCCAGATCGGCGTCGAGCACCAGCACCTTCAGGCCACGTTTGGCCAGCGCGGCAGCGGTGTTCGCCGACATGAACGTTTTGCCGACGCCACCTTTGCCGCTGGTCACGGCAATCACGACAGCACGTTTGGGGTCAACCGGGAACTTGGGCGAAAACGCCACAGGTGTCGGCTTGGCGGGAGTGGGAAGGGGGGTAGTGCTCATGAGTGAATCGTCTGTCCGTTGCCGTCTTGCGCCGATGGGCGAGCTTCATACATACCCAAGTTCAATCCACCAAAAAGCAATTCTTTTTCCTCGGCAGACACCACAGTGTCAATCGTTTCTTCCAGGCACACGCGGTTGCGGCCCTCTCGTTTGGCTCGGTACAACTGACGGTCTGCACGTTCAGTCCAGATGGCCGCCTCCGAACGTATCCATTGGGGTGCATAGGCACCACCCACACTCACGGTGAGGGACAGCTGCTGGCCATTTTTCAAAAACAAAGGGTTGTCTTCAATGGAGTGACGGATGCGTTCAGCCACCATCTCGCCGTAGGTGTAAGAACAGTTGGGCAACACCACCGCAAACTCTTCACCACCGTAGCGGGCCACGGTATCCATAGGGCGCACGCAATCCAGCAGGCGCAAGGCCACCTGACGTAACACGTCGTCACCAGCGAGGTGACCGTAGGTGTCGTTGACATGCTTGAAATGGTCAATATCAACCATCAGCAACAGTGCCACGTCTCCCGAGCGGGCCACGCGGTCAAGCTCACGGTCCATGGCTTGCGAAAAACTGCGCCGGTTCGGCAAGCCAGTCAACACATCATGCGACGACAGCTGACACAGGGCATCGACCACAGACTGAACGTAGGTTCCCGATGACATCGCTTCGCGCACAGGCGGCGAGCCAGTTTGGGCGATGAGTGTCAGGGCAGCCTCCAGCCTGAGCTCATCGATATCGACGCAATGGTCAGATTGAGGTGATTTCACGACAGCGTGTTGAGACAAGGTGCTTGACAGTCTAGCATTGCCAGGTTCCCTCAACCCCCAGAGAAGACCATGAAACACACCCCACATGCCGCCACCGCTCGAATCACCTCTGCGCTTGCACTGACCCTGGCAACTGCATGGATCACCACCACCGCCGCAGAACCCGCCATTTTCAAAGAGGCAGACCTCAAACTGGGCGAGCAACTGATGGTGCAAAACAAATGCAGCCAGTGCCACATCAGCAAAGTCGGTGGTGACGGCAGCGCCATGTACAAGCCCAAGGGCCGAATCAACGAACCAGGCCTGCTCCGTGGCATGGTCGAGCAGTGCAACAGCACGCTCAATTTCCAGATGTTCCCCGACGAGGTGACCTCGGTCGCAGCTGTCCTGAACCGCGACCACTATAAATTCAAGTGACGGCACAGCTGATTTTCAAGGCCTGATCACCCAGTAAAAACCCGAATTTCAGCATATTCGCAAGCGTTTATACTTGTGGGGGTATCCACCTTGACAGCCGGAGTCCCCTGCAGATGTTCCAGACCCCACCTTCACACACCATCAAACCATTCTGGCAACCGCTGACTGCCGGGATGGCATTGGGCTTGGTGTTGCTGCTTACTTTTTTGTTGACAGGGCATGGCCTGGGTGCCACCGGCGCCTCCACCCGGGCGGCTGCCTGGCTGGGGCTGGAGGTGGCAACAGCGTCCACACAGGCCAATGCCTACCTCGGGCCCATGGTCAAAAACGGCAACCCCATGTCATCCTGGATCACCTGGCAGGTCGTGGGTGTGGCCTTGGGTGCACTCGTGGCCGCCTTCATGGCGGGCCGGTTCCGCGTTCAGCTGGACGGTGCATGCAGCGTGGGCACACCGAAACGGGTGGCCACGGCCTTGATCGGCGGCATGCTGGCAGGCTTTGGGGCGCGCGTGGCGGCTGGTTGCACCAGCGGCCTGGGGCTTTCGGGTGCGGCCACGCTCGGCATTGCTGCCTTCGTGTTTCTGGGCACTTTTTTTGCTGCCGGCCTGCTCGCCAGCCGCCTGGTGAAAGGACTCTGACATGTTGCCCATGAACGATGGCGGTGCCATTTCCGCCCTGGTCTGCGGTGCGCTTTTCGGCTACGTGCTGGAAAACGCCGGGTTCGGCAGCCCCACCAAACTCACGGCCCAGTTCAAGTTGACAGATTGGTCGGTTTTCAAGGTGATGTTCACCGCCATCGTGGTGGCGGCAGGCGGGCTGTGGCTGTTGAAGCTGGCTGGGCTGCTCAACCCGGACCAAGTGTTTGTGCCCACCGCCCTGCTCATGGCTGCGGCCATTGGTGGTGTATTGGTAGGCAGTGGCTTTGCCATCGGCGGCTATTGCCCGGGGACGTCGGTGGTCGGGTTGTTTTCGGGTCGGCTGGATGCAGGGGTGTTCATCGTGGGCCTGCTGCTCGGCACCTTTGTGTTTGCCGGGTTGTACGGTCCGGCCATTGAGGCCGTCATGGCCATGGGCGAAATTGAAACTGGCGACACCTTCACCGACGCATGGGGCACGCCGGAGTGGGCCATCATGGCCGCACTGGGTGCCGCCTTGGTGGGCGTGTTCATGGCCGGGTCCTGGTTCGAACGTCGCGGCAAAGGGCTGGTGACGGCTGAACAAGCTGTGGCGGGGGCCTCGACACAAGCCCCCTCGCGTTGACCACACGTGTGACCGCGCTCGGTTTGAACTGATTCCACACGGCGCACACGCCCCAATTCACCTCATTTCCCCTGTTCCGCCTCCTTTTTTTCTGGTCCACACCCACGGAGACTTTGCACATGGCATCACGCACCACTTCCACGCGCAAACTGGCGCAAACACTGTCCGCACTGCTGGTGGCCTCGGCACTGGTTGCACCTGCAACATCTGCCGTGGCGGCCGATGCCCCGAAAGCCGACACCAGCAAAGGCGCAGCCAACCCCTGCGGCCCGGACAACCCTTGCGGCCCGGTCAAGAAGAAAAAGAAAAAGGCCGCTTCTGACAACCCTTGCGCGCCCGGCAACCCTTGCGCACCGAAGAAGTAAATAGTCAGGCCCTGCTGGCTGCGGCACAAACCGCCGCGGCAGTGCAGTTGCATTGTGCGCAGCAGGGCAAAAGTCTGGCGCAAGCGGTGCTGGGCGGCGCACACACCTTCAGTGAAATGCGCCACTACCCCCAAAACGATGTGAGCGACGCACAGACGGGCCACCGCTTTTATTACCACGCCCACCGGCGCGACGAAGCAGAGCACGGCCACTTTCACCTGTTTGCGTTCGATCAGGCCAATGCCCCGCATTTCGCCCACCTGGCAGCGCTGTCACTGGACCACACCGGCCAGGCCACCCGATGGTTCACCACCAACCAGTGGGTCACGGGCGAGCAATGGCTGCCCGCCGACGGCGTGCTGCAGGCACTGGGCCACTTCAGCGTGCAGACCAAAGGGCGGCTTGCGCCCGTGGCACGCTGGCTCGCGGCCATGGTGCAACTGTTTCAACCCCAACTGGCCCAGCTAATACGCGCGCGCGACGTGGCCCTGCTCCGGCACATCGACGCACACCCCACGCACGACAGGTTTGCCGTGTTCGAAGACCGCCAAATTGATGTGCTGTCGCAAACCCCTGCTGACTTGCACACCCGCATCGCACAACTGATCGAAACCCCCTCACCCACCAACGGAGCAAAACGATGAGACAACTGATACGCAAACTGGCACTGAGTGCATCCCTGGGCTGCGCCAGCCTGGCCACCTGGGCAGGCGTGCTGCCCGGGCCATTGGTCGACACCCAATGGCTGAGTGCCAACCTGGACAAAGTACAGGTGGTGGAGGTGCGCGGCAACGTGAAGTCGTTCACAGCCGAGCCCGCCATTGGCACCGATGCCAAAGGCAAAAAACAAATCGAAGAAATCGGTGGCCACATTGCAGGCTCGCGCCTGGTCGAATCCAAAAAAATCCGCGTTGACCGCAAATTTGGCGACCTGACCGTGAAGTACATGATTCCGGAGCGGGCCGATTTTGAAAAATTCGTTCAGGCTGCGGGCGTGGACGGTGGCAAACCCATGGTCATCGTGCCCATTGGCCTGGAACCCAGCGACCTGAACGATGCCATGCGCCTGTATTGGCAGTTCAAGGTGTACGGCGAAGACGAGATGGCCATTCTGGACGGTGGCATGGCCGCCTGGTTGCTGGACGGCAAACCCCACGCCAAAGATGCCCCAGCAGCCAAAACAGGCAACTGGACATCCCGCGCCGACCGCACGGCCCAGTACTTTGCCGACTCGAACGACGTGGCCGCCATCATCGAAAAGAAAACCGCCACGCTGGTCGATGCACGCGAAGCCCCGCAATACCATGGCCTGGTCAAGCGCGACTACGTGTTTGCCTACGGCCACCTGGAAGGCGCCAAAAACCTGTCGCCCGACACCACCTACAAAACATCTGGCGGTGCACTGCGCATGCTGTCACCCAACACCTACAAAGCGGTATTGGCCGCCCAGGGCATCGACCCCGCAGCCCCCACCGTGGTGTACTGCAACAGTGCAGCACAGTCCGGCTTGCCATGGTTCATCCTGTCCGAACTGGTGGGCAACAAGAACGTGAAGCAGTACGACGGCTCACTGCACCAGTGGACGCTGGAAAAACGCACGCTGGTGGGTGCCGTGCCCCTGAACTGAACGCCCCCTGGCCGCCCCCTGCTGCGCAAGCCGCCTTCACCTGTACGGTGCAGGCGGCTTTTTCATGTCTGGGCTGCGTCCGTCGGCCCTGGGCCAGCCAGGCGGGTCAACAGCGCGGCCTCGTCCAGCACCTCGATGCCCAGTTCACGCGCCTTGTCCAGCTTGCTGCCGGCCTCGGCACCGGCCACCACGAAACTGGTTTTCTTGCTGACCGAACCCGTCACCTTGGCCCCGGCGGCTTCGAGCATGTCCTTGGCCGCGTCGCGGCTCAGGGTGGGCAGCGTGCCCGTCAGCACCACCGTCATGCCTGCAAACGGCTGCGGTGCCTGGCTGTCGACCACGCCGTCGCCTTCGGGCCAGGTCACACCACACGCGCGCAACTGCACCACCACCTCGCGGTTGTGCGGTTGCTGGAAAAACGTGTGGATGCTTTGCGCCACCACCGGCCCCACGTCGCGCACGGCCAGCAGCTGCTCGACCGTGGCGGCAGACTCAGGCGTGGCGCCCATGATGGCGTCCAGGCGGCCAAAGTGCTTGGCCAAGTCCTTGGCCGTGGATTCGCCCACGTGGCGTATGCCCAGCCCGAACAGAAAGCGTGGCAACGTGGTCTGCTTGGATTTGTCCAGCGCCTCCAGCAGGTTGCGGGCCGATTTGTCGGCCATGCGCGGCAACCCGGCCAACTGGTTCAGCTCCAAGCGGTACAGGTCGTCCAGCCCAAACGGCCGAAAACGCTGCGCCAGCTTGCCAAATCGCATGTGGCGCTGCACCCGCAAGCTGGTGGCCAATGCAGGATGCGCCAGGCACTTGCCCAACAACGCGCCACCGAATCCCGCCAACTGGCCTTCGCGTGCGTGCCAGTCGTACATCCGGCGGGGCACCGGGAAGCGCATGTCCACCAGTTGATCAACCAGCTTGTCGCCCAGCCCTTCGATTTCAACGGCGCGACGCTGCGCGAAATGCAGGATGGCCTGCTTGCGCTGCGCACCGCAGAACAGGCCCCCTGTGCAACGGGTGTCCACCTCGCCCTCTTCCCGCGTGGCCAGGCTGCCACACACTGGGCAGTGCGTGGGTGCGGTGTAGATCGGGCCGCGCTCGGGCCACGGGCTGCCGTCAGGGGCGGTGCTGTCGGCATGGGGCACGACACCTACCACCTCGGGAATGACGTCGCCCGCGCGCCTCACGATGACGGTGTCGCCCACGCGCACGTCTTTGCGGCGGGCCTCGTCCTCGTTGTGCAAAGTGGCGTTGGTCACGGTCACACCGCCCACGAACACCGGGGCCAGCTTGGCCACGGGCGTGAGCTTGCCCGTGCGGCCCACCTGCACGTCAATGGCCAGCACGGTGGTCAGCTGCTCTTGCGCCGGGTACTTGTGGGCCACCGCCCAACGCGGCTCACGCGTCACGAAGCCCAGCGTGCGCTGCAAATCGAGCCGGTTGACCTTGTAGACCGCACCGTCGATGTCGAACGGCAGGCTGTCGCGCTGCGCGCCCAGTTCACGGTGAAACGACAGCAAATCGGTAGCACCCAATGCAATGCCTGCAAGCGGCGAGACAGGAAAACCCCAATTTTTGAGTGCCTGCAGGCACTCGAAATGCGTTTGCCACACCGGGCCACCCTCGGCTGCGGGCGTGACCTCACCCAACCCATACGCAAAAAAGCTCAAAGGCCGCTGGGCTGCAATGCCCGGATCGAGCTGCCGCACGGCCCCTGCCGCCGCATTGCGCGGGTTGACAAACGTCTTTTCGCCCTTGGCACCCTCTGCAATTTTTTGCCGTTGGCGGTCGTTGAGCGCCTCGAAATCGTCCCGCCGCATGTAGACCTCGCCGCGCACTTCCAGCACGGGGGGCGCAGGCCAGGCAGCAACGGCCCCGCCGCCGGGCCGCCCCAAGGCCGGGTCAGCCCCCTCGGGGGGCAGCGCGGACGCATCGCGGCCAAGCGTGGGGGCCATCAGCCTCAACGGTATCTGCCCGATGGTGCGGATGTTCTGCGTCACGTCCTCGCCCATTTCGCCGTCGCCACGGGTGGCGGCCTGCACCAGCACGCCGTGTTCGTAGCGCAGGCTCATGGCCAGGCCGTCAAACTTGGGTTCGGCCACGTATTCAACGGGTGGATCGGTGTCGGTCAGACCGAGTTCGCGGCGGATGCGGGCATCAAACGCCTGCGCACCACTGGCTTCGGTATCGGTTTCGGTGCGGATGCTGAGCATGGGCACCGTGTGGCGCACGGTGGCAAACCCGTCCAGCACCTGGCCACCCACGCGGCGTGTGGGGGAATCAGGGCGGGCCAGATCGGGGTGCTCGGCTTCCAGCGCTTGCAGGCGCTTGAACAGGCGGTCGTACTCGGCATCGGGCACCTCGGGGGCATCGAGCACGTAGTACAGGTGCGCATGGTGGTGAAGCTGTTGCGCCAACGCTTCCATTTCAGAAGCTGCCTGCGCTTTCACATCAAGCGATAGAGGCACTTTTTTATCAAAATCTTCAGCAAAAAGGTCGGCGGTTTGCATGGCTACTCTGAAGCTGAGCATTTGTCGGGGACGAGCGGAAACACAAAAGTCTGAGCGCTCGTCGGAAATGGGCGAAAAACGCTCAGCCTATCGGGGTCTGGAGCGCCAGGTGGTCGCGCACCACCTGTGGCAATTTGGTCGGGGCGTGGATGCGCAGTTGCTTGTTCACGTTGGTGCGGCCAAACACCACTTCAATGCGGCGGGCAGACACCCCAAACTCGCGGGCCAAAAACTTGACCATGTGGTCGGTGGCTTTGCCGTCTTCGGGTGCAGCGGTGACGCTGATTTTGAGCTGTGCGCCCTTTACCTTGCCGATGGCATCGCGCTTGGCCGCTGGCGTGCCCAGCACGTTCAGCACCAGCGTGGTGCCCTCCGGGCCTTCCCAATGGCAAAAGGGCAAGTCAGACAACGTACGTCAGCGGCAGAGGGGACTTCAGGCGTGAGCGAAAGACACTCAGCTGAACAGGCGGCGGGCCAGCACGCTGCCAGCATGCAGTTCGCGGGCTTCGAGGGCTTCGTACAGCGTTTCCAGGTCGGCACCGATGCGGTCCAGTGTTTCCTGCGCCAGGCCCTGGCCTTGGTCGTCGGTCAACGCGCCGTCCATGGCTTCGCCCAGGGCCGTGGCCACTTCGCGCATGCGCACGTAGGGCTGGTCGGCGCGGGGCACGTGGGCCACGTCGAGCAGCAGGCTGACCTCGCGCAGGGCCGATTGTTCAGGGTCTTCGGCCAATGCAGCCTGGGTGTCGAACATCAGGCTCAGCATAGGGCCGTGACCGGCTTCTGAGCCGGGCAACACCATGCGCCCTGGCAATGCGCCCGCCACGAAGCCCAGCCGTGCGGCGTGCTGCTGCACGTAGCCGGGGCTCCATGCGGCTTGCACGGCACGCAGGGTGAAGCCCAGTTGGGCATCGTGGGTGCTGGCAAATTGGTCGAGCTCGCGTGCACGCATCACCTCGTCGCGCATCTCGGGGAACTCGGGGTTGGCACCGATGGCGTCGGCCAGCGCCTGGGCCTTCATGACAAATTCGGAGAACTCGATCTCGTTCAGCGCGCCGTGGCGGTTGGCCAGCTGCACACCCGCCTGCACGGCCTTGTAACGCTGGCCGGGCCGGGGGCTTTCCCACTCGCCACTGACACTGTGTTGCGCTTCGATGGCAAAGGGCTTGCTGCCCACACGGCGCGTACCGGGCATGGCCGCCAGGATGGCGTCACCCGACACCTCGCCGTCCACGGCCAGCGTGGCCACCACGTCGATCAGCGCGTCCAGGCCAGCCCGCTTTTCACCGGATTTGGTTTCGGCAACCGAGCCCGGCGTCGACACCGAATTGAGCAGTTGCGCATCGGAAAAACCCGGCTCCTGCCGCCCGGACGGTTCAGCGTCAGCGGGCGCGAGTGTGGCATCGGCCTTGCGGGGAGCGCTTTTGCGCGTGATCCAGGCGTTGTAAGCCACGACAGCCGCGAGGATGACCCCACCCAGCATGGCCAGGCCCAATTGAAGGTTGCTCATTCGAAATTCTCTTGAGTGCAGTGATGTGGCAGTTCAGGTTGGGACCGCATCGGTATAAGTGCCCATTGTGAGGGATTGGCGAGGGAGGTTGACACGGGCTTGTTCAATCGGCGTGGGGGATGAGCAGGTCAGCCAGGGTGAATCATGTTGACCGCCGCCTCCATGTCCACCGCCACGATACGTGACACGCCCTGCTCCTGCATGGTCACGCCGATGAGTTGCTCGGCCATTTCCATGGCGATTTTGTTGTGGCTGATGAACAAAAACTGCGTGCCCTTGCTCATGGCCGACACCAGTTTGGCGTAGCGCTCGGTGTTGGCATCGTCCAGCGGTGCGTCCACCTCGTCGAGCAGACAGAACGGTGCGGGGTTGAGCTGAAAAATGGCAAACACCAGCGCAATGGCAGTCAGTGCCTTTTCGCCACCCGACAGCAGGTGAATGGTTTGGTTCTTTTTGCCCGGTGGCTGCGCCATGACCTGCACACCGGCATCCAGAATTTCCTCGCCCGTCATGACCAGCTTGGCCTGGCCACCGCCAAACAGCTCGGGGAACATCTGGCCGAAGTGATGGTTGACCGACTCGAACGTGGTGCCCAGCAGGTCGCGCGTTTCAGCGTCGATTTTGCGGATGGCGTCTTCCAGCGTGTTGATCGCCTCGTTCAGGTCGGCCGACTGTGCATCCAGAAAGGTTTTGCGTTCGCTGGCCGCAGCCAGCTCGTCCAGCGCGGCCAGGTTGACCGGCCCCAGCGCCACCATGTCGCGCTGCAGGCGGTCAATTTCGGCTTGCAGACCGGTCAGCTTGACGGCATCGGCAGCGATGCTGGCGGCCAGCGCAGTCAGTGCCTCGGGCGCATCCTGCCCGGCTTCTTGCAGTTGCACGCTGTATTGCTCGAACGCCAGCCGGGCCGCCTGCTCTTTCAGCTGGAAATCGGTGATGCGCTGGCGCATGGGGTCCAGGTCGCGCTCGTGTTTCAGGCGCTGCTCGTCGGCGGCGCGCAGCTTGGTGGTCAGGTCGTCGTACTCGCTGCGGCGGGTGGCCAGCGTCTGCTCGCGCACCATTTTCTTTTCCAGCGCCTCTTGCAGGCCGCCTTGGGCAGCGGCATCGGACAAACGGGCCATTTCGTCGTGGGCGCGCTGCTCTTCCTGCGCCACGGTGGCCAGCTGCTGTCGGGCGGTGTCGGCATTGCGGGCCAGCTCGGCCTGGCGGGCCTGCAAGCTGCGCTGGGCAAAACTGGCTTCCTGCGCCTTGCGCTCCAGCGTGCGCAACAGCTCACGGGCCTGGGCCAGCTTGCGTTCGGCCTCGATGGCGGTGTCTTCCAGCTCGGCGTGCCGCTCCTGGCTGTCGGCCAGTTGCATGTCCAGCTCTTCAAACCGGGCTTCGGCGGTGATGCGGCGCTCCTGCAGGTCTTCCAGCTGGGCATCCACCTCTGCCTGGTCGGCGGCGATCTGTTCGTGGCGCTGGCGGGCCTGCTCGGCCTGAGCGGCCAGGCGCATGGTTTCCACTTGCAGCGCGTGGTGCTGGCTTTGTGCCTGCGCGGCTTGCGCACGCGCCGCCGTCAGGCGCTGCATGCCATCGGCATAGGCGCTTTCGGCGCGCGCCAGGGCGGTGCGCGACTCGTCAGCAATGAGGGTGTGCGCCCTCACCTCTTTGTCAAGGTGTTCAATTTCCTGCGCACGGGCCAGCAAACCGGCCTGCTCGGAATCTGCCGCGTAAAACGACACGGCGTGGCGCGACACCGCATGGCCCGCAGGGGTGACGATGCTTTCGCCTGCGGCCAGTTGCTCGCGCTGGGCCAGGGCCTCTTCCAGGGTGGGCGCGGTGTAGGTGCCTTGCAGCCAGTCCTGCATGAGCGCGCGCAGGCCCGCATCGGGCAACTGCAGCAGGTCAGCCAGGCGCGGCAACGTGCTGGCAGGCAGCGGTGCCGACGCATCGGGCAGGCTGAAAAACGCCAGGCGCGCAGCGGGTGGGTCGTTGGCAAAGGCGCGCAGCATGTCCAGGCGGCCCACTTCGAGTGCACCCATGCGCTCGCGCAGCACGGCGTCCAGAGCAGTTTCCCAACCGGTCTGGATGTGCAGCCGCTTCCACAGCGCCTGCAAACCGTCCAGCCCTTGTTTGGCCAGCCACGGTTGCAGCTTGCCGCTGGTTTGCACTTTTTCCTGCAAGGCGCGCAGGGCTTCCAGCCGGGCGGACAGCTGGGCCACTGTGGCCAGCTCGGTGTTCAAAGTTTGCTGGCACTGGCGGCGTTCGTCGTCCAGCACGGGGGTTTGGGCCTGCCACTCCTCCAGGCGGGCGGCCGATTCTTCGTGAGCCTCTGCAGCCTCGGCCAGTTGGTCTTGCAGGTCGGCCAGCTTGGCTTCATCGGGCATGGCCAGCGACTGGCGGTCGGCACCCAGCTTGTCACGCCGCTGGTTGAGCTGGCGACTTTGCTCGTCCACGCTGCGCTGCTCGGCGGCCAGCACCTGGATGTGCTGCTGCACCGTGGTGACGGTCTGGCGCTGGGCGTTGGCCTGCGCCAGCGCCTGGCGGTGCGCATCTTCAAAGGTGGGGAGCTGGGCGGCCTGGTCTTCAATCTGGGCGGACAGGATTTCGGCCTGCTCTTCGGCGCTCATGCCCTGGTCACCCAGGTGTTCCAGCTCGTCGCGTGCCTGCTGTTCGCGCTCGGCCCATTGGGCGGCTTGTTCTTTCAGCTGGGCCAGGCGCAGCTCCACACGGCGGCGGCCTTCCACCACGAAGCGGATTTCGGCCTCCAGCTTGCCCACGTCTGCCGTGGACTCGTACAGCGCGCCCTGCGCCTGGTTGACGGCATCGCCCGCAGCGTAATGTGCTTGGCGCAACGTTTCCAGGTCGGCCTCGGTGCGGCGCAGGTCGGCCATGCGGCTTTCCAGCTCGTTCAGGGCTTTCAGGCCTTCTTCGCGGATGCGCGCCTGTTCGCTCTCGGCCTCAGACCGCTTCAAAAACCAGAGCTGGTGTTGCCTGACAGTAGAGCGGGAGAGCAGGTTTTTGTATTCAAGTGCAACGGCAGCCTGCTTTTCCAGCTTGTCCAAGTTGGCATTCAGCTCGCGCAGGATGTCTTCCACCCGGGTGAGGTTGTCGCGCGTGTCAGCCAAGCGATTGCCGGTTTCGCGGCGGCGCTCCTTGTACTTGGACACGCCCGCCGCCTCTTCCAAAAACAGGCGCAGTTCTTCAGGGCGGCTTTCGATGATGCGGCTGATGGTGCCCTGCCCGATGATGGCGTAGGCGCGTGGGCCCAGGCCCGTGCCCAGGAACACGTCTTGCACGTCGCGGCGGCGCACCACCTGGTTGTTGATGAGGTAGCTGCTGTTGCCGTCGCGCGTCAGCACACGCTTGACGGCAATCTCGGCAAACTGGTTCCACTGGCCGCCAGCGCGGTGGTCGGGGTTGTCAAAAATCAGCTCGACGCTGGCCCGGCTGGCCGGTTTGCGGTGGTTGGTGCCGTTGAAGATGACGTCCTGCATCGACTCGCCACGCAACTCGGACGCTTTGGACTCGCCCAGCACCCAGCGCACGGCATCCATGATGTTGGACTTGCCGCAACCATTTGGCCCCACCACGCCCACCAACTGCCCTGGCAGCTGGAAGTGCGTGGGCTCGGCAAATGATTTGAAACCGGAGAGTTTGATGGACTGAAGACGCACGGTGGGCAGGCAAAAGGCGAGGACGCGATGATAGCGGGGGCACTTACCCGCCCTGGCACTCAGCCGCCCCCGGTGCGGGGGCCGGGATGGGGCCGAGGCTGGAAATCACAAGAAAAAATGCCGCTAGCGCTTTTTTTGAAAGCGATGGCAGCTATTAATTTTGGTGGTATTGGT
>JAVBXK010000097.1 GCA_030824555.1 bacterium
GACGGTTTTGCGATCCGTTGATGTGAATTGTGAAAGCACCTCAATCCAACTTGAATCAGCGTTTGGCTGTGACTTGAGTCGGCGCTCGCCCATGCGCTTGTAGGGGTTTCGCTGACAAGGGTGGGTGCGGGCTGATGTGGCAGCGATGCATTGCACAAACCAAAATACTGTATAAAAATACAGTTATGCAAGCTATCCCTATCACTGCCCCAGGCCATGTCGAGATGCCCGCCGGGGTCTGGCGTGCCAGCGAACGGCCCAATGCGCCCACACAGGCGGTAGCCACCGGGCATGCCGTGCTCGACGCCTGCCTGCCTGGGGCCGGTTGGCCGATTGGTGCCTTGTCGGAAGTGTTGCAGCCACCCGGTGTGCACCTGGAGTGGCAGCTGGTGCTGCCAGCCATGGTGCGCTGGCAGCACACGGTGGCCGAGCCTGGCCAGCCACCCCGGCCAGGCGTGGTGCTGATCGGGCCGCCCGAGTGGCCGTTTGTGCCCGCGTTGCAGGCGCGGGGCTTGTGTGTGGCCGATCTGGTGCACGTGCAACCGGCCGATGCCGTACAGCGCCTGTGGGCGTGCGAGCAAGCCTTGCAGTGCGCGCACGTGGGCGCGGTGCTGGCGTGGTTGCCACACGCCCCCATGGATGCCTTGCGCCGTTTGCAGTGGGCCGCCACCCGCCATGGCGGGTTGTTGTGGGTGTTCCGCCTGGAAGGTGTGGCGCAGCAGGCCACGCCGGCCATGCTGCGGTTGCGGGTGGCACCGGGCGACGTGCCGCAAACCCTGCAGGTCACGGTGCTCAAGCGGCGCGGCCCGCCGCTGGCACAGCCGCTGCGGCTGACATCGCCCGACAGCGGGCTGGCCGCCGTGCTGGTTGCCGCGCGGTGGCGCCAGGCACGGCGCAGGGCGGCCACACCTGGCGTGGTGGTGTCCGCAGGTGGGCAGGTTGTTTTGGGGGCATCGCATGCATCACCCGCCGCACTGGCTGGCCTTGCAGTGTCCGTCGGCTGAGGGCAGCGCGGCCTGGCTGGGCACCTGGGCCTTGCAGTTCACGCCCAGGGTGGTGTGGCTGGAAGAGGCCTGGCTGCTCGACGTGGCACCCACCCTGCGCCTGTGGGGTGGGCTGGACCGCCTGGCGCACCACATGCAAGAGCGGCTGGCCGGGCACCTGACCGGGACTCTGCGCTGGGCATTGGGGCCCACCGCGCTGGCGGCACTGGCGCGTGGGCGTGCTGACCAGTGGTGGGGTGCCGGGGATGGTTTGCCACCGCCCCGGCAACTGCTCGGCCTGCCGTTGCACACGCTGGCGGCAGCCCGCCCGCACGTGGCGGTGCTGGGGCGGCTGGGGGTGCGCACCTGGGGCCAGTTGGCCAGCTTGCCGCGCGATGGTGTCGCCCGCCGTTGGGGTGCAACCCCATTGCAAGCGCTTGACCAGGCACTGGGGCATGTGCCCGAATCTCACGCGTGGCTGTTGCCCCAACCGGTGTTCGACCAGACGCTGGTGTGGTCGCACCACCTGGAAACGGCTGACCAGCTCATGCAGCCCGCCAACCGCTTGCTGGCCGCCCTGCACGGCTGGCTGGTGCTGCGGCAGCGGGCGGCGCTGGCCCTGCGGTGGTCGTGGCAGCACGACCCACGCCGCAACGTACCCCTGTCAGGCGGGTTCGAGCTGCGAACGGCCCAGCCCACCCAACACCCCGCCCACTGGCAGCGCCTGACGGCCGAGCACCTGAGGCGCCACACACTGGTTGCGCCTGTGGTGTCCATCCGGCTGGAAACGCTTGAACACGTGCCATGGGGCACGCCCTCTGCCGACTGGGTGTCTGCCGTCACCTCGCCCGCCGACCACCCCGGTGCACTGGGCTGGTCGGCGTTGCTGGAACGCCTGCGTGCCCGCTTGGGCGACGCGGCCGTGACCCACTGGCAGCCGCAATCCAGCCATGTGCCCGATGCCATGCAGGTGGGCGGTGCACACAGGTCACCTGTCAGTACCCCAGACAGGCAGTCAACCCTGGCCGATGCCCTGCTGCCCACTTGGTTGTCGCCCACGCCATTGCCACTGAGCATGCGTGGCCATCGGCCTTGTTACCAGGGTGAACTTGAACTGCTGGCCGGCCCGCAGCGGCTGGAGCTGGCGCATTGGCCGTCAGGCACACCTGCGGTGCCTGCACACCACGGGGAAGCGCTGGGCTGTTCACACATTTGCCCATCCCCAGCGACGGACCTCGCCCAGGGCGACAGTCCCGAGGACACTCAAGAGGCTCCACAGGCCACCCTGCGTGACTACTTCGTGGCGCGCAGCCCCCGGGCCGGGTTGTTGTGGGTGTTCAGGCAACAGGCAGCCCGCCAGGGCGAGGCCGCCTGGTTTCTGCACGGCTGGTTCGCATGAGCGCCGCCCGGCCGCTCCGAAGGCGCTCAGCCCCGCAGTGCGCAGCACGGCGGGTAAGCCTGGTGCGCGCCGCCCGGCCGCTCCGAAGGCGCTCAGCCCCGCAGTGCACAGCATGGAGGGGCGTCCAGTGAGCCCCGCTGCGGCCACGGGCCAAGCGCTGCCGGGTTACGCCGAGCTGCTGGCGCAGTCCAACTTCAGTTTTCAGCAGGGCGCGTCCCACCCTGAAGAACTGGTGGTGCGCGCCCGTGCACTGGGGTACCAGGCGCTGGCGCTGACCGACGAATGTTCGGTGGCCGGTGTGGTGCGCGCCCATGCCCAGGCCAAACAGAGCGGCTTGCAATTGCTGCCCGGCGCCGTGTTCAGGCTGCAGCCCTCCCGGACGATGCCGCAGCCCGAGGCGGGGCGGGAGGGGGAAAGGGGCGTGGCAGAAGCAGAAGAGGGG
>JAVBXK010000061.1 GCA_030824555.1 bacterium
CGGTAAGCCCGAATGGATTGCACGATATTCGTTCGTACATTACGAAGTGGCATTTCCATCTCCGTTTCTCTTTCAATAAACAAGTTCAAAAAATCAAAATCTTCAAAGACCGTTCACGATCAGCCTGAAGCTGGCGTAGTGGTCTTTGGTGTAATAACAGGCGTCGGGTGCGCGGGTGTTTTCCCCGCCGCACACGATGCGCCTGGCACCACGGTGATTCAGTCCGGGTGTGGCCACTGTGTATTCACGGTAGTAGCCACGCTTATGCTTGGGCAGTTGCCTTTCACGGTTGCCGAATACAGTGCCGTCTTTCTCGTACGGGAAGGGTCCGCCCGTTTCGATCAGCCGCAAGACGGTTTGGCCTTGCGCGGGCAGATCGGACTGGCGAATCGTTTCGAAACCCGATGCACCGGGTTGGAATGCCAAGACTGCCGCAGCGGACAACAGGGATGCCACCCCGACCAGCGACGTTCGCCACAGCCGACGCCACGTACCGTGACGAACATTGGCTCTACCCAAACCATCCGGATTCATGACACCAGCCCTGTTGAAAGCAACGTTTTCTTATTTGATCGACCCGTACATTTCACAGCCCGACATGCGCGTGACGCAGGCCTGTGTACTGCGGGTAAACCCTGAAAATCAAGGGCGAGAGTGTGCCTGAGATGGTCCCAAAACGCAAGGCCTGAACGTGGCCCGACTCCATCAGGACGGGGGTATTCTTGACGCGGAGGCACAAATTGTGCTGTCCCGCGTCGGCTTCGCTCAGCGTTGTGCGTTGGCGTCGGCCACCGTGAGCGCGGTCATGTTGACGATGCGGCGCACGGTGGTGCTGGCCGTCAGCACGTGCACGGGTTTGGCCGCGCCCAGCAGCACGGGGCCGATGGCGATGTTGCCGCCCGCAGCGGTTTTGAGCAGGTTGTAGGCGATGTTGGCCGCGTCGATGTTGGGCAGCACCAGCAGGTTGGCTTCACCCTTGAACAGGGTGTTGGGCATGAGCTGCTCGCGCGCATCGCCGTCAAGTGCCAGGTCGCCATGCATTTCGCCTTCCACTTCCAGCCAAGGGGCCTGCTGACGCAGCAACTGGAACGTCTGACGCATCTTGATGGCGCTGGGCTGGTTGGACGAGCCGAAGTTGGAGTGCGACAGCAGCGCGGCTTTGGGCTTCAGGCCGAAGCGCATCATTTCTTCTGCCGCCATGACGGTGATTTCGCACAGTTCTTCAGCCGTGGGGTCGTAGTTGACGTGCGTGTCCACCAGGAACACCTGGCGGCCCGGCAGCATCAAGCCGTTCATGCAGGCGTAAATCCGCACATCTTGCGGTGTGCTGGGGCTGCCACCCTGTTTTTTGCCGATGACCTGGTCGATGTACTCCAGGTGGTTGGCGGTGGTGCCCCAGGTGCCGCAGATGAGGCCATCGACGTGGCCTGTGTGCAGCAGCATGGAGCCGATGAGCGTCAAGCGGCGGCGCATTTCAATTTTGGCCAGTTGCGCAGTCACGCCACGGCGCTCCGTCATCTGGTGGTAAGTCTGCCAAAAGTTGCGGTAACGGGGGTCTTCTTCAACGTTGACGACGTCGTAATCCAGCTCCTCCTTCAGGCGCAGTCCGAAGTTCTCGATGCGCTGGGCGATGACCAGCGGGCGACCTATCAGGGTGGGCCGGGCCAGGCCTTCGTCCACCACGATCTGGCAAGCGCGCAGCACCCGTTCTTCTTCACCCTCGGCGTAAGCAATGCGTTTGGCGGTTGCGCGCTTGGCTGCTGCATAGATGGGCTTCATCAGCGTGCCAGACGCGAACACGAAGCTCTGCAGCTTCTCTCGGTAGGCGTCCATGTCGGCAATGGGCCGCGTGGCCACGCCGCTGTCCACCGCAGCCTGGGCCACGGCGGGGGCGATTTTGATCATCAGGCGTGGATCAAACGGCTTCGGTATCAGGTATTCCGGTCCAAATGCCAGTTTTTCGCCCACGTAGGCCGCCGCCACCACATCGCTTTGCTCGGCCTGTGCGAGGTCTGCGATGGCGTGGACGGCTGCAATTTCCATCTCGGCGGTGATGGTCGATGCCCCGGCATCCAGTGCACCCCTGAAGATGTAGGGGAAACACAGCACGTTGTTCACCTGGTTAGGGTAGTCAGTGCGGCCGGTGGCCATGATGGCATCGTCGCGGACAGCCTTGACCAGTTCAGGCGATATCTCGGGGGTGGGGTTGGCCAGCGCAAAAATGAGCGGTTTGGGTGCCATTTTGACCACCATGTCCTGCTTGAGCACACCACCGGCAGACAGGCCCAGGAAAATGTCGGCCCCTTCGATGATTTGCCCCAGCGTGCGGGCGTCGGTCTTCTGGGCGAACTGGATCTTGTCTTCGTCCATCAGCTCGGTGCGGCCTTCGTAGACCACCCCTGCCAAGTCGGTCACGTAGATGTTTTCGCGCGGAATGCCCAGCTTGACCAGCAGGCCCAGACAGGCCAGTGCCGCAGCCCCGGCCCCTGATGTGACCAGCTTGACGTGCTTGGGGTCTTTGCCCACCACCTTCAGGCCATTGAAGATGGCAGCGCCTACCACGATGGCGGTGCCGTGCTGGTCGTCATGGAAAACCGGGATCTTCATGCGCTCGCGCAGCTTGCGCTCGACATAGAAGCAATCGGGGGCCTTGATGTCTTCCAGGTTGATGCCGCCGAACGTGGGCTCCAGCGCAGCGATGATTTCAACCAGCTTGTCGGGGTCTTTTTCGTTGATTTCGATGTCGAACACATCGATGCCAGCGAACTTCTTGAACAGCACGCCCTTGCCTTCCATGACCGGCTTGCCCGCCAGGGGGCCGATGTCGCCCAGGCCCAGTACGGCGGTGCCGTTGGTCACCACGCCGACCAGGTTGCCACGGCTGGTGTACTTGAAGGCGGCGGCGGGGTCTTTGACGATTTCTTCGCACGGCGCGGCCACGCCTGGGGAATACGCCAGCGCCAGGTCACGCTGGTTGGTCAGCTGCTTGGTGGCTGCGATGGCGATTTTGCCGGGGGTGGGGAACTCGTGGTATTCGAGTGCGGCGGTGCGCAATTCAAGGCGCTTGGCTTCCGGTGTCAAGGACATGTTCGTCTCCTAATCTGTGTAACGCCCGAATCAATGCCCAAGTACAGGTCCGGCGGGCGGCCAGAATTGTACGATGCGAACTACAAATTCACAATGCGGAACGATGGGGCTACAAGATGACCGTTCAACTTGAACATGTGCGCACAACGCTTTTAGCAGGCTTCGGTGTTCTGGCCATGAGGGCGAGCCCTGATGTCTGACGGAAATCAGGGGCACTGCGCACGCCAGGTGCACGCGACGGCCAGGGTGGCCGGATGTATCATGAAACGCACTGTGTCGGGTGTGTGGCGGTCAGCCCTGACCGTCCCTTTTCACACGGTGGTGTGCAACCGTTCGAACTCACTGGAGGTGCCTCATGGGCCTGATGGATTTCATCAAGAAACAGTTTATTGACGTCATTCAATGGACCGAGGAGGGCGATGGCACATTGGCATGGCGTTTCCCCATGTCGGGCATGGAAATTCAGAACGGCGCGTCGCTCACCGTGCGCGAATCGCAGGTAGCCGTGTTCGTGAACGAGGGTCAGGTGGCTGACGTGTTCGGCCCGGGCATGCACAAGCTCACCACGCAGACGCTGCCCGTGCTGACTTACCTGAAAAACTGGGACAAGCTGTTCGAGTCCCCCTTCAAGAGCGACGTGTACTTCTTCAGCACGCGCCAGCAAATTGACCAGAAGTGGGGCACGCCCCAGCCCATCACCATCCGCGATGCCGACTTCGGCGCGGTGCGCCTGCGCGCCTTTGGCAACTACGCCTTCCGCGTGGCCGACCCCAAGCTGTTCCACACCGAAATTTCAGGCACGCGCGAAAACTACACAGTCGAAGACGTGGACGGCCAACTGCGTGGCCTGGTGCTGCAGAACATCAGCCAGGCCATCGCGGCCAGCGGTATCCCGTTTCTGGACCTGGCTGCCAACCAGCTGAAATTTGCCGAGGCGCTGTCCAACCAACTGGAGCCCGCGTTTGCCGCCATCGGTCTGAAGCTGGAGGGCATGACGGTGCAGAACCTGTCGCTGCCCGAAGAGCTGCAGAAAATCCTGGACCAGAAAATCGGCATGGGCATGGTCGGCAACGACATGGGCAAGTTCATGCAATACCAAACCGCGCAGGCCATTCCCGGCATGGTGGCCTCAGGCGGTGGGGGCAGCGGCATTGCGGGTGACGCCATGGGCCTGGGGGCCGGTGTGGCGCTGGGCCAGGTGCTGGCCCAGAACCTGGCGCAAGGCCTGAACCCCGCAGCCCACGCGCCTGCCGCCGCGGCAGCCCCGGCAGCAGCTGTGGGCATCAAGCCCGACGAGGTCATGGCCACATTGGAAAAACTGGCCGACCTGAAGGCCAAGGGCATCCTGACCGACGAAGAATTTGCCAGCAAGAAGGCCGAGCTGCTTAAAAAACTGGTGTGATTTGCCGGTGAGACCCGGTTTGCAGCAGCGGGGGCAACCCCAGCGAGCCATGTTCACCCTTGTGAGCTCCAATATTCAGTGCAAAAAATGGCCTATACCGCTTGATATACAAGCATTAGCTGCTATGACTTTCAAGGCGGCCAAGCATGGCTGACACCTCCTCCCAGCGCGCGTACCGCGCGGCCTGCCCAGGCTGCGGCGCGCCCGTGCTGTTTCGCAGCGCGCAATCCACCCATGCGGTGTGCGGCTATTGCCAGAGCACGGTGGTGCGCCAGGGCGAGGTGTTGCAGCGTGTCGGCAAAATGGCCGAGCTGTTCGACGACCATTCGCTGCTGCAACTGGGTGCCAGCGGCAAAATGGCCGGCATGGGCTTCGTGCTGGTGGGGCGACTGCAGTACAAGTCCAGCACCGGCACCTGGACCGAATGGGAGGCCGTGCAAGACGACGGCCAAAGTGCGTCTTTGAGCGAAGACAACGGCGCGTACATCTACGCCCGCCCGCGCACCGTGGCACGCGAATTGCCCGACCCCAAGCACCTGCGCCTGGGGGCCACCACCGCCATCGATGGGCGAACCTACGCGGTGACCGCCAACGACCAGGTGCAGTTGCTGGCCGCACAGGGTGAGCTGCCCCACCTGCCCCCGCTGGGCACCCCTTTTGCGATGGTGGAACTGCGCAGCCAGGGCGACACGGCTGTGGGTGATGCACCCGGTGTGCTGACGCTGGACTACGGCCCCACGCTGGTCAACCAACCTGTGGCCGTCAGCCTGGGCACCAGCGTGCTGCTCGACGAGCTGGGCATGGTCGGCATCAAGGCTGAATCGGCCAAAGACGAAAAAGGCCGCCAGTTCAACTGCCCTGCCTGTGGGGCGCCGGTGCAGGTGGACTTTGGCAGCACCAAACGGTTGACCTGCGCGTCGTGCCACAGCCTCATCGACCTGACCCAGGGCGTGGGTGCCGAGGCCGTGGCCGCCCGACAGACAGAGCCGGTCGAGCCGTTGATTCCATTGGGCACGCAGGGCCAGCTGCAAGGCAAACCCTGGCAGGTGGTGGGCTTTCAGCACCGCATGGGCACCGAGCCCGACGACACCGACGAGCACTTTGGCTGGAGCGAATACCTGCTGTACAACGCGAAGCGCGGTTTTCAGTTCCTGGTGGATGCCGAAGACGGCTGGAGTCTGGTCAAGCCCACCACCGGTGTGCCCGAGCTCTCCCCCAACCTCGACAGCGCAAAATACCTGGGCACCACCTACAAGCTGCAATACCGCTACTACGCTGAAACCACCTATGTGGCTGGCGAGTTCTACTGGCCAGTGGAGCGCGGGCACAAAAGCTTCAACCGCGACTTCGCGCAGGGCAACAACCTGCTCAGCCAGGAAGAGACGCCGAACGAAATCACCTGGTCCAGCGGCAGCAAGCTCAAGGCCGAGACCGTGGCCGCCGCCTTCGGCCTGAAAGACCAGGCGGCCCTGCTGACGCGGGCCGATGCCAAGCCCTCGGGCGAGCTGGGCTGGGTGGGCAAGGTGGTGATCGTGCTCGTCATCCTCCTCATCTGGTGGCTGATCGAGTGGCTGGACCGCAGCGACAATTGCGACCCCGCCATTCAGAACTGCGCCACCAGCAGCGGCTCGCGCAGTTCCGGTGGATCGTGGGGGGGCTATTCCAGCGGCGGGTCGCACAAATAGCCCCGTTGCGTTCAGCGAACCCCTTCACGAAGTAGCCACTGGCCAACCAACCTGCGATCATTCCCCCTCAACACGGCACACTCACACAGACCGGAGCACACCATGGAACTTGAATGGTTCAAACCCGTTGCCTTTTTTGGCTCGGTCATCTACGCGCTGCTGGGCGTCATCGTTTTCTGGGTGGCATTCATCATCATCGACAAGCTCACACCCTACGACCTGTGGGGGGAGCTGGTCGAAAAACAGAACATGGCGCTGGGCATGGTCGTGGCGGCCATGTGCCTGGGCATTTCACTCATCGTTGCGGCAGCCATCCATGGCTGATCCAATGGCATTTCAAAACCGAACCAAGGACAGGGCCATGAACCCGTTTGTCAGCTACATCGCCCAACACCCAGCCATCATGGCTGATCACCACCCCTTGTCTGAAGAAGAGCAGGACGAACTGTTCGAAGCCCTCAACGACCCCAAGTTGCCTGACGACTGCATGACGGCCGAAATGGCCGACGGCTTCCTGACCGGCTGTGCCCTGAGCCCACACAAGGTGGAGATGGCCGACTGGCTCGAAGAAGTGTTCGGCCAGGTCAGCATGCCCGCTTGTGGCAGTCCGGCTGCCCGCGACCAACTGTTGTCGCTGCTGCTGCGCCGCTGGCGCGACATCCAGCACGCCTTCACGCCTGAGGTAGCCGAGCGTGTGATGAACCTGGGCACCGAGCCCATGTTCACCCCGCTGATCGGCGAGGTGGACCCCGAGGAGGTGGTGTTCCCGATTCAGCTTGACGAAGAAGAGCGCCGCGTGGGCGAGTGGCAGGGGCGCGACTGGGCGGTGGGGTTTTTCACCGCCATCCAGCGCGATGAAACCTGGCAGCACCTGCTGGAAGACGAAGAACACTGGCCCATGGTGGCCCCCGTGCTGACGTATTTCCAAGGCTATGAAGCCGGGCGTGACGGCTATGTGGTGGACGAGGACGCCGATGCACTGGCCAACCTGGTCCGTGCGCTGTACCGCATCAGCGCCTATTGGCTCAACTTCAACCAGGCCCTGGCCAAGCGTTGAGTCCACCCACGCCGTCACCTGAAGGACCCGTCCGGGCAAGGGTGACGCCTGAGCGCCGTGCGGCACCCATCGAGGTGGCGCTGCTGGCCAGCGTGTTCGTCATCGCGGCCTGCGGGCTGCTGTACGAACTGGCCGCAGGCGCACTGGCCAGCTACCTGCTGGGCGACTCGGTGCTGCAGTTCTCCACGGTCATCGGGGCGTACCTCTTCGCCATGGGGGTGGGGTCGTTCCTGTCGCGGTTCTTTGAGCGGCAGTTGCCTGCGCATTTTTTGCGCATCGAGCTGCTGGTGGCGCTGGCCGGTGGGCTGTTGCCTGCCCTGCTGTTTCTGGCGCATGGGTACATGCCGGGGGCTTTCAGGTTTGTGCTGTACGCGCTGGTGCTGCTGGTGGGCATGCTGGTGGGGCTGGAAATCCCGCTGGTCATGCGCATTTTGAAACGCAACGTGGCACTCAAAGACCTGGTGTCGCAGGTGCTGACGTTCGACTACCTGGGCGCACTGGCCGTGTCGGTGGCCTTCCCGCTGCTGCTGGTGCCCAAGCTGGGGCTGGTGCGCACGGGGCTGGTGTTCGGGCTGATGAACGCAGCCATTGCGCTGTGGGCGCTGTGGCTGTTCAGGTTCGAGCTGCGGCACCTGAAGGCCCATGCACTGGCCTGCGGCGTCACGCTGGCGGTGCTGTTGGCCGCACTGGCGGGGGCCGATGTCATCACCACCCGGTCTGAAGACAAGTTTTACGCCGACAAGGTTGTGTACGCCGCCACATCGCCCTACCAGCGCATCGTGGTCACGAACAACCCTGGGCAGGGGCGTGTGGGGCACCGCCTGTTTTTGAACGGCAACCTGCAGTTTGCCGAGCGCGACGAATACCGTTACCACGAGGCCCTGGTGCACCCGGCCCTGCTGGCACACGGCGCACCCAGGCGCGTGGCCGTGCTGGGCGGTGGCGACGGCATGGCCGTGCGCGAAATTCTGAAGCACCCCGGTGTGGAGCAGGTCACGCTGGTCGAGCTGGACCCCGCCATGACCGAGCTGTTCACCCGCACACCCGCGCTGGCGGTGCTGAACGGCCAGGCCCTGCACAACAGCAAGGTCAAGGTGCTGAACACCGATGCCTTCACGTGGCTGAAAGAAACCGACGAGGTGTTTGACGTGATCGTGGTCGATTTCCCCGACCCCACCAACTTCGCGGTGGGCAAGCTTTACACCCAGACCTTCTACGCCATGCTGGACCAGCACCTGAGTGCCAGCGGTTTTGCCGTGGTGCAAACCACCTCGCCGCTGGTGGCTCGCAACAGCTTCTGGACGGTGGTGACCACCATCGAATCGGTGGGGCTGGCCACCGCGCCCTACCATGCGCACGTGCCCAGCTTTGGCGAGTGGGGCTTCATCATCGCCAGCCGCCGCCCGTGGCGACTGCCCGGGGCTGACGCCGCCTGGCCACCTGGCTTGCGGTTCTTGAACCCGCAGAGCCTGCCCCTGCTGTTCGATTTTCCGCAAGACATGGCCCGCGTGCCTGCCGAGGTCAACCGCCTGAGCAACCAGGTGCTGGTGCACACGTACGAGGCCGAGTGGGGCCGGGTGATGCATTGAGGCAAAGGGTGCCAGCCATGCAACCTGATTTGAAGGCGCCGCGTCGCAACCCGTTGTGGCCTTGCTCGCCGCGCGTGCGCAAGTGGCGCGCTCAATGCGTGCCACATGACCGGGGCGCCGTGTGAAACGCCGCACGTTGGTTCAGGCCACACTGGCCACCGGCGGGCACACCTTGGGTGCCTCGCTGGCCGCTGCGTTGTCCGCATGCCAACCTGCTTTGCGAGGCGACACTGGTCACATTCAAGGCGGGTTCGTTGGCCAGAGCTGGGAACGTGGCCACGCCCTGCGCGATGCCACTGGCGGCCTGGTCGGTGGTGCGGGCAGTGGCCCAGGAGCACCAGTCACTGCTGGTCAAAGCAAGTCGGGCACTGCGGCGCAACCCACCATCACCCGCCGCGTGCACACCCTCATTGCCGGTGGCGGCGTGGCCGGGCTGGCGGCCGCACGCGCCTTGCGCTTGCGTGGCATAGACGACTTTGCGTTGCTGGAGCTGGAAGACGAAGCCGGTGGCAACGCCCGATCGGGCCAACTGGGCGGGCTGCCCTGCCCGCTGGGCGCGCACTACCTGCCCGTGCCCGGCGACCACGCGCCGCATGTGCAGCACCTGCTGGAAGAACTGGGCTTGCGCCGCCGCGTGGCCGGACGCTGGGTGTACGACGAGCGCCACCTGTGCCACAGCCCACAGGAGCGCCTGCACCTCAACGGCCAGTGGCAGGCAGGCCTGTTGCCTGTGGCCGATGTGGGCGACAGCACGCTGGCCCAGTACCGCCTGTTTGCACAGCGGGTGCGCCAGGCGCAGCAGGCATCGGCTTACGCCATCCCAGTGCCTAAATGGCCGTTACCGCTTGACCAGATTGAACTGGATGCTCTGCCCTTTGATGCATGGCTGACCGCGCAGGGCCTGACTGACCCCCACCTGCGCTGGTACCTGGACTACTGCTGCCGCGACGACTACGGCGCGGGCCTGTCCACCGTGTCAGCCTGGGCAGGGGTGCATTACTTTGCCAGCCGCCACGGCTTCAACGTGCCGGGCGACGACAACACCGAGGCCGAGCCTGTGCTCACTTGGGCCCAAGGCAACGGCTGGCTCACCGCCCGGCTCGCCAGCCCGCTGGGCGACCGCTTGCACACCGGGCACGTGGTGCTGCGCATCGAACCCGTGGCGCACCCTGGCCCCATGCCTGCGTCAGCCAGGTCAACCGGGGCACCTGGGGCAGCGGGCTCGTCCGTGTCGCCGGGGCAGAGCGGCCCAGACATGGGGCACAACGTGGACGTGCTGGCGCTGAACACCGCCACCGGTGCGGTGGAGCGCTGGCTGGCCCGGCGCTGCATCGTGGCGTTGCCGGTGCATGTGGCCGCACGTGTGGTGGTCAACCCGCCTGCGGCCGTGCACAGCGCCTTGCAAGACGCGGCCCGCCACATCCGTTACGCGCCCTGGGTGGTGACCAACTGGCACATCGCCCAACCGCTGCACGACGCAGGCGGCGCCGCCCCCGCCTGGGACAACGTGGTGTACCAGCCACTGGCGGCAGGTGCGCCCGCCCCCACCGGGCTGGGCTACGTGAATGCCACCCATCAAAGCCTGCAGCCCGTGCCTGCCGCCACGGTGCTGACGCACTACCGGGCGCTGGGCGAAGACCCTGCCGCCGGGCAAATCCTGCTGACCCAACCCTGGACCCATTGGCGCGACCTGACCCTGGCCGAGCTGGCCGTGGCCCACCCCGACCTGGCCCGCCAAACCACGCAGGTCAGCGTGGCCCGTTACGGACACGCCATGGCCATGCCTGTACCCGGTTTTATGAAGAAAATTGGTGCCTACCGCTTTTCTGTGTTGAACAGTAAGCTATCAAAACAGACCAACTTGGCTTTTGCCCACAGCGATTGGGCAGGCTACTCGGTGTTCGAAGAGGCCTTCACCATGGGGCACCTGGCCGGGTCGGTGTGAGGGCGCAGGTTGCCTGGCCCCGCGTGTGGCATGCGGCCCGCCGCATCAGCGCCAACCCCGAGCCCGCATCTGCTGCAACACCTCGCCGGCCAACAGCTTTTGCACCGCCGGTGTGCCATGAAACCCGTCTGAAAACACATGTTCCTGCCAGCCGTGCACGGCATTGCTTGCGCTGCACAACTTCAACTCATAGTCCGGCAGCCCCTGGCTGTTCACCGCAGTGGGGGGGCAGGCCGGCACCGTGCCGTTGGTGAGCCCATATGACGTTGGGTCAGCAATCCACCGGTCAAGCTGGGTTTTGAAATCCACCACCAGCACGCGGTCCGTCACCCCAGCCAGGCGTTCGGCCAAGCGGGCATTGAACGTGTCTGCCCATTCACCCGCCACCTGCACCATCTGCGCCGCTTCGGTTCGCGGCTGCAGCATGGCCTGGAATCGCGGTGTTCGCGCCACATTGGGCATGTTCAGCATCACCACGCGCTGGGCCCCACGGTCCAACACGTCTGCCGCCACATGGTCTGCCATCCGGTTGGCGAGCGCCGTCATCAGCTGGTGTCCTGCACGGATTTTTGCGTTGGTGCCACCGCCCGATGCCTTGAGCACCTGCTCGGTGGTCAGCAACTCGCTGAGGTAAAGCACAAACTTCAGCACACCCTCCGAGCTGCCATCCAGGAACAGCGTCAGCAAGTCTGCCGCATCGTTGCCGCCAGCCGACACCAGCAACACATCATTGGCTGCGTAGGGGTGAAGCATTGCCATGTCTCGCAACTGTCGCGACACAGAAAACGGGGTGTCACGGAACGACTGGCCCAGCACACCCAGCGGGTGGATGCGCCCACCCCCCACAGCCAGGCTGGTACACCGCGCAAATGCCGCATCAGGGTTTAACTCGGCCTGCACCGCAACCGTGGCCACATAGCGCGGACACAGGGGCGCGGCGGCCAGCGCGGTCGCCACCCTGTCTGTCCAGATCTGAGTGGGTGCCGCTGCCGTCCCCTGCACCGTGAACTTGTAGCCGAAAGACCCCGCATCCGACAGGCTGTCCCCGACCACCTTCACTTGCCCTGTGGCACGCTGGCTCATACCGCTCAACGACAACAACGCCGTGGGCATGACCACCACGTCCCAGTACGTCTGACCGCCCACTACCAACTCGCGCAGCGTGAGTTCGCCGGTTGCCGCATCCAGCTGGTTGAGCCGTTGGGCAACGGGCTGAGACTCAAACCGCACCAGCCGATCAAACCGCAACCGCACATCCAGGTATTGGGCCCCGCCGAAAGCAACCAGCGGGGCAAACACCTCATCCGGTTGCCGCGCGTCCCACTCAGCTGTTGCGCGGGCCAGCGGGCTCAAGCACATCAAGCCCAACAGCGCCGCACCATGAACCAGACGCCCCAGCACATGCAGAGCATGGCAAGCAGCCAATGGCCGGTGTGCTGCGCCTGTGGGTGGGTTTGGAGCTGGTTTCACGGCGAGAGGTCACTGAGTGAGTTGAGCATGAGGGTGTGAATGAAGACGATCTGGCGAGGGCGTGGCCGCAAACCAGTTGGCGAATGGGATGCCATTTGGAAGATGTCATGCGGGTTCTACCATGCCAAGATCCTCACGCAACGCGGTGAGTGCTCAGGGTGTGTCAAGCCGTAACGCACGGGATGTCACAACTGCGCGGGCAGGGCAATGTCGGTAGTTGTTAACCAAGGCGGCCGGTCGGCATCCGGGCCATGCTGACGCACCCCATCATCTGCCAACGCTGGGGCCGCATACCCCAAGCCCCCATCTCTGATGAGGCATGAATCAAATATCGATACGCAAAACAAATTTCTTGAGCGAGCTTACCCTTGAGCTGAAGTTTTCAAGGTTACATATATCAATAGCATTAAATTCTCACCTGTAAAGCAGTATAGCCATTTTTCATGCTGAAAATTCAGCGCAAATGCTTCCACCGCTTGCCCGCAAAGGCCTCTGCAATGCTCAGCCCGCGTTGGCCGGGGCGCAGCTCGAACGTCTGCCCGGCTTGCAGGGTGCCCGGCACCTGAACGGCCAGGTAAAAACCGCAATGGCCGCTTTGCGCCATCACTTTGCTGGCCTGGTTGAAACCCATGATGGCGTTGAACTTGAAGCAGGGTTGGCGCGGTTCGGTCACGCGCAGCACGCAGTCGGGGAAGTGGAGCGTGTCGCCCACCCACACCTCGTGTTCCAGCAGGCCTTGCAGGCTGAGGTTTTCGCCCATGAAGCCGGGGGGCAGCGCGTCGTCAGGTGTGCCTGCGAACAGGCTTGCACCGTGTTCGCGCCGCTGCGCCAGCCAGAAGGCCATGTGCTCGCTCGGGTAGGCGTACACGGCTTTGCTCAGGCCGCCGTGCACGCTGGGGTCGGCCTGTTCGTCGCCATCCAGGCCCAGGCTGTGCGCCTTCACTGGCCCTGCGACGGGGTGTTTGCCGATGGCGCTGAGGATGCGCCGCCCGTCTATGGCCAGGGGGCGGGCCTGGCCGGTGTTGACGCTGAGCAGCTTCATGATCTTGCTTCAGCGCATGGCAATGCGCGCATCCGCGAACACGTGGCCCGCCTCACGCGGTGTGCTGCGCCAGTACTGCCGCTGTGCGGGCAACTGTGCACCCAGTGCAGCGGCGGCATGCCAGCCCCAGCGCGGGTCGTACAGCACGGCGCGGGCAATGGCCACCAGATCGGCTTGGCCTGCTTGCAGGATGGCTTCGGCCTGTGCGGGTTGGGTGATGAGGCCCACGGCCATGGTGGGCAGGCCACACACGGCCTTGACGGCTTGCGCCAGGTGAACCTGGTAGCCCGGTCCCACGGGAATGACTTGCTGGGGCGACACCCCGCCCGATGACACGTGCATGAAGTCGGCGCCCAGGGCACGCAAGTCGGCCGCAAAGCGTTGGGTGTCGGCCAGCGTCCAGCCGCCGTCTACCCAGTCGGTAGCCGACACGCGCATGCCCAACGGGCCGCTGAACACTTTGCGCACGGCTTTGAAAATGCGTTTGGGGTAAGCGGTGCGCGCCTCAAAGCTGCCGCCCCACACGTCAGTCCGCTGGTTGGCCAGCGGTGACAAAAACTGGTGCAACAGGTAGCCGTGCGCGGCGTGCAGTTCGATGGCATCGATGCCCGCGCGTGCAGCCCGCTGCGCGGCCGACACGAATGCGGCTTCAATGCGGGCCAGGTCGCTTTCGGTCAGCGCAAGCGGCGCAGGTTCGGTGGGCAGGTGGGGAATGGCCGATGGCCCGCTGGTTGCCCAGCCACCGTCGGCGGGCGACAGCAGCGCGCCGCCGTCCCACGGTGCGGCGCTCGATGCCTTGCGCCCGGCGTGGCTCAGTTGCACGCACACGTGCACATGCGGGGCCTGTGCGCGGGCACGTTGCAGGTGGTTGGCCAGTGCGGCTTCGGTGGTGTCGTCCCACAGGCCCAGGCAGCCGGGCGAAATGCGGCCATCGGGCTCGACCGCAGTGGCTTCAAGGGTGAACAGCCCGGCACCGCTGTTGAGCAGGTTGGCCCAGTGCACAAGGTGCCAGTCGGTGGGGCAACCGTTGATGGCTGAATACTGGCACATGGGTGCCACCACCAGCCGGTTGGAAAGGGAGAGTCCGCCAGCAGGTGACGGGAGTGTGAATGGTGTGAACAGCAGTGACATGGTGTGTGTTGAGGGGGCTGTAAGGTGCCCCCACCACGCACGGTTGGGCACACGGGAAATTATGTGCGGCAGTACACGCAGAGTTTGTTGCCATCGGGGTCACGGAAGTAACCGCCGTAGAAACCTTCGCCACGGGGGCCCACGTCGCCCTCGTTCTGGCCACCCAGTGTCAGGGCGAGCAGGTGAACCTGGTCCACCAAATCGGGGTTGGCTGCGAGCAGCGCCACCATGGTGCCGTTGCCTGCCGTGGCGGGTTGGCCGTCGAAAGGCTTCAGGATGCCCAGCGAAGGCAGGTCAGCCGTGGTGCCCCAGCCGATGCCGCGCTCGTAGGCCCACAGGCGGTGCTGGTCCAGCAGCGCCAGCACGGGGTCGTAGAAAGCGGCGGCACGGTCTAAGTCGTTGGTGCCCAGGGTGGTGTATCCGATCATGGGTTGTCCTCTCGTTGGTGGTTGCGAATCAATGAAACTTGGCGGCAGACGCGTTAGTGTGCCATCAGCGCTTCGATGTCAGTCGCCAGAACTGGCACACCGCGCGTGATCAGTTCGCAGCCTTCAGGCGTGACGATGGCATCGTCTTCGATGCGGATGCCGATGTTCCAGAAATGCTCGGGCACGCCTTCTGCCGGGCGCACGTACAGGCCGGGCTCGATGGTCAGCACCATGCCGGGCTGCAGGATGCGGCTGGGGCGGTTGGTGATGGTTTCGCCGCTCAGCGGGTCTTTGCGCTCACTGGTCTGGCCCACTTCGCCGGGCTCGACGTAGCTGCCGCAGTCGTGCACGTCCATGCCCAGCCAGTGGCCGGTGCGGTGCATGTAGAAGTCGAAATAGCCGCGGTTGGCGATCACGTCGTCCACGCTGCCCACCTTGTTGCGGTCGAGCAGGCCCACGTCGAGCAGGCCTTGCGCCAGCACCTTCACGGTAGCCTCGTGCGGGTCGGTGAAGCGCGCACCGGCCTTCGTGGCGGCAATGGCCGCTTCCTGAGACGCCAGCACCAGGTCGTACAACGTGCGCTGCGGGCCGGTGAAGCGGCCGTTGGCCGGGAAGGTGCGGGTGATGTCTGACGCATAGCCGTCCAGCTCGCAGCCAGCGTCGATCAGCACCAGCTCGCCGTCGCGCACGGGGGCGGCATCGGCGCGGTAGTGCAGCACGCAGGCGTTGGCCCCGGCCGCCACGATGCTGCCGTAGGCGGGGTACTGGCTGCCGTGGCGGCGGAATTCGTGCAGAAGCTCGGCATCCAGGTGGTACTCGCGCACGTCCTGCCCGGCGCGGATCATGCGGGCGCTGGTTTGCATGGCGCGGATGTGCGCCAAGGCGCTGATCTGCGATGCGCGGCGCATGGTGTCTTGTTCGTGCGCGTCTTTCACCAGGCGCATCTCGTCGAGCAGGCTGCACAGGTCGCGCTGCGTGTCGGGGCACAGGGCACCGGCGCGCACACGGGCACGCACTTTCTGCAACCAGCCTTCCACCTGCGTTTCCAGGCCGGGGTGGGTGGCAAACGGGGTCCACACCGTCTGGCGATTTTCCAGCAGTTTGGGCAATTGGGTGGCCAGCTCGCTCACGGGCAAGGCCGCTTCCACGCCCAGTGCCATGGGGGCTGCATTGGGGCCCAAGCGAATGCCGTCCCAGATTTCGCGTTCCAGGTCTTTGGGTTGGCAAAACAGGGTGGTGTGCCCTTCGGCGGTGATGACCAGCCAGGCGTTGGGCTCGGTGAAGCCACTCAGGTAGTAGAAGTAGCTGTCATGCCGATAGGGGAAGTCGCTGTCGCGGTTGCGCTGGCGCTCGGGTGCCGTGGGCACGATGGCAATGCCCCCCGCCCCCAGTTGGGTGGCCAGCCGGGCGCGGCGTTGCGCGTACAGGTCGGCGGGGTGAATCAGCGCTGCGGTGGGGGGCAGGCAAGAGGAGGCGTGCGTGTTCAGCGTCATGGGTGCAGCGTACTTCAAGTTGCGTTCAGTTCGGCCAGCCGTTCGGGCGTGCCCACGTCTGTCCAGGGGCCGGTGTACAGCTCGGCGCTCACGCGGCCTGCGTCCATGGCCCGGCGCAGCAGGGGGGCCAGGGGTGCTTTCACGCCACTGGGGTTGCCGTGGGCAATGTCGCACCAGAGTGGGCTGAACAGTTCGGCGCGGTACAGGCCGATGGTGCTGTAGGTGTAGCGGGGCGCACTGGCTGGCACGGGGTCGCCTGACAGGGGTGGGCTTGGTTTGGGCAGGTTCAGCGCCAGACCGTCATCGCTCAGCCCGAAGTCGCCCAACGGGTTGTGGGGTGGGTTGGGCACCAGCCACAGGTGCGCCAGGTGCGTGCTGGCGCGAAAGCGCTCCACGCTGGCTTGGGTGAACGCAAAACCGGGCACGAACACGTCACCGGCCACCACCCAGAACACGTCTTGCGGCTGCGGTGGGTGGTGCGCTCCCAGCAGCGGCAACGCCCGTGCAATGCCACCCGCCGTTTCCAGTGCACCACCGAAATCGGTTTGTTCGTTTGAAAACTGGGCGGAGAAAGCGTGTGAACAGGTCGGCGTGGGCAGGTCGGGCGGGGAGCAATCAAGGCACTGTGACTTTTTAAAAGATAGCTTGAAAGTGCCGTCTGTATTGCGTGAGGCATCAAAAAAGCTTGAAATTTCATGGCTCAACCATGCGGTGTTGAACACCAGCTGCGTGAAGCCGCCCGCCACCAGTGCATTCACATGCCAGGCCAACAGCGCTTGCCCCTGCACGCGCAGCAAAGGTTTGGGCGTGGTGTCGGTCAGCGGGCGCATGCGCTCGCCACGTCCGGCGGCCAGGATGATGGCGGGGGTGGTCATGGGGGGAGCGATGGTGTGGCCCGCAGGCAAGTCGACAGTGTGTGGGCTAGTGGGCTGTTGGCCACGCCAGATTTCGTGCTGCAGGGTGTGTGTGGGATGAAACAGGTGCAGCAGCTGGGCCAGCAGCTCGCGGGCTTTGTGGCTGTGATCGCCACCGTAATTGCACACATACACATCCAGCGTGACGCTTCCCGTCTCGGGCCAGGTATGTACACACAGGTGGCTTTCGGCCAGCAACAGTGTGGCTGTGACACCCCCCGGGCCGTGCACGGTCGTGTCAAAAGTGTGGAAAAGTCGGCCGACGACGGTCAGGCCTGCCTGGGCCACGGCGTGTTCGCAGGCACTTCCCAGTCGGGACGCGTCAACCAGCCAGTGATGTTCACACTGACATTGACTCAGATCGGCGGTGAGGTGCAGGCCTTGCATGGGCTGCACTGTAGAACAGCCGACGTGCCTGGTGGCCATGGCTCTCAATAAAAAAAACCGCCCCGGCGGTTGTTCACTGGGGCGGTTGAGCTGGTCTCAAAGAAGCTGGGTTCAGAGCGGTGCCCCGTTGATGCGCGTCGCAGCGGTGAGCGACAGAACGACAGCCGACCCATCGGACGCTTTGCTGGTTGACTGCAGCGGCGCGCCATTGCCCTTGCCAACCCATTCGGTGCTGGTGCTGCCCGATGTGGTCACGGTGAATTTGCACGCCGTGAACGTGCCAGCTGGGACGGTGATGGACTCCTGTCCCACATACGTCACAGTGGTCGAGTTGGTGGTGGTTGTGGCCGGCACTGCACCAAAGTTGGTGCTGGAAGTAGACGTCATGCTGGTCGATGAGGTGTCGCTTGCGCCCACAGCCAGCGTGTAGCGGCGGTCAACGCGCGCAGGGTTGTACGTGACGGTTGTGTTCGTGGTGACGGTAAAGCCCATGCTGGACACGCTGGCCACGATGGTGCCGCCGAAGTCACTGGTGACCGTTCCGTTTTCCTTGAAATGAAAGCGAGACTGAGTGGGGGTGGTACCGGCAGATGCCAGGACTGCGGGGGCGGTGTAAGTGGTTGTCTGATCGTTGAATATTTCAAGCAGACCGCTTTGGCCATTGAAGCTCTTTCCACCGCTGACAGTCAGATTGCTGCGTGTAGCGCCGGTTGCCGCACCGGTGATGGCGTAGTCGAGCACAGCCGTCGTGCCGGGTGTGTACCAGACCATGTTGAAACAATCGGCAGCAGATCCTGAGGCAACCGGTGCAGGTGCAGGTGCAGGTGCAGGCGCAGGCGCAGGTGCAGGTGCAGGTGCAGGTGCAGGTGCAGGTGCAGGTGCAGGTGCAGGTGCAGGTGCAGGTGCAGGTGCAGGTGCAGGTGCAGGTGCGGGTGCGGGTGCAGGTGCGGGTGCGGGTGCGGGTGCAGGTGCGGGTGCAGGATCGTCGTCTCCTCCCCCGCATGCGGTCAGACCCAGTGCCATCGTTGCTGCAAACAAGCCGTTGATAAGTGCCCGATTCATGTCAACTCCCAGTCAAAAGTGGTTTCAGAAAAACAGCGCGATTGTCACAAGCGCGCAAAAGGGGGCTCGCCCCCGGAAAGTAAAATTTGCCAAATCCAATATTCGGCGATCTATTTTCAGGTAGTTTCAGTTTGTATGTCTAACGTCATGGCCGTTTCTGTGAATCCGATGAAGTTTTCTCCTGCGGCTGACATGGCCAATGCCATCCGCGCCCTCGCGATGGACGCTGTGCAAGCCGCCAACTCCGGCCACCCCGGTGCCCCCATGGGCATGGCCGACATGGCCGTGGCCCTGTGGGGCCGCCACTTGCGCCACAACCCCGCCAACCCCGCCTGGGCCAACCGCGACCGCTTCGTGCTGTCCAACGGGCACGGCTCCATGCTCATTTACGCGCTGCTGCACCTCACTGGCTACAAGCTGCCGATGGACGAGCTGAAAAACTTCCGCAAGCTGCACAGCAAAACCGCTGGTCACCCCGAAGTGGGCGTGACCCCCGGTGTGGAAACCACCACCGGTCCGCTGGGCCAGGGCATCACCAACGCGGTGGGCATGGCGCTGGCCGAGAAGCTGCTGGCTGCCGAGTTCAACCAACCTGGCCACGATGTGGTGGACCACCGCACCTACGTGTTCCTGGGTGACGGCTGCCTGATGGAAGGCATCAGCCACGAGGCCGTGGCCCTGGCCGGTGCCTGGAAGCTGAACAAGCTGGTGGCCCTGTACGACGACAACGGCATCTCCATCGACGGCCAAGTGGCGCCCTGGTTCATCGACGACACGCCTGCCCGCTTCCGCGCGTGCGGCTGGCACGTCATCGGCCCCGTGGACGGCCACGATGCCGACGCTGTAGACGCGGCCATTGCCCAGGCCAAAACCAGCGCGGACAAACCGACGTTGGTGGTGTGCAAGACGCACATTGGCAAAGGCAGCCCCAACCGCGCCAACACCGCCAAGGCCCACGGCGAGCCACTGGGTGCCGAGGAAATCAAGCTCACCCGCGAGGCGCTGAACTGGCCACATGCGCCTTTCGTCATCCCCAAGCCGGTGTACGCCGCGTGGGACGCCAAGGTGGCCGGCAAGGCCGCTGAAAAGGCCTGGAACGATGCGTTTGCCGCGTACAAAAAGGCGCATCCCAAGCTGGCCAAGGAGTTTGTGCGCCGCATGAAGGGCGAGCTGCCCGCCAACTTCCATCAGGTGGTGCTCGACACCGTGGTGGCCGCGCACACCAAGGCCGAAACCGTGGCCAGCCGCAAGGCCAGCCAGCTGGCGCTGGAGGCGTTCACCGCCGCGTTCCCCGAGCTGCTGGGCGGCAGCGCCGACCTGACCGGCTCCAACCTCACCAACACAAAGTCCACGCCCAACTTCCGCGTGGACGCAGCCGGTGCGGTGGTGAAGACCGAAGCCGCGAACGGTGACCAAGTCGGTGGCCGTCACATCAACTACGGTGTGCGCGAGTTTGGCATGGCCGCCATCATGAACGGCGTGGCACTGCACGGTGGCTTCATTCCCTACGGCGGCACTTTCCTGACCTTCAGCGACTACAGCCGCAACGCCATCCGCATGGCCGCGCTGATGAAGCAACGCGTGATCCACGTGTTCACGCACGACTCCATCGGCCTGGGCGAAGACGGGCCCACGCACCAGTCGATCGAACATGCCGCTTCCCTGCGCCTCATCCCCAACCTGGACGTGTGGCGCCCCGCCGACACGGCTGAAACCTCCGTGGCATGGGCCGTGGCGCTGCAAAACGTCGACAGGCCCACTGCGCTGCTGCTGAGCCGCCAGAACCTGCCTTATTTGAAAACGTTGGCCCCCAATGGTGACAGCAAGGAGGCGCCTGAGGCCTGTGGTCTGGAAAGCATCAGCAAGGGTGCCTACGTGCTGGCCGAACCATCGGAAGTGGGCCTGAAGAAAAAGGCCAAGGCCGTCATCATTGCCACCGGTTCCGAGGTGCAACTGGCGCTCAAGGCCCAGGCCCTGCTGGCCGAGCACAAGATCCCCGTGCGCGTGGTGTCCATGCCCAGCACCACCACATTCGACCGCCAGAGCGTCGAGTACAAGAAAGCCGTGTTGCCCAAGGGCCTGCCCCGCATCGCCGTGGAAATGGGCAGTACCGACGGCTGGTGGAAGTACCGCTGTGCCGCAGTGGTGGGCATCGACACGTATGGCGAATCCGCGCCCGCACCCGTGCTGTTTGAGCATTTTGGTTTCACGCCCGAGAACGTGGCTGCCGTGGTGAAAGCCGTGCTGGCTTGACACCGATTGAACGCAGCAGTAGGTTCAACGGCTGAACCTACCGAGGAGTGACCATGAAAAAGCCGTTTTCCGGCCTGAGCCTGTTGTTTGGCCTGTGCGCTGTGTTGCCTGCTGCCGGGTTGGCGCAGGTGGTCGTCACCGATCCGCCAATCGAGCACAACTTTGGCAAGATACCCCTGCAGGCCAACTATGCCGCACAGTATTTTTCGGTGATCAACGAAGGTGCCAGCCCAGTGAGGTTGGGGCAAGTAGCCATTGACGGTGCGATGGCAACCTGTGCCGCGCTGGGCTGCCCCGTGGTGGCGCCGGCCGACTTTGTGCTGGTTGCCCACTCCGACGGGTGCAGTGGCAAAACGCTGGCACATGGCGAAGGTTGCTCTACCTTGGTGGGGTTTGTGCCCCAATCACCCGGCGCACGCACTGCTCAGCTGGTGTTCCCGGTGGAGGAGCAGGCAGCGGCCAGCCGTATTCTTTCGGGCACGGGGGTGTCCATGCCCTTTGACTGCGTGATGGACTGGGCAGAACGTGTCCTGCCCGCAGAGCTTCCTCACCCCACGCCCACACTGGTGGTGGGCCCGTTCTACGCCCGCTGCTACCAAGGTGGCTCGTTGTGTGTGGGCGCAGATGTGGCCGTGCCGACGTTCGCCCCAGCCAGTGTTTACCTCTATCGGGGCGGCAGCCTGGCAGCGATTGGCACGCTGGCCAGTTTGGCCGCACAAGCCACTTACCCACCCCCTTCGACGCGGCGTTGCGATCAGCCCGACGCGCCATGATTTTTTCTTCAGGAGCAATTGAATGACCATCAAAGTAGGCATCAACGGATTTGGCCGCATCGGTCGCATGGTGTTCCGCGCAGCCGTGCAGAACTTCTCGGACATCGAAATCGTCGCCATCAACGACCTGCTCGAACCCGACTACCTCGCCTACATGCTGCAATACGACAGCGTGCACGGCCGCTTCAAGGGTGAAGTCTCCGTATCTGGCCACAACCTCGTCGTCAACGGCAAGTCCATCCGCCTGACCGCCGTCAAAGACCCCGCCGAACTCAAATGGGGTGAAGTCGGTGCCGACGTGGT
>JAVBXK010000135.1 GCA_030824555.1 bacterium
TTGGATGGCATTTTGTGACATCGCACACCTCCTGGCTCCGCAAGTTGATCATCGCGTCTTGCTTCTTCTGACTCTGCTGCTGACTGAATGTTCCTCTGAGGTATGTACCTAATCAGGCATTTTTATTAAAAAATATGTCAGCCACCGCCCGGTCGTCCGCCAAGATGATGAACGCAAACAACCGTTCATCCAGTGACCGCGCCGCCGCCGTGCGCCGGGCCAGCAGCGGGGTAGCCGTGTGGCACCAGCCAAATCCCGAAGACAACGTGGGCGCTTCAACAATGACCGCCATTTGACAGGCGGCTTTAGGTTCTACTCGCTCGCACCGGAGGGTCGGCTCGGCCAAAGCCGAGCGAAATCAAACGAAAGCTGGCGGTGATGCCGGATGGACAGCAGGTACACCGTGGCTTGAGCTTGCTCAAGGGCATCCACCACCGAATACAGTAACAAGTAGTCGCCATGCAGGTATTCGCGCAGCGCGTCCGGTGCACCCGCTGGCAGCGCAGCCAACTGCGCCAGCGCCTCCGCGGACTGGGGAGGGTTGGCCAGATAGCGCCGGCCAATGCGCGGGAAGCGCCGCAGGTTCGGGATGACTGTGGCGCGAATCTCGGCCAACAGGTCATCAAACGCAAAGCCAGCCTCCGATTCAACCAGAAACGCTTCAATGGCGTCCAGGCGCGCCAGGAAGCTGGCGGTCAGCTCGACCCGGTGCAGCTGATCAGCCACGTTTATTGGTCGGGAGCTTGCCAGGGGTTGCCAGGCTGATTGGCTTGGCAGCGGTTTTGCGCCGCTGCTGCAGCTGGGCGAGGGCTGCGTCTGCCTCGAAGGTGCGGCCGGCTGCGATGTCGGCCAGGCCGCGCTTGGCGTCGTCGATCAACAGCAGGTGGATGCGTTCGCGCTCCAGGCGGTGGTAGTAGTCAAGCCTGTCGGCGTTGATCAGCGCTACGTAGCTTTCGCCGTTCTTGGTAATGATCTTCTCTGCACCGGCTTTGACTTGATCGGCCAGTTCGGACAGATTGGAGCGTGCCTGCGTAAAGGGCACCACGTCGCTGGCAGAAAAACCCATGGCCGACTCCTTGAAGGCAGATGACAGAATTCTGTGCATTCTACGTTTGACACCTACGGGTGAGGGTCGGCGGTTTCGGTGAACGGTGCAAGCACAACCATTCGATGCCATGGTGCAGCAGGTTGACCATCAGCTTGTGATCAGACCTGTGTCGGTCCGTTGATACTGAATGTCAGCACAGAACCCATAAACATAGCAATGTATTGTTCACCATATTGCTATAAAGCACATTTTCATGCAAAACATGTGTCAACCACCGCCCGGTCATCCGCCAGGATGATGAAGGCAAACAACAGTTCATCCAGCGAGCGCGCCGCCGCCGTGCGCCGCGCCAGCAGCGGGGTGGCCTGGGGGTCCAGCACCACAAAGTCAGCCTCCGCGCCGGGCACCAGGTTGCCCACCGTGCCCGCCAGTCCCAGGGCCTGCGCGGCCCCGGCAGTGTGCAGCCACCACAGGTGAGCGGGCTTGAGGCTCAGGCCCGGTTTGGGTGCGCCGCCTTGCGATTCAAGCGCCATGCGGCCCGTGAAGTACGCGGCCTTCATGGTCTCGAATGGCGAGAACGAGGTGCCGCCGCCCACGTCGCTCGCCAGGCCGTGCAAATGGCCGCAGCGTTGGGCGGCTTCAAAGTCGAACAGGCCGCTGCCCAGGAACAGGTTGCTGGTGGGGCTGACGGCAATGGCGCTGCCGGTGTCGCGCAGCAGGGCGCGGTCGGTGTCATCCAGGTGGATGCCGTGGGCGTAAACGGTGCGCCCACGCAGCAGGCCGAAGCGGTGGTACACGTCCAAATAGCTGCGGGCCTGGGGGTGCAGCTCGCGCACCCAGGCAATTTCGTCTCGGTTTTCGGCCACGTGCGATTGCACCCACACATCCGGGTAGCGTGCGGCCAGTTCGCCCGCGCCGCGCAACTGGGCATCGGAACACGTGGGAACAAAGCGGGGGGTGATGGCATAGCCCAGGCGGCCAGTACCGTGCCAGCGTTCGATCAGTTCGGCCGACTGCGCCAGGCTGTGCTCGGCGGCATCGGTGCGGCCGGGCGCGCTGGGTGGGTTGCGCAGCCCGTCGGGGGCGTTCTGGTCCATCAGGCACAGGCCGGTGATCAGGCGCATGCGCCGGGCTTGGGCTGCGCCAAACAGCGCGTCCACCGCCGTGGGGTGCGAGGTGGCAAACGCCAGCGCGGTGGTCACACCATTGCGCTGCAACTCGTCCAGAAACACAGTGGCCACGGCTTGTGCATGAGCGGGATCGGCAAACCGGGTTTCGGTGGGGAAGGTGTAGTTGTCCAGCCAGGGCAGCAGGCCATCGGCGGGGGAGCCGATCACGTCCACCTGCGGGTAGTGCACATGGGTGTCCACAAAGCCGGGGGCGATGAGTTTGCCGGGCCAGTGCTGCACGGTCACGCCCTGGGCTTCGGGGGTTTGCAGCAGGTGGGCCAGTGCTTGCCAGGCACCGCAGGCCAGCACGCGTTGGGTGCCGGTGGCATCGGGGGCGGTCAGCAGCAGGCCGTCGGTGTCGTACACCGGCTGGCCATCGGAATCAAAACGCAGCAAGGCGGCGCGGTAGGCTTTCATGGTGAGCAAGCTTAGCCCAGGCAAATGGGGTGTTCATGCGCTGCGCGTATGGCAACCATACGCCTGCACGCATGACGCAATGCCCCCTTGCCAGGAACGGGAACGCAACAAAACGGCATAGCTTCAAAACGGGAAGCCATCTGGAAGCCCGTGTAAACCATCAACAATAGGCTGCCTGGTTCAACCTCATCCCACCCGACTTGCATGACCACCGACGCCGACCTGCCCCCGCTGAACCCCGTGCCCACTGGCCTGTACCGCCACTACCGAGGCGGTTGGTACGAGGTGCTGGACACCGTTCGCTGCAGCGAAACGCTGGCGGGCATGGTGGTGTACCGGGCACTTTACGGCGAAGCTGGCAAATGGGTTCGCCCGGCGGGCATGTTCACCGAACAGGTGGCCGTTGACGGGCAGCAGACACCGCGCTTCACCCGGCACGACGCGCTCACCCTGACACCTGCTGACCAGGCCACGGCACACGCATTGGTGTTGTATTTCAGATCGAAACTGGACCAGGCTGGACAGGCGCTGTGGCCCGCGCCCACCCCACCCAGCACCTGTTGCGGCCGGGGCTGCAATGGGTGCGTGTGGGAAGGCTATTACACGGCGCTGGGCCACTGGCTGGCCGAGGCCAGGCAGCTTGCCAGGCCTTCAACCGACCATTGACCCTGCCGTGACTGGCAGAGAGCCAGCTCAGAAGCGGTGGCGGATGCCCACGCCCACGCTGGTACCGCTGGTTTGGCCCGTGATTTTATCGGACATCAGCATGGCATACACGTCTGTGCGCTTGGACAGGAAGTGGTCATAACCCAAGGTGAAGGTCTGGCGCTTCACACCGGACGTGTTGACCTTGCTGTTGGCGTAGGCAGCCAGCACCTTGCCACTGGGGCTGGTGGGAACCGACGCACCCAGCGAGTAGGTTTTTTGCTTGGTTGCGGCCAGGTTGGTTTTGGATTCACCGTAGGTGGCAAAGCCCTTCACCGCGCCAGCGTCGTAGCTGCCACCGAGCATCCACACCGTTTTGGTGGAGCCATCGGCAAATGCGGCCACGGTGGGGTTGGTCAGCTGGTCGCGCTCGTAGTAGGCAGTCAGGCCAATGGGGCCTTTGAAGTACATCAGGTTGGCACCCATGTCTTTTTTGCCTGCCACGCCAGCCAGCTGGTAGTGCACGTTGGCTTTCAGGCCAGAGATATCGGGCGTGGAATACACGACCTGGCTGGACCAGCCGGTATCGGATGGGTTGGCTTTGGGGAAGCCGCTCTTGCCCACGTTGTTGTGCAGCACCAGGGGCGAAAAGGTGAACGAATCGCCGATGGGGTTGAACACCACGGTTGGCAAGAAGTTGGGAGCCAGGCCCCGGCCAGCCAGGACGGTACCGAAACCACCAGACAGGCTGATGTTGGCATCGCGGGAGAACATGGGGTCCCCATCGAACCGGCCAGCGGCACCGTTGGTCATGCGCATGAAGCCAGTGAATGCGAAGTTGGCTTTCAAGCCACCGCCCAGGTCTTCAGAACCTTTCATGCCCCACCAGGAGGTGGTCATGCCACTCGTGCCCACGACGTTTGCGTGCTTGGCGTCACCCGCCAGGCGCATGGAACCCACATACACATCTGCCAGGCCCATCAGTTGAACGTTGCTTTGCGCTTGAGCGCCCGCTACCGATGCCATACAGACCAACAAAGCCATTGCCTTTTTCATGATTTCTCCGGTGAGGTTGATTGACCGGATGAATTTGCAATAACCGTGCCGCCCGCTTGTGGTGCACACCCGCCGTGTCAGGCAGTCGAAATGGCGTACACCGACGCAGCAGGCAGCATGTACTGCCCGTGCGGTCCCGGATCGGCCGACACCGAAATGACGGGTTGCTCGGACTGCACGCCACCGAAGATGGTGGCAATGGACACGTCGGCCGCATCGCGCCCGGTACCGATGCGGATGAACCCCAGCGGAATGGCCGTGCCAGACGGGTCGAAGATGTACCAGCGGTTGCTCAGGTATACCTCTACATAGGCATGGAAATCGGGCGGCCCCAGCACAGGGTCTGCACCAAAATCGGTACCGGTGCTGAAGCGAGCGGGCATGTTCAGTGCGCGGCACAGCGCAATCATCAGGTGCGCAAAGTCGCGGCACACGCCCACGCGGTCACGCAACGTGTCCAAAGCCGATGTGGCCGAGTTGCTGGTGTTGGACTTGAAGGTCACGTGCGACTGCACCCACGTCTGCACGGCCACCACCCTGGCATAACCCGGCGGCTGCGAACCGAACAGTCCCATGACCATGCTGCCCAACACGTCGGACTGGCAATAGCGGCTGGGGTACAGGTAGGGCAGCACGGACATCGGCAACTGGGCCACCGGGATTTCTTGCAAATCGGTGGTCAGCGCCAGGTGATGGTGCAGGTCCACCGTAGCCGAGTACGTCAGCGCTAGCGGGCCAGTGGGCGCATGCAGACGCAAGGTGCGGTTGTGCGTGGCCTCGTCTATGCCCTGTTCACAGGTACCCATGGGCGAAATGACCAGTTGCTCGGCAGACACCTTTTGCAGCGGCGTGTAGGCGGCCTGTATGTTGAAAATGAAATCGGCCCCCAGGGCCTGAACCTGGTAGGCAAGTGCGATGCGGACGTTTAAGCGGACCATGTATCCAATCGATGTGTGATGAGTGGGCGGGGTGGACAAGCAATAAGCGTACCCCATGCACATCATGCGCCCATCTGGCCGTCAGCTGCCGCTGCACCCTTCGCTGCAGAGGGGAAACGTCAAGCCAAGCGTCAGCTGACACCGCATGTCGCTCAGCCAAACAGGGGCAGTGTGCCCAAGTCGAAGTTGCTGACATGAGGCAGCACCAGCGGCAAATCGGACTCAGGCACGCCGAACCAGGTGGCCAGTGCAGCGCCAAGCTGGTCGACGCTGGTAGTGGGCAGCAAGCGGCCCTGCCCCACGTCATCTGGCCCGCTGACGGCCAGGGTGGGCAATGTGCCGAAAAACTGCTGCCCGGCCACGCCGCCACCCACCACAAAATGGTGGCTGCCCCAGCCGTGGTCGGACCCATCGCCGTTGCTGGTCAACGTACGGCCAAAGTCGGAAGCTGTGAACGTGGTCACCTGCTGCGCCACACCCAGCTCCACCGTGGCGGCGTAAAAACTGCTGATGGCCTCGGACACGCTGGTGAGCAAACCGGGGTGCTGAGCCACCAGGTTATCGTGCAAATCGAACCCGCCCAGCGACACGAAAAACACCTGCCGCTTGGTTCCCAGCGCAGTGCGCGCAGCGATGGTGCGCGCCACCATCTGCAATTGGGTGGCCAGGCTGTTGGCACTGTTGAAGGGTGTGGTCAACGTGGGGGCTGCCGCCAACCCGGCTGACAGCTGGGCTTCGGCCTGGACCGCCCGCTTCATGATGCGAGTGTGCTCGGCCTCCAGCCAATGGCTGCTGCTGGCCTGCGTGAGGGTTTGCAGCGCCTGCGACACGGCGCTGGAACCGAACGAATTACCCGTGGTAGCCCGCAACTTCACCGGGCCACTGGAGCCGACTTGGTACTGCACCGCCTGCTGCCCAGACATGAACACCGCATTGCCCGACACGTTCATGCAAGTGAACGTGCTGGTGGCGTTGTTGCTTAAAAACAGGTCGCCCAGACGGCCACCCCAGCCGGATGTGGCCCCTTCGGCCAGGCTGGACTGCCAGATGGACTGCTGGTCATTGTGCGAAAACAGCTTCGGTGGCAGCGGCACGCTCTTGGCGTTGTACTGGGCCAGGGTGGTGGGCACCATCAGTGGCCCCACGTTCAACACCACGCCCATGTGCCCGGCATCGAACAGGCTTTTCAGGCCGGTGAGTTGCGGGGCCAGCCCCATCTGAGCACCCGATGGCAAAGGCGTGCGGGGTGTCAGACCGAACAACTGGTCGCGTGGTGTGGCCAAGCTGCCACGGATGGTGGCGTAGGCAGTGTGGTTGGTGGTGTCGTAAGGCACCACGGTGTTGTTGTGGTCGTTCGCACCGTACAAAAACACGCACACCAGTGCTTTGTAGTCGTTGACTGTGGTGGCTGCCGCCGCATCGCCCATGGCGGCCAGCGACAGTGCCCAGGGCGCCGCCACACCTGCTGCGGACAACGCCGCACCGCGCCGCAAAAACTCGCGCCGCTGCAAGTTGGCCACGCCCTGTGGCACGGGGCGGTCAGGATTGAATGTGTGTGTCATGAGGGTTCCTTGGCAAGCTGCTGGCAACGACGCAGCACGGCAAAACGGACGGGCGGCGTACCGGTTCAGTTCAACGTGGCATCACTTCTGGGCCAGGTACTCGGGCGAACACATCACCAACCACACCGTGGCGTACACCCGGTTGAGCTTGTGGGCATCGGTGGTGGCCGCCATGCTGCCTACGGCCGTGGTGATGGCAGCGCGGCTGGCCGCACCCAACTGGCCAGCGGCCAGCAGATCGTTCAAAGCATCGAACAGCGCTGGCGGGTTGGTGGCCAGTGGCACCCAGGGTGAGTAGTCGCCCTTCACCTCGCCCACCCCGCTGCCGATGACGGTTTGCATCCAGTTGGCATAGCCCACCACCGTCGATTCGTTGGTGATCTGGAACTCGGGTGCAGCCAAACCCGCCGTGCCCAGTGTCGTGCCGGGTGGCACATAGCCTGGCCGGAAAAAATTGAACACCGAAGGCGAGCGCAGCGGGCTTTGCCCCAAACGGGTGGACGCGCTCGACATGTTGCCCACGTTCCACAAGTCACCGGGCGACGTGGCATTGAACGTGCGCGCCCACTGCACCAGGCGCACCATGGGTTCGCGCAATTTGCCCCAACCGGGGCTGCTGTCGGGCGTGCGGGCCTCCGTGTCCAGCAACACGGCGCGGATGACGGCCGTCAGGTCTCCTCGCACGCCCTGCCCGTTGTTGGCAAATGCGGCCGCTACCCGGCCCACGTAGGCCGCGCTGGGGTTGCTGGTGACCAGCCGCTGAATGAGCTGCTTGCCGATGAACGGCCCCACATTGGGATGGTTGGCCAAGGTATCGAGCGCCACACGAAGTTCACCGACACCGTCGGTGCCCGCAGGCAGCGTCACGCCCAGGAACTTCTTTTCTTCAGGTGAATGGCGGCTGGCAACGAATGCCATGGGACGGGTCGCGTGGTCTGGCACAGTGGCGTTGTAACGGTCGTAGTCCCAGCCCGTGAACACGCGGGCCAGGCCCTTGATGTCGTCTTGCGTGTAGGTGTCTTGCGGTGCACCGTTCACCGTTTGCAGGGTGCCATCGGGGTTGAGCGTGTGCAGGCCGATGGTGAACAGTTGCATCACCTCGCGGGCGTAGTTTTCGTCGGGCTCGCGCCCTCTGCCGTCTGCTTTCTGGTTGCCTCGCATGTTCAGGTACACGCCCATGCCCACCGACAGGGTGACGGCCTCCAGCAGCTGGCGGTAGTTGCCCAAGGCATGGGCTTCCAGCGTGTCCATGTAGCTGGCGGCCACCATGCCACGCCAGTTGACCGGCAGGCCGTCCATCGAGATGACAAAAATCTCGCTCAACGCCAGCGTCACACGCTGACGCAACACGTCGGGCGACGACATGAGCTTGCGCCACAGCGTGTTGTCCACACCCGAAAAATTGAACGTGTTGGCCACCACTGCGTAGCCATTGGCCACCATCCAGTCCCAGTGCGACTGGGTGCGTTCGGCTGCAAACTGGCTGTTCAACCAGCCGTCCAAGCCCAGGCTTTGCACGACGGCCACGTCAGCAGCCGAGCCACCGAACGCGGCCTGCCCCAGGAAGCGGGATGCCTCGTTGGCAGTGACGGCCTGGTTGGTGCCCAGGACCGATGCCGCAAAGTTGGCCAGGCTGCCCACGTTGACAACTTGGTCACCGCTGGCAGGGCCCAGCACCAGCACAGTGCCGCCCTGAACGCCCACATAGTTGCCAGTGGCATAGGGGCCGCGGTAGCTCAGGTCGCCCTGCACAACCGTGACAAGGTGCCCCGGAAACCAGGTGCCGTAGGTGCGCTCGGCCCAATCCATCAGTTCGTCTGGTGTGGGCAAGCGCCAGGCCTGGGCAGATTCACGCCCAGGCTGTGCAACCGGCTGGCCCAGCAAGGGCTGGCTTGACGTGGCCCCGCGCGCAAGCAACGCTGCCGCGCTGCCGTCGTCACCCCCGCCGCACGCCACCAGCGCGCTGCCCGCGCCCAGTGACGCGATGCCCGCCCGCCAGGATGAGCCTTGAAACTCGGGCAACGGTGGCGCGGCACGGTCGATCGTCGCATCGATTTCATGGCCGGGCGCGGCAGATACCAGCGGTGCGCGGGGGACTTCAACTGCAAGTGTGGGCATGGCGAACCTCCTGCAACGGATTACATCAAACCCCCGTCACCACCGGTCCGCCTGAGGTGACCGCCGATCTGAACAAATCAGAAAAAGCGGTGTGTAAGGTTTTGCCCCACCGCCCGACTCATGCACATCAGATTCAGTCAAGCTACACCGCTGAACCGAATCTGGTGACACCCAATGCACCCCACCGGACGCATGGGCAACCCGTATGGCCCGCCTTGCGGCCAGACAAGAAGGAGCAATAGCCATGGAAAGACGCACTTTGTTGATGAACCTGTCGGCCTGGATGGCCGCGCTGGCATGCCCTGCACAGGCCGCGTCATCGACTACACCCAAACTGACCAAAAACAAGGCTGAGTGGAAGCAATTGCTGCCAGCCAACGCCTATGCGGTGTTGTTCGAGCACGGTACCGAACGCGCCGGCTCCAGCGCCCTGAATGCCGAGAAGCGCCCAGGCACGTTTGTGTGCGCTGCCTGCCACCTGCCGCTGTTCGACGCTGCCCACAAATACGAAAGCGGCACCGGCTGGCCCAGCTTCTTCCAGTACCTGCCCGATGCGCTGGGCACATCGACCGACTACAAGCTGATTTACCCGCGCACCGAATACCACTGCGTGCGCTGCGGCGGCCACCAGGGCCACGTGTTTGACGACGGCCCCAAGCCCACCGGCAAACGCTACTGCAACAACGGCGTGGCCCTGCGCTTCGTGCCACAAGGCGAAACGCCACCAGCACTGCGCACCTGAACACCTGCGCAGCCCACCCGCCACACACCCGAAAGCGCACACCCCATGTCTGCACACCCCCTGCCCAACTGCTCATACAGCCCACACGCCACCACCCCACCCGTCGCAAGCGGCACATGGGCACATCGCCTGACCCACACCGCGGGCAAAGCGGTGCGCTCGGCCGCACTGCTGGCCGCCTGCCTGGGCAGCATGCTGGTTGCCCTGCCCGCCCATGCGCAACCAAGCAAAGCCACAGCCATTTTTGCCGGGGGCTGCTTCTGGTGCATTGAAAAAGACTTTGAAAAACTGACCGGCGTGATCGAGGTCGAGTCTGGCTACACCGCAGGCAAAACCACGCAGCCTACCTACGAACAAGTCAGCGCGGGCCAGACCGGCCACACCGAAGCGGTGCGCGTGATTTACGACCCCGCCAAGGTCACGTACCCGCAGCTGGTCGAGTACTTCTGGCGCCAAATCGACCCCACGGTGAAAGACCGCCAGTTCTGCGACGTGGGCAGCCAGTACCGCAGCGGCATCTACTGGCAAAACGAGGCTGAACGCAAGGTGGCCGAGGCCAGCCGCGACGCCCTGCTGAAAAGCGGGCGTTTCCCGGCCATCCACACCGAACTGGTCGCAGCCAGCACGTTCTGGCTGGCAGAGGCATACCACCAAGACTATTACAAGAAAAACCCGGTTCGCTACAACTACTACCGCACCAGCTGCGGGCGAGACGCGCGGGTCGCGCAGCTGTGGGGCAAGCCCTGATCAGGGCTGTGCCACATCGGCAAACGCATGCCTCACAGCACCAGCATGGCCCGAAAGTCATTCACATTGGTGTGTGTGGGGCCGGTGACCACCAGGTCGCCCAGCGGTTCGAAAAAACCACAGGCATCGTTGCGGGCCAGGTGGTCGCGCAGGGTCAGCCCCAGTTGGCCGGCGCGGGCCAGGGTGTCGGGTGACAGCCGCGCCCCTGCGTTGTTTTCCACGCCGTCGATGCCATCGGTGTCGGCGGCCAGCGCCCAGATGCGGGGGTGGCCTTGCAAGGCCAGGGCCAGGCCCATGCAGAACTCGCCAGCCCTGCCGCCTCGGCCTTTGGGGCTGTCTGGCTCGCGGGGTTGGATGGTGACCGTGGTTTCGCCCCCGCTCAGGATCACGCAGGGGGTTTGGAAGGCGGTTTTGCCGTCTGCCGTGCTGCGTGCCAGCGCGGCATGGACCTTGCCCACCTCGCGCGATTCGCCCTCGATCTCATCGCTCAGGATGTAGGCATTCAGCCCGGCCGCCCGTGCAGCCTGTGCGGCGGCCTCCAGGCTTTGCTGCGGTGTGGCCATGAGGTAAACCGGGTGGGGGTGGCCGCCGTGCAGCAGGCGCGGGTCGCCCGGCTTGGGGGTTTCCAGCACGGCATTATGAAGATTTTTGGCCACCAGCGCAGGTACATCAATCTTGTATTGCTTCAGTATTTGAAGCGCATCGGCACAGGTGCTGGCATCGGCCACGGTGGGGCCGCTGGCAATCACGCTCACGTCGTCGCCAGGCACGTCGCTGATGGTGAGGGTCACCACACGGGCCGGGAAGCAGGCCGCCGCCAGCCGCCCGCCTTTGATGGCGGACAGGTGCTTGCGCACGGTGTTCATCTGGGTGATGTCGGCCCCGCTGTCCAGCAGCTGGCGGTTGATGCGTTGCTTGTCGGCCAGCGTCAGCCCCTCGCACGGCAGGGTCAGCAGCGCAGACCCGCCACCTGAAATGAGGCACAGCACCAGGTCGTGCCCGGTCAGTGGCGTGCCTTCATGGCCCTGCGCCAGGGCCATGATGCGCCGGGCTGCAACCAGCCCGGCTTCGTCGGGCACGGGGTGCGCGGCTTCCACCACGTCAATGCACGGCACCACACCGTCAGGCCGGGGCGGCGTGTGCCCGTAGCGGGTGACCACCAAGCCAGACAGGGGTGCACCGGGCACACCCTGGCGCTGGCAGTGGGCGGGCCACAGGGCCTCCACCGCGTGGGCCATGGCACCGGCGGCTTTGCCGGCACCCAGCACCAGCGTGCGGCCCTTGGCCGGGTCGGGCGGCACGGGCAACCAGGCGGCGGTGTTGTGCAGCGGCAGGGCGCGCTGCACGGCCACCTCGTACAGGTGGCGCAGGAACGCCTGGGGGCTGGCAAGGGGCAAGGGGGGGATGGGCAAGGCATCAGGGTTCATGTCAACACTCTAATGCCGGGGCGCATCGAACGGCATCCGGGTGACCGCGTGCAAAGCGTCATCAGGCGGAATCAGGTGAATGATTCACTCATTTCATACACATACCACTAAGGGTATGTTCGGGTGCCTCGCTTGATTTTTATCAAGCTTTTTGCCCCCTGCGGTCGGCACCATCGCCCGTGGTTTGGAATGACAACGAACGGAGACAACACGCATGGCAAACATTGTGATTTTGGGCGCGGGCATTGGCGGCATGCCCATGGCCTACGAAATGAAGGCGCTGGCGCGCCCGGGTGATCAGGTCACTGTCATCAGCGACGCGCCCAAGTTCCACTTTGTGCCCTCCAACCCCTGGGTGGCGGTGGACTGGCGCACCCGCAAAGACATCGAGGTGGACATTGCGCCCGCACTCAAGCGCAAGGGCATAGCGTCCATCATCCAGCGCGCCAAGCGCGTGCACCCTGACGACAACCAGGTCGAGCTGGACGACGGCAGCCGGGTCGATTACGACTACCTGGTCATTGCCACCGGTCCCAAGCTGGCGTTTGACGAGGTCGAAGGTCTGGGCCCGCATGGCGGCCACACGCAGTCCATTTGCCACGTGAGCCACGCCGAAACCACCAAGCAGGCCTGGGACGACTTTGTGAAAGCGCCCGGCCCCATCGTGGTGGGGGCGGTGCAAGGCGCGTCGTGCTTCGGCCCAGCCTACGAGTTCGCCATGATCATGGACACCGACCTGCGCAAACGCAAAATCCGCGACCAGGTGCCCATGACCTACGTCACGCCCGAGCCCTACATCGGCCACCTGGGGCTGGGCGGCGTGGGCGACTCGAAGGGCATGCTCGAATCGGCTATGCGCCAGCGTCACATCAAGTGGATTTGCAACGCCAAAACCACCAAGGTGGAAGACGGCAAGATGTACGTGACCGAGCACAACGAACAGGGCCAACCCATCAAGGAACACGTGCTGCCGTTCAAACACAGCATGATGCTGCCCGCCTTCAAGGGCGTGGACGCGGTGTTTGGCATCGAGGGGCTGACCAACCCACGCGGCTTCATCACCATCGACGCGCACCAGCGCAACGCCAAGTACACCAACATTTTCAGCGTAGGCGTGTGCGTGGCCATTCCCCCGGTGGAGGTCACACCCATTCCGTGTGGCACGCCCAAAACGGGCTACATGATCGAATCGATGGTGACGGCCACGGCGCACAACATCCGTGAACTGCTGGACGGCAAGGAACCCACCCACCACGCCACCTGGAACACCGTGTGTCTGGCCGACTTTGGCGACACCGGCGCCGCCTTCGTGGCGCTGCCGCAAATCCCGCCGCGCAACGTCAGCTGGTTTGCCGAGGGCAAATGGGTGCACCTGGCCAAGGTGGCGTTCGAGAAGTACTTCATGCGCAAAATGGAAAAGGGCACGTCCGAGCCGTTCTACGAAAAGATGGTGATGGACATGATGGGCATCACCAAACTCAAGGACAAGATCCTGGGCAAGTGAGCCTCGGCACACGGTGCCGTGCCTGAGTGTGCCCCCAGACCTGTCGCGTTGCGCCAGGCCCCCCGAGGGGGATGAGAAAACTTGGGAACGGCCCGGCGTTTTCTCGTGAGGCTGAGTGGCCGGTCAGGCGGTTGAACCTGAAATTCAGAACAAAATATGGATTTTCCGCTTTACCAGCATTAAAAGTCAGCTCTTGTTTTGTACAAACCAAGCGTCGAACGCAGCCACCGACATGGGCCTGGCAAACAGGTAACCCTGGCCGAAATCGCAGCCAGCAGCCAGCAGCAAATCGCGCTGCATGTCGGTTTCCACCCCTTCGGCCACCACCTGCATGCCCAGTTCGTGCGCCATCACGATGATGGCCTTGCACAGCGACAAGGCGGTGGAGCCGGGTTGCAGGTTGCGCACGAATGACTGGTCGATTTTGATGAAATCGATCGCCAGCTTTTGCAGGTACGTCAGCGACGAGTAGCCCGTGCCGAAGTCGTCCAGCGACACATCCAACCCCGAATCGCGCAGCGCCGCAAGGTGGTTGGTGACCAGAGGGCTGGTGTCCAGCAGCAAGCCTTCGGTGATTTCAATGGCAATGGCATTGCCCGGCATGCCCCGCTGCATCAACTGGGTGGCCCAGTTGCTGGTGTGCGCCGCCTTCTGGTGAAACTGCACGGGCGACTTGTTGACGCTGATCTGAAACGCCGGGTCAAACCGCTGGCGCCAGGCGGCCACCTGCTCGACCGCCTGTTCAAACACCCAATCGCCCAAGGGAATGATTTGCCCGCTGGATTCGGCAATGGGGATGAACTGTGCCGGGCTGACCGGCCCCAGCACAGGGTGGTGCCAGCGCAGCAACGCCTCTGCCTTGTGCACGCGCCCGGAGGCCAGCGCCACGATGGGTTGGTACACCACTTCCAGCTGGTGCTGTGGCAAGGCGACGCGCAAATCGGCATCCAGCCGGGCACGCTGCTGTGCGGCCACTTGCAGGGCGGGTGTGAAAAAACAGAACCGGTTGCGCCCCGCGCCCTTGGCCGAGTACAGGGCCTGGTCGGCATGCTTGAACAGGTCTTCCACCAGGGTGGCATCGGTCGGGTACAGCGCCACCCCGATGCTGGCCGACACGAACACGGTTTGCCCACGCAGCTCGAAACCCTGGCTCAGCACATCCAGCAGCGCCTTCAGGCGCAAGGCCAGCACATCGGCCAGGCAGTCGTCAGGCGTGATGTCGGTGAGCACCACCGTGAACTCGTCTCCCCCCATGCGGGCCACCGTGTTGCCACCACCCGCTGCCTCGCGGATGCGCTGCGCCGCTTGCACCAGCAGCAAATCGCCATGGTCGTGCCCCAGGGTGTCGTTGACTTCCTTGAAGTGGTCCAGATCGATGAACGCCACCGCCACCGGCCGTGCGTGCGGTGCCGCATGGGCCATGGCCGCGTCCAGCTGCTGGCGCAACAGGCGCCGGTTGGGTAAGCCGGTCAGGGAGTCGAAATTGGCCTGCTGCCAGATGAGTGACTCGGCCCGCTTGCGGCCCGAAATGTCGGTGTGCGTGCCGATCATGCGCAGCGGCTGGCCTGTGTGGTCGCGCGCCACCACCATGCCCCGGCTGAGCACCCACTTCCAGCTGCCGTCTTTGCATTGCACGCGGTGTTCGTTCACATAGGCCGGGGCGCGGCCAGACATGTGCGCATCGCGGTCTATGGCCATTTGCGCGCGGTCGTCGGGGTGGGTGCGCGTGTCCAGCGCGCTCAGGTCGGCAGGCAATTCGCCCGGCTCGTAGCCAAACATGCGCAACAGGCCGTCGGAACACTGCTCTTCGCCAGTACGGATGTTCCAGTCCCACACGCCATCACCGGCGGCTTCCAGGGCCATGCGCCAGCGGGCCTCGCTTTCTGCCAAGGCTTGCTGCGCGTGCATGCTCTCGGAAATGTCTTCCACCGTGCCTTCGTAGAACTGGATGCAGCCATTCGCATCGCGAACGACATAGGCGGTTTCACGCACCCAGATGCGCTGGCGTGTCTTGTGGCGGTACACCTCGGACACGAAGTCCACCACGGCACCCTGGCTCTCCATCTGCGCCTTGAAAGCAGCGCGCCGCCCAGGATCGACATACCAGCCTTGATCGAGCGCCTGCGTGGCCGCCAGCATCTCGGCTTCGTTGTCATAGCCGTTGAGCCTGACCAACGCTGCATTCGCCCGCAATTGCACGCCCCCCGGAGTGGTCCGGTACGCACCAATGGGCAAAAACTCGAACAGCGAGGAACGCAACGTGTCTGTCATGTGGGCGCAAAAACGGTGGCGCAGCCACCAAACTGACCATCTTAATCCGGCTCGAACCAGTCTGCCTGTTGGCAAAGGAATGAACGGAGCTGCCTCAGCACATCGCTCGAAACCCATGACAGCAGGCCTGGGGTTCGTGTAAAACCAGGGTTCACTGCAGCCTGGTGCCCATCTGGCACAACCCAGCCCACACACCTGATTCTTCAGACAAACACCCTATGCTTTCAGCCCGGCCCACTGTGCTGGCCATTGATGACGGCCCTGTGAACCTGCGTCTGCTGAAGGCGATTCTTGAACCGGATTTCGACGTGTTCACGGCCACCTCTGGCCAGCAGGGCCTGGACCTTGCGACACAGCTGATGCCGGATGTCATCTTGCTGGACGTGCTGATGCCTGGCCTGGACGGGTTTGAAACCTGCCAGCAGCTGAAATCCAACCCAGAACTCAGCCACATCCCGGTGATGTTCATCACCAGCCAGAACGACACCGCATCGGAAACCAGAGGCCTGGCACTGGGCGCTGCCGACTACCTGGCCAAACCCCTCAAAGCCAGCGTAGCCCGCCTGCGCATTGCCAACCTGCTGGAGCGCGAAAACTTGCGCAAACAAGTGGAGGCTCAGCGCGACATGCTGGAAGCCCAGATGCGCCAGCATGAGCGAGCAGACGAGCAGTTGCGCCTGGCAGCCAGCGTGTTCGCGCACGCACGGGAGGGCATCACCATCACGGGGCTGGACGGCAAAATTCTGGACGTGAACGAGGCGTTCAGCCGCATCACGGGCTACAGCCGTGCCGAGGTGCTGGGCAAGAACCCCAACGTGCTGAGTTCAGGCAGGCAAGACCATGCGTTTTATGCCGCCATGTGGCAAAGCCTGCTGCTGCACGGCCACTGGCATGGCGAAATCTGGAACCGCCGCAAAGATGGCGAGGTGTACGCAGAAATGCTCACCATCAGCACCGTGCACAACGCATCGGGCAAACCCGAACAGTATGTGGCGCTGTTCTCGGACATCACCGCCAACAAAACACACCAGAGCCAGCTGGAACACATTGCACACTTCGATGCCTTGACCAACCTGCCCAACCGGGTGCTGTTGAGCGACCGCATGCGCCAGGCACTGGCCCAGACGCTGCGGCGCAACCTGGTACTCGGCGTGGCCTACGTCGACCTGGACGGGTTCAGACACATCAACGACCAGCACGGGCACGACGTGGGAGACCAGATGCTGGTGGCACTGGCCCAGCGCATGAAGCAGGTCATGCGCGAAGGCGATTCGCTTGCGCGCATCGGGGGCGACGAATTTGCTGCCGTGCTGGTTGACCTGCCCGCCCTTGCCGACAGCGTGCCCCTGTTGACCCGCCTGCTCGAAGCGGCTGCCCTGCCTGTGGTGCTGGGCGAACTGACGCTGCAGGTATCGGCCAGCATCGGTGTGACGTTTTACCCGCAGGCTGACGATGTGGATGCAGACCAGCTACTGCGCCAGGCCGATCAGGCCATGTACCAGGCCAAGCTGGCCGGCAAGAACCGCTACCACGTGTTCGACAACGAACAGGACCGCAGCGTGCGCGGCCACCACGAAAGCCTGGACCGCATCCGCCAGGCGCTGTGCCGCCACGAGTTCGTTCTGCACTACCAACCCAAAGTCAACATGCGCACCGGGAAGGTGGTGGGTGCCGAAGCACTGATCCGCTGGCAACACCCTGAACGTGGCCTGCTCCCCCCTGCCGTGTTTTTGCCGGTGATCGAGGACCACCCGCTGTCCATTGACGTGGGCGATTGGGTGATTGACACCGCGCTGGCCCAAATAGCCGAGTGGCGCGCAGCGGGCCTGCACTTGCCCGTCAGCGTGAACATTGGCGCGCGCCAGTTGCAAGACGAGCATTTTGTGCGCAAGCTGGCCGCCCATCTGGCCGCACACCCCACCGTGCCGTCGGCCGATCTGGAACTGGAGTTGCTGGAAACCAGTGCACTGGAAGACATGGCCCGCGTGTCCAAAGTCATCGAGGCCTGCAAGCAGCTGGGGGTGCATTTTTCGCTGGACGACTTCGGCACCGGGTATTCATCCCTTACCTACCTGAAGCGGCTGCCGGTCGGTTTGCTCAAAATCGATCAGAGCTTTGTGCGCGACATGCTGGACGACCCTGACGACCTGGCCATTTTGGAAGGCGTGATCGGGTTGGCCAGGGCCTTTGGCCGGCGGGTGATCGCCGAAGGCGTCGAAACCATCGAACACGGCGAAATGCTGCTGCAACTGGGCTGTGAACACGCTCAAGGGTATGGCGTGGCCCGCCCCATGCCAGCCGAGAACATGACGGCGTGGGCAGCCAGCTGGCAGCCCGACCCCACCTGGACCGAGGCACACGCAGTGCCGCACGACGTGCTACCCGTGCTGACCGCCTGTGTCGAGCACCGCGCGTGGTTGAACGCACTCGAAACCTATTTCACAGGCGAGTGCGACGCACCGCCCCCGCTCAACCCCGAGCACTGCCATTTTGGAATGTGGCTTCACGATACAGGGCAAACCCACCGTGGCAGCCCCGACACGCTGGCGGCCATCGACACCCTGCACCGGGCCTTCCACGACACCGCGACCAAACTGTGTGCCCGCCATGCGCAGGGCAACGCACGCGTGAACCTGGTGGAGCTGCACGCTCAAAGCATCGCGCTGACCAGCCTGCTGCGGGACCTGATCAACCAACGCACACCTCGCCCTTGAAGCGTGCGGCAGGCTGCCAGCGCAATCAGGCCCTGAGCAATGCGCCCAGCGAACCCATCAGGTCGTCGGCGTTGCCCAAACCACCTGCAGGGGCATGGCCGGCAGGCGTCAGCGCATCGACCAAGCCCGGCAGCACACTGGCCAGCTGCTGAGCCGCGTCACCACCGTTCAACCCAAACTGGCTTGCCATGCCGGCAAGCGTGTCATGGCCCAGCACGCTGTCCAGTTGTGCAGGCGAAATGGCTTGGTTGTGGCCCGTGCCAATCCACGAACCGACCACATCACCCAGCCCGGCCTGCTGAAACTTGGCAACCAGGCCACCCAGCCCACCGGCACCGCCGTCATTGCTCAGCAGGCTGGCGGCCAGTTGCACCCATTGCGGGTTGTTGCCCACCATGCTCAGCACATCCTGCAAGCCCGTGTTGCCTTGCGCCTGGTTGGCCACTGCACCCAAAACCGAATCAAAAAGTCCCATCGCCATCTCCAAAAAAAAGCGTGCCACGCACGCCAAACGCACAGTGTGGGCCCAATCGATTGCCCACAGCGCGGCACGCCCCTTGCTCACGCACCGTCAGCTCACATGGGCCTGCGAAAGCGGTATTTCGTCACGCCGCACCTGCGCCGTGTGCCTGTTCCAGAATGTCCCCATCCCTGCATTAAGCTGATGACATGACGACCGCACCCACTGCCCTCACCACCCTGCTGATACACAACGCCCAGTGCGTGGCCACGCTGGACCACACCGACCCGCGCCACAGCACCGAGCTGCGCCATGCCAGCGTGTTCATCTGCGGGCACCGCATCGAATGGGTCGGCCCAGCAGGCGAACTGCCCCCTGCCCTGGCCGCTGAACACGCCGCAAACCAAGCTGCTGGCAGCGGTGAAACGCTGAACGCCCAGAGCCACCTGGTCACCCCCGGCCTGGTCAACACCCACCACCACATGTACCAAAGCCTGACCCGCGCCATTCCGGCTGTGCAGGACGCCGAACTGTTTGGCTGGCTGCGCGGGCTATATCCCATTTGGGCAGGCCTCACGCCCGAGATGGTGCACGTCAGCACCCAGGTGGCCATGGCCGAACTGCTGCTGAGCGGCTGCACCACCAGCAGCGACCACCTCTACATCTACCCCAACGGGGTGAAGCTGGACGACAGCATCCACGCCGCGCAGCAAATTGGCATGCGCTTCGTGGCCACGCGCGGCAGCATGAGCGTGGGCCAGAGCCAGGGCGGCCTGCCGCCCGACCGCGTGGTGGAAAACGAAGACGCCATCCTGAAAGACACCCAGCGCCTCATCGAGCAACACCACCGCACCGAGCACGGCAGCATGGTCAACGTGGCCGTGGCCCCGTGCAGCCCCTTCAGCGTCAGCCGGGACCTGATGCGCCTGTCAGCCGAGCTGGCCCGCGCACACGGCACCCGCCTGCACACCCACCTGGCCGAAAACGACCACGACCTGGCCTACAGCCGCGAAAAGTTCAACTGCACCCCCACCCAGTACGCGCAAGACCTGGGCTGGCTGGGCCACGACGTGTGGCACGCCCACTGCGTGAAGCTGGACGACGACGGCATCAGCCTGTTTGCCGCCACCCGCACCGGCGTGGCCCACTGCCCGTGCAGCAACATGCGCCTGGCCAGCGGCATTGCCCCCATCCGCAAAATGCTCAACGCCGGGGTGCCCGTGGGCCTGGGCGTGGACGGCAGCGCCAGCAACGATGCCGCGCACATGGTGAACGAAGCCCGCCAGGCCCTGCTACTGGCCCGCGTGGGCCGCGCCCTGCAACCACCCGAAACCCGCACCGACCCCGCCACCGGCGAACGCCGCACCTTCTTCGGCTGCGACCTGGGCCCCGCCGAAATGACCGCCCGCGACGTGCTGCACCTGGCCACCCGTGGCAGCGCCCAAGTACTGGGTCGCGCCCAGGACGTGGGCCACATTGCACCCGGCATGTGTGCCGACGTGGTGCTGTGGGATTTGCGCACGCTGGGCTTTGCCGGTGGCGCGGTGCACGACCCCGTGGCCAGCCTGCTGCTGTGCGCCAGCCCGCAAGCGGCCTACACGGTGGTCAACGGCAAGGTGGTGGTGCGCGAAGGGCAGCTGGCGACGGTGGACCTGGGGCCGCTGGTGGAACGCCACAACCGGCTGGCGGTGGAGTTGGCGGGGAACTGACGAGATCAGCACAGCCTGCGTCAGGCTGACAACCGATCCGCGTCATTTCCACCAGGGACATGCATCGAAAGGATGTCTGGCTGCAGAAAAAACTGCACGGCCACTGACACAATTGCCCACTGGCGTGTTGGCCAAACCATAAGAAAAAAATGGCTCTACCGCAATAAAGACAAGCGGTAGCAGCTATATATTTTGTATTTTTCACTGCCGTACTGGCGGTGTCGTGGGCTGTTGTCGGCCGTAGACGGCCATGCGTTTGGCAAGCGTTCGCGAGCACCCCAACCCAAGCGTGATGCCACGCCGGGTTGAAGGCGTCTTGCATTGTCAGGAGGGCTTCACATCAACCAGTCCACATGGAACGCCACGCCCTGCAGCGTGACCCCACCGGCTTGAACCTGCCCGGCCAACTCCACATATGTGCCGTCGATGGGCAGTGAACGGTCAGCCGGTGCGGCATACACCGTGTTGCCCACCTTGAACAGCTCCACGTTCCTCACCGTGTCCACCTCACCCGTCAGCTTGTTGCGAATCAGCGCATCGTGTGCCCCGGCAGCTGCACCCACCTCTGTGCTCGGTATCAGCGCCGCTTCAAAGTCACCGATCGCACCAAAGAACACCGCCATGTCGGTGCCGCTGCCACCGTCAATCTCATCGTTGCCATTGCCACCGACCAGCACATCATTCCCCGCGCCGCCCAACAGCTTGTCGTTGCCTGAGTTGGCAGACCAACCCGTGTCGCTCAGCTGCCCGTTGCCAATCAGGCTCACATTGCCCTGCGCATCCGTGATCTGGCTGGTGTGCGTGCTGTACCTTGC
>JAVBXK010000094.1 GCA_030824555.1 bacterium
CGCCACGCCACTGACAGAGCATGGCTGGTGTGCACGGGTTCAGAAACACCCAAACTCTGCCAACAGCCAACAGCCAACAGCCAACAGCCAACAGCCAACAGCCAAGGCAAAGGCAAAGGCAAAGGCAAAGGCAAAGGCAAAGGCAAAGGCAAGCTAAAACTACAAATAAAGTAGCTGCTACCGCTTTTAAATAAAGCGACAAAGTCACTTTTTATATGTAATTTGAAACCATCCCCCGCCTGCCTTGGCGCATGCCAGCACCGTGGCACACCAAACCAAACCACCACGGAAAACGCGGCACAGGCACACCGCGTTCATCTGCCTCCGCCATCCGATCCAGAAGACTCGGTTTTCAGCGTGACCGTGAACACCGCGCCCCGGGCATCGACCCGGTTGTCCGCGCTGATGCCCCCGCCGTAACGCTCCAGCAGACCCAGACTGATCCACAAGCCCAGGCCGTGACCGTCAGGGCGGGTCGTGAAAAACGGCTGGAACAACCGGGCCTTCACGTCGTCGGTCAGACCTGGCCCACCGTCCTGGACGTCAATGGCCACACCCTGTGGCGTGTCGTTGCCAGGGGCCGGTGGCAGGTCGCGGGTGCGGATGGTGAGCTCGCCGCCATCGGGCATGGCGTTGGCCGCGTTCATCAGCAGGTTGATGACCACCTGCTGCAACTCCTGGCGGTTGATGGCGGGCTGGGTGGTGGCTTGCAAGTCCAGCACCACTGCCACTCGCTGTTGTGACAGCCTGTGGTTGACCAGCAGCAAGCAGGCCTTGACGGTGTCGTTCACGTCCACCGCATCAACGTAGCCAGCGTATTCGCCAGGCCGCGCATGCTGCAACAGTTGCTGCACGATCATGCGGATGCGCTCGATCTGCTCGTCCAGCAGCTTCAGTTCAACTTGGCTGTTGGCGGCGGCCGGGCCCAGCGTGTCGCGCAGCAAATCCAGGTTGCCTTGCATCACGGCAATGGGGTTGTTGACCTCGTGCGCCACGCTGGCGGCCAGCTGGCCCATGACGGCCAGCTTTTCGGAACGCACCAGTTGTTGTTGGGTCTGCCGCAGCGCGTCGTTGGTGGCGGCCAGCTCGCGGGTGCGCTCGTTGACGCGTTGGTCCAGTGCGGTGCCCCACTGTTCCAGTGCACGGGTTTTGTCGGCAATCACGTCCAGCAACTGGTCGAGGTGCTGGGCCAGTTTGCCCAGCTCGTCGTGTGTGGTGGTGGTGCCCACGCGGGCGCTGACATCACCGTCGCGCACGCGCTGCATGGTGTCGTTCATGCGCTCGACGGGTCTGAAAATGCCCCTGGCCCAGCGCAGCGACAGCACCGATGCCACGGCCATGACCGCCAGAAAAATCAGCCCCATGATGCCCAGCATGGCGTAGCGTACCCAGCGAAACGGTTGCTCCAGGTAGCCCACGTAAAGCATCCCGATGCGTTGCTCGTCGCCGTCCAGCAGCGGCTGGTAGGCGCTGACGTACCAGTCGTTCACCACGAAGGCGCGGTCCAGCCAGGTGTCGCCCTGGCCCAGCACGGTGTCGCGCACAGCTTGCGACACACGGGTGCCGATGGCCCGCTCCGACTGGAACAGGCGCACGTTGGTGGTGATGCGCACATCGTCCAGGAACAGCGTGGCCGTGCCCTGGCTGCCAAAGGGCAACGAGCCCTCGGGGTACACCACGCGGTTGATGTGGTCAATGAAACCCAGGTTCTGGTTCATCAGCACACCGCCCACCAGCATGGCCACGGGTTGGCCGGTGGTGTCGCGCACCAGGGCCACCGACGCGGCCACCATGGCGCGGTCTTCACGCGTGCGGTGGGTGGGCGCGGCATTGGGCGTGTGCACCAGCGTGATGCCCGTGCGCCCTTCGAGCTCGGGTGCCAGCTGGTGCAGGTTTGCCGCGCCCAGCACCGCCAGCTCGCCCCGTGCCTGGGCATCGGGGCTGCGCATGCGCGCCACCAACCTGGGTGGCAGGGGCAGGGTGGCTTCGGCGGTGTCGGCGGGGCGGTCCAGCGCCTGGCCGTCCAGTGTGTACAGCCGCATGAAGTCGAGCCCCTGGCGGTGGCGGTGGCGCTCCAGCAGCTCGGCCAGCGTGCTGTGCGATGGGCGCGGCTGCGCCGTTGCCGCCGCAGGGGCTGACCGTGGTTGACTGGCGGGCAGGACGGGTGACAGGGTAGACACCAGCGCATGCGACAGGGCCATGCCCTGCGTGCCCTGGCCCACGTCGTCCAGCACCTTGTCGAAATAGCCTTGCGCCACGGCGAGGTCGCTGCGCACCTTGGTGACCAGCAGCCGGTCGTAGGCCACGTTGCCCCAGACCACCAGGGCCACCACCAGCAGCGGAAAAACCACCAGCAACGGCCCCAGCGCCATGGCCAACAGCTTGTGCCGGATGGAGCGGAACACGGGCCAGCGCCATGGCCTGGCAGCAGTTTGGGCTGGAAGAGGGTGCTGCATCGGAAGTTGAGCGTTTTTCGGGTCAGGGGCGAGAGGCTCTCAGTTTCTCAGGCCACGTTCCATTCAGCCACCCGGCGTTCCAGCGTGCGACGCGAAACACCCAACAGCTGGGCAGCGCGGGTCTTGTCGCCACCGACCGATACCAGCACGGCCAGGATGTGTTGCTTTTCCAGCGTGTGCAGATCGGTTGTGCCCTGCAGCAGGGTGCCCGCATTTGCGTTGGGTACCGTACCAAGTGCGGCCGGTTTGCCGGGGTACAGCGCCGAGACGTTCAGCTCACCCAATATGAGCGAGCGTTCCATCAGGTTGCGCAGCTCGCGACAGTTGCCTGGCCAGGCGTAGCCTTGCAGGTAGGCCATGCGCTCGGCATCCACGTGAATGGGCGGCAAGCCCAGCTCGGGTGAAAGCTGGGCCAGAAAGTGGCTGACCAGCGCGGGGATGTCGTCACGGTGATCGCGCAACGGGGGCAGCGTCAGATCGACCACCTTGAGCCGGTAGTACAGGTCGTCCCGGAACAGGCCTTGGGCCACCCGTTCGGCCAAGGGGCGCGTCGTGGCGGCAATGATGCGCACGTTCACCGGCACACGTTGTTCGCTGCCGACCGGGCGGATGTTCAATTCGTCGATGGCACGCAGCAGCGTGGCTTGTACTGGCAGCGGCAACTCAGCCACCTCGTCCAGAAACAGCGTGCCCCCTTGCGCGTAGCGAAACAGGCCATCCCGCGATTGTGCTGCCCCGGCAAACGCGCCTTTGGCGTGCCCGAACAGCTCACGCTCCAACAGCTCGTGCGAGAGGGCTGCGCAATTGACCGGCACAAAAGGCGCCTGGGCGCGTGGGCTGCCGCTGTGGATGGCCCGGGCCACCAGTTCTTTGCCGGTGCCTGATTCGCCTTGCAGCAGCACGTTGCTGCTGACGTGCGACAGGCGGGCCAGTGCCGTGCGCAACTGGGTGATGGCGGGGGACGCACCCACCAGCGCGTCCAGCCCCGGCACGGCGTGCGCCTGGCTGCGGCGCAGCACGTAGTTTTCGCGTTGCAGGCGCGCACGTTCCACGCATTGCTTCACCGAGTTGAGGATTTGCGGCACGCGAAAGGGCTTCAGGATGAAGTCCGACGCGCCCGCCCGCAACGCTTCGATGGCGGTGTCCAGTTCGGCAAACGCGGTGATGATGATCACCTGCCCGCCATAGCCCTGTTCGCGCAGCTCTTTCAGCCAGGTGACGCCACTTTTGCCGGGCAGCGCAATGTCCAGGATGATCAGGTCGACATGGTGGCTGCCTAGCCACTCGGCCCCCTCTTCGGCGCTGCCGGCGTTCATCACGAAATGGCAACGGGGGGCCAGCGTTTTGATCAGGAAATTGCGCATGCCCGCCTCGTCGTCGACGATGAGGATGGACCAGTCGGGCCAGCCTTCACTGTTGCGATCGGGGGGGGGCAGGGTGTTCATGGGGCAGTCAGGTGGCAACGTGGCAGAAAAAACCCAACAAAAATAGTCGGTTAATGGCGGTTTTGGCGGGGGTGTGCCGATCGCGCATTTTGTCGTCTCGGGTTGCGACAGTTTGTCGCAACCCCGGTTTTTGTGCGGTTCAGTCCTTTTGTTTGGACCCACATTGGCACGGTAACCGCCACCCCAAAGCCTGTTGAGACGTATGAAATGCTGTGCACAGGATGGACAAGCTTCCCGGTGGGGTGATTGGCATGGTTTTTGTCTGACTGCGGGCGTTGACCGCATGACAGGTTGGTCGGGTTGCAGGCGGCTGCGGACGAAGCGCCAGCGTGCCGTCTCACCCGCAATTGCCCTCTTGTGGGCGCGCAGAGCGAGGCGTACATTGCGCCATCGTTGAAGCTGAGGTGGTGTGTGTTTGCACCGCCAACCCGAGGAGACCATCATGAGCCAACCCCTTCGCCCCGAGACGGGCGTCGTCCAACGTCGCGCCCTGTTTGCAGGCGCCACCACCGTGGGGGCACTGGCTGCGGTGGCTTCGTTGCTCCCCTCCGGCCCCAGCCCGGCCCCGGTTGCCGAACCCCAATTGAAAGAGCCGCCACAACGTGGTGGTGGCTATGCCTTGACCGATCACGTCAAGCAGTATTACCAGACCACCCGCGTTTGAGCTTGCCAGGAGCCATCACATGTTGCTGACCAAAAAGTCGTCAAGCGTTCGGACTGCGGGCGCGTCATCCATGGTCCACCACCTGGGTCGTGGCTTGGCCAATGCCGTGCCCACCATGGACCGTCGGGGGTTTTTGCGCCGCTCCGGTCTCGGTGTCGGTGTGGGCCTGGCTGCCACGCAGCTCACCCTGGTGAAAAAGGCCAAGGCCGCCGGTGCATCCGGTGCCATGGGCGCGGGCAAGGTCGAAGTCAAGCGGACGGTGTGCACGCACTGTTCGGTGGGCTGCGCGACCGACGCCATCGTTGAAAACGGTGTGTGGGTGCGCCAGGAGGCGGTGTTCGACTCGCCCATCAACCTCGGTGCGCATTGCGCCAAGGGCGCGGCCCTGCGCGAGCACGGCCATGGCGAGTACCGCCTGCGCTACCCCATGAAGCTGGTCAACGGCAAGTACCAGCGCATCAGCTGGGACGTGGCGTTGGACGAAATCACCACCAAAATGAAGGCCCTGCGCGATGCCAGCGGCCCCGACAGCGTTTACTTCATCGGTTCCTCCAAGCACAACAACGAGCAGGCCTACCTGCTGCGCAAGTTCGTGAGCTTCTGGGGCACCAACAACTGCGATCACCAGGCGCGCATTTGTCACTCCACCACGGTGGCCGGTGTGGCCAACACCTGGGGTTACGGGGCCATGACCAATTCGTACAACGACATGCAGAACAGCAAGGTCGCCATGTACATCGGCTCCAACGCGGCCGAGGCGCACCCCGTGTCCATGCTGCACATGCTGCATGCCAAGGAGCACGGCTGCAAGATGATCGTGGTCGATCCCCGCTTCACCCGCACGGCAGCCAAGGCCGACGAGTACGTGCGCATCCGCTCCGGCACTGACATCCCGTTCCTGTTCGGCTTGTTGCACCACATTTTCAAGAACGGCTGGGAAGACAAGCAGTACATCAACGACCGTGTGCACGGCATGGACAAAATCCGTGACGAGGTGCTGGCCAAGTGGACACCCGACAAGGTGGAAGAGGCCTGCGGCGTCAAGGAAGACCAGATGTTCAAGGTCGCCAAGATGCTGCACGACCACAACCCCGGCACCATCGTGTGGTGCATGGGCCAGACGCAGCACAGCATCGGCAACGCCATCGTGCGTGCATCGTGCATCCTGCAGCTGGCTTTGGGCAACGTGGGCAAGTCGGGCGGCGGCACCAACATTTTCCGTGGTCACGACAACGTGCAGGGTGCCACCGATGTGGGCCCCAACCCCGACTCGCTGCCTGGCTACTACGGCCTGGCTGCCGGGTCGTGGAAGCACTTTGCCGCCACTTGGGGCGTGGACTACGAATGGATCAAGTCCAAGTACACCGGCAACAACATGGAAAAGCCCGGTATGACGGTGTCACGCTGGATCGACGGTGTGCTGGAAAAGAACGAGCTGATCGACCAGGACAGCAACTTGCGCGGCGTGTTCTTCTGGGGCCATTCACCCAACTCGCAGACCCGTGGCCTGGAAATGAAGCGCGCCATGGACAAACTGGACCTGCTGGTGGTGGTCGATCCGTATCCATCGGCCACGGCTGCCATGGCGGCCATGCCCGGCAAGGCCGAAGACCTGAACCCCAATCGCGCGGTGTACCTGCTGCCTGCGGCCACGCAGTTTGAAACCAGCGGCTCGTGCACGGCGTCGAACCGGTCTTTGCAATGGCGCGAAAAGGTCATCGAGCCCCTGTGGGAAAGCCGCTCCGATCACATGATCATGCAGCAGTTTGCCGACAAGCTGGGCTTTGGCAAAGAGCTGAGCAAGAACTACAAAATGCAAGCGGTCAAGGGCATGCAAGAGCCCATGCCCGAAGACATCCTGCGCGAAATCAACAAATGCGTCTGGACCATCGGCTACACCGGCCAGAGCCCCGAGCGCTTGAAGGCGCACATGCGCAACATGGGGGCGTTCGACATCAAAACGCTCAAGTGCAAGGGCAAGGTCGTTGACAAAGAAACCGGCTACGACATGTCGGGCGACTACTTCGGCCTGCCATGGCCTTGCTACGGCACGCCCGAGCTGAAGCACCCCGGTTCCCCCAACCTGTACGACACCAGCAAACACATCATGGATGGCGGCGGCAACTTCCGCGCCAACTTTGGCGTGGAGCGCGAGGGTGTGTCGCTGCTGGCCGAAGACGGCTCGCATTCGCTGGGTGCCGACCTGACCACCGGTTACCCCGAGCTGGACCACGTGCTGCTGAAAAAGCTGGGCTGGTGGGACGAGTTGACCGATGCCGAAAAAGCCAAGGCCGAGGGCAAGAACTGGAAGACCGATTCGTCGGGTGGCCAGATGCGTGTGTTCATGCAAAACCACGGTTGCCACCCGTTTGGCAACGCCAAGGCCCGGGCCGTGGTGTGGAACTTCCCAGACGCCATCCCGCAGCACCGCGAGCCCATTTACGGCACACGCCCTGATTTGGTGGCCAAGTACCCATCGCATGATGATCAAAAGAACCGCTGGCGCTTGCCAGTACTGTACAAGTCGCTACAGAAAAAGAACGTAGACGACAAGCTGTACGAAAAATTCCCGCTCATCATGACCTCGGGCCGTCTGGTCGAGTACGAGGGCGGCGGCGAGGAAACCCGCTCCAACCCCTGGTTGGCCGAGCTGCAGCAGGAAATGTTCATCGAGGTCAACCCCGCTGCCGCCTCTGCCCGGGGCGTGCGCAATGGCGACCGCGTGTGGGTGACCACCCCCACCGGTGCGCGCATCAACGTGCAGGCGCTGGTGACCGAGCGCGTGGGTGCCGACACCGTGTTCATGCCGTTCCACTTCTCGGGGCGCTGGCAAGGCCAGGACCTGAAAGCCTACTACCCTGAAGGCGCCATGCCTGTGGTGCGTGGTGAAGCCATCAACACGGCCACCACCTATGGTTACGACATCGTGACCATGATGCAAGAAACCAAGACGCAAATCTGCAACTTTGAAAAGGCCTGATGCCCTCATTGTTTGAGGCAGCAGACCACAGGAGCCCCACATGGCACGCATGAAATTCATTTGTGACGCAGAGCGCTGTATCGAGTGCAACGGCTGCGTCACCGCTTGCAAGAACGAACACGAAGTCCCCTGGGGGGTGAACCGCCGCCGCGTGGTCACCCTGAACGACGGGGTGCCCGGCGAAAAATCGGTTTCGGTGGCCTGCATGCATTGCAGCGACGCGCCGTGTATGGCCGTTTGCCCGGTCAACTGCTTTTACCGCACAGACGAAGGTGTGGTGCTGCACGACAAGGACGTGTGCATCGGCTGTGGCTATTGCAGCTATGCCTGCCCGTTCGGGGCACCGCAGTTCCCAGGCCAGGGCACTTTTGGTGTGCGCGGCAAGATGGACAAGTGCACCTTCTGCGCCGGTGGCCCGGAGGCCAATGGCAGCCAGGCCGAGTTTGAAAAATACGGCCGCAACCGCCTGGCAGAAGGCAAACTGCCAGCGTGCGCCGAAATGTGCTCGACCAAAGCCTTGCTGGCCGGTGACGGCGACGTGGTGGCCGACATCCTGCGCAACCGCGTGGTGCAACGTGGCAAGGGGGCCGAAGTGTGGGGCTGGGGCACGGCCTACGGTTCACAGACCGCTGGCAAGCCTGCTAAGGAAGGGAGCACATCATGAGCCCAATCGCAGTGAAAACAGTGAAAGCCCTTTGCCTGCTGGGCGTGGCCTTGACGCTGGCCGCCTGTGGCGAGCGCCCGCAGACCATCGGTGGCCTCTCCGGTGCGAAGCGTGATGCCTCGCCCGTGACCGGCACCGAAACCATGGCCTTTCGCCAGAGTGACTGGAAAACCGGCGATCAGACCAGCTGGGCGCAACAGCTCAAGGCACGTGCGCAATATGGGATGAACGACTATTCCCGTGCAACCAACTGAAGCGGGGTGTCCACCATGAACCGACGAATTGCCCACCTGCTGCTGGCCGCCGCACTGGTGCTGCCTGCCGCATCGGTCAGTTGGGCCGCCGATGCGCCCGCACCCGCACCAGCTGCCCCCGGTGTCAAAAGTGCCAACATTTTTGACGTGAAGCCCGATGCGAGTGAACAACCCGGCTACGCCGGCCAGAACAACGGCGAGCGCGCCAAGGTGCAGCCGGGTAACAACGCGCCCATGTGGCGCCAGGTGGGCAGCGGCGTGACGGGCTACAGCAGCTTGCCCCTCAGCCAGGCCCCGGAAGCGGGCAACCTGATTCAGCCCTTTGTACAGTACCCCGGCAGCAAGCTGACCAACGCAGGTGAAGCCTGGCGCCAGGTGCGCAACAACTGGGTACTGCCCTACGGCGGTTCGCTGTTGCTGATCGTGCTGCTGGCCTTGGGCATCTTCTACAAAACCAAAGGCCCACTGGGTGGCCACCTGCCTGACACGGGCCGCAAGATCGAACGGTTCACGCCGTTCGAGCGCGCCGCGCACTGGGCCAACGCAGGGGCGTTCATGGCGCTGGCGCTGTCCGGCATCACCATGGCGTTTGGCAAGTTTTTCATCCTGCCGGTCATCGGCGGCACGCTGTTTGGCTGGTTGACCTATGTGCTGAAAAACCTGCACAACTTCGTGGGGCCGCTGTTCGCGGTGTCGCTGCTGATCGTGGTGGCCACTTTCGTGAAGGACAACATCGCCAACGCAGCCGATGTCAACTGGCTGAAAAAAGGTGGTGGCATGGTGGGCGACCACCAGGTGCCGTCACACCGTTTCAATGCGGGTGAAAAAGGCCTGTTCTGGTGGGGCGTGTGCTTCCCCGGCTTGCTGATCGTGGGCAGTGGCTTTGTGTTGAACAAACTGGTGCCGGGCCTGGGTGACGTGCGTGGCGACATGCAAATTGCCCACATGGTCCATGCCGTCGCGGCTGTCATTGCCATGGTGGCGATCACCGGGCACATCTACATGGGCACCGTGGGCGTGAAAGACGCCTACGACGGCATGAAAACCGGCTACGTGGACGAGGCCTGGGCGCAGGAACACCATGAGCTTTGGTACAACGACATCAAGGCAGGCAAGATCCCTGCCCAACGCAGCCAGACGGCCGCCGATGCCCTGGCAGCCCAGGTGGCCGCGCCTGGCACGTCCAACGCATCCGCCTGACCAATGAGGTAAGACCATGAAACGCACGATTGTCCTGATGGCCGCTACCACGCTGGCCGTGTCTGCATGGGCCAAATTGCCCGTTCCTGCCCCCAGCGACGAGGCCAAGGCCAAAGCAGCGGAAGCTGCTGCCAAAGCCGCACACGGCGGCAAAGTCGAGGGGTATCTGCTTTGTAAGTCGCAAAACAAGGCTGTGGCCCATTACGCCAAAACGACTGCAGCCGCCAAAAAAGACGGCAAAGTGCCTGCAGCACCGGCTGCCTGTACCGACCCTGGCCCGTATGTGGCCGCTGCACCTGCCGGTACGGCGCCGGCAGCCGCCGCTGCCCCTGCCGTGGCAGCCGCACCGGGCAGCGCCCCCAAGAAACCCTGATCTGTGGGTGCGTCAGCGCCTGTGCCACACTGGCCGCCTGGAGCGGCCTTTTTCTTTTTATTTGTCCCATCGCATGTCTGACCACGCATCCATTCATCCTCGCCGCCCCAGCCTGACGGCGGCCCGAGCACCGCTGACCTGCGATGTGGTGGTGATCAACGAGCTGGGCCAACCCCAACACATTGCCATCCCGGCCGAGCGGGCACTGACGGTGTACGTGGACAAGCGGGAACTGGTCACCCTCATGACCCTGGGCGGCCACCCCGAGTGGCTGGTGCTGGGCTACCTGCGCAACCAGCGGCTGGTGTCGTCGCTGGACGACATCGAGTCCATCACCGTCGATTGGGACGTGGGGGCCGCTGCGGTCAAAACCCGCCACGGCATCGACCACATCGAACAGAAAACTGCCAGCAAAGTGGTCACCACCGGTTGCGGCCAGGGCAGCATGTTCAGCGCGCTGATGCAAGACGTTGACAACCTGCACCTGCCCGTTTCGGCCACGTTGCGCCAGAGCCAGTTGCAAAAACTGGTCGACACCATCCGCCTGCAGGACAGCACCTACAAATCAGCCGGCTCGGTCCATGGTTGTGGGCTGTTCCAGGGCGATGAGCTGTTGCTGTTCGTCGAAGACGTGGGGCGGCACAATGCGGTCGATACCATCGCGGGCTGGATGTGGCTGCAAGACCCGGCGCAGATGCGCGGGGACGACAAGGTGTTCTACACCACCGGCCGCCTGACCAGCGAAATGGTCATCAAATCCGCCCAAATGGGCATCCCGGTGGTGGTGTCACGCAGCGGCATGACGCAAATGGGGCTGGCGGTGGCCCAGCAGGTCGGGTTGTGCGCCATCGGCAGGGCCACCCACAAGCGGCTGCTGTGTTTTTCGCACCCGGAGCGGTTGGTGTTTGACGCCATGCCCACACCCGTATCGGCACCCGTTGCGGCGGTTGCCTGAAGTTTTGTTTTCTGCAAAGAGAGTGCCATGTCTGATCGTCAAGTCCACGTCATCAACCACCCGCTGGTGCAGCACAAGCTCACGCTCATGCGCAAAAAAGACACCAGCACGAAGAGCTTTCGGGAACTGGTGCACGAGATCAGCGCCATGCTGGCCTACGAAATCACGCGCGACATGCCCACGCACACCATCGAAATCGAGACCCCGCTCGAAACCATGATGTCGCCGGTGATCGACGGTAAAAAAATCGTGCTGGCATCCATCCTGCGTGCGGGCAACGGTTTTTTGGACGGCATGCTGAACGTCATCCCGGCGGCGCGCGTCGGCCACATCGGCCTGTACCGCGACCCCGATTCGCTGCAGGCCGTGGAGTACTACTTCAAGATGCCGCAGCACATGGACGAGCGTGACGTGATCGTGCTCGACCCCATGCTGGCCACCGGCAATTCAGCTGTGGCGGCCGTGGACCGCATCAAGCAACTGAAGCCCCGCTCCATCCGGTTCGCCTGCCTGGTGACGTGCCCCCAGGGCCTGAAAACCTTCCATGACCACCACCCCGATGTGCCGGTGTACACCCCGTCGGTGGACCGTGGCCTGAACAGCCACGGCTACATCGTGCCCGGCCTGGGTGACGCGGGCGACCGGATTTTCGGTACCAAGTGACGTTGCTGTGATGTTGACGATGACGCTCAGGTGCAATCGTCTTCCAGTTGATGTCTCACCGCCAGAATGGTCACCAACCTTTCGCGTTCGATGTCGTACAGCGCCACGCAGGTCTGCCGGACGCGTAAATACAATCATCGCAAAAATGCCTGTGACCACTATGGACAACGCAACTCAGGACAAAATTCTACGTATTTGGGACCAACTATCGGATGTGGATGCCAGTCAGACTGACCGCGCAGCCGCCAATTTGATGGCCGCGCTGTGTGAGGTGGTGGGTGCCTGGAACGCTACGTGGGCTGGTGCAGTTTGCATGGACGGGGTCGAAGTAGACGATCCTTTGCGGGGCTGGCGAGTCGCCACCATGACCACACTGCACCCCGTTCCATCGCACTCGGATGAGGGGCCCTTCAAGGACATCCTGCGTCGTTGGGACCGGCGGGAGCTGGACCCCTCCTTTTTGCTGCCCCTGCGTGAGGTTGGTAGCTTTCGCTCGTACTCGTTTCGTCGTGAATTGGAGCCCGAATGGTTCGTGTCGCCGTTTTACCGGGATTTTTACGCTTCCGTCGGGACGTATGACTCGGTTTTTGTCGGCTTCCCCCTGAATCGTGATGCCGAGTCCCACTTTGGTTTTTATTCCCGCCAGGCCTTCACCGACGAGGACATCGCACTGCTTTCCTTTGCGCTTCGCGGCATCAAATGGTTTCACCGCCAACTGATGTTGGGTCATGGCTTGTTGATGGCCCAGACGCCTCTGACACCGACCGAGCGTGAGGTGATGCAGTTGCTGCTCACGGAAGCTTCCGAGAAGCAAATCGCCCACCGCTTGGGTATTGCAGTGTCCACTGCCCATCAACACGTGGTCAGTCTGTTCCGCAAATTCGGGGTGCGCAGCCGGGCTGGACTGATGAGTCGCTGGCTGAGCCGGGGCGGCTGAGCCAGCCCCCGCGGGTGCGGCAGACCACCCCTACTGATTAGGGGATAGTGAGTTTGCGCCTGTTTCGATATTCTGTGGCCGCCTCCTTTGGTCATTCCCGCTCTGCGATGGCCTGGTTGGCGATAGAAGATGCTCCTAAAAAAGTAGCTTCATACGCATTTATATCATGCTACAGACGCCAAAAATATCAAAATTTCCCCACCTCGTCGGGACTGCACACTGTCATCGGGCACTGCTGGCGGCATCGGTAGTGGTCACGGTAAGCTTTTCCGCGCATGCCTTTGGCCTCAACGACACGGGCCAGACCCAGTGTTACGACGCCAGCAACACCGCCATGGCCTGCAGCCCCAACGGCGTCGGTTCCGACGCGGGTGCCAACCCGCGCCAGGACGCCCGCTTTGGCCGAGACGCCCAGGCTTTGGCGGACAAGCTGACCAAGACCGGTGCTGGTGCGGCGGGTTTCGACTTCAGCGCGCTGGATGCCAGCGGCAACCTCGCCACGCCGGGCGGCCATGCTTGCGTGCGCGACCATGTCACCGGCCTGATCTGGTCCACCGAGACGCTGCCCGCTGCCACCTGGACGGCTGCCACCGGGGTGGCAAGTTACACCCGCTGTGGCTATGCCACGGGCTGGCGTGTGCCCACCCGACGTGAACTGCTCTCCATCGTCCACAACGGCCTGAGTAGCGGCCCGGCTATTGACGCCACCTATTTTCCAGGCACCGGGAGTGCGCTGTACTGGGCCAACGATGCCTATGGGCCCGATACAACGCTGGCCTGGGGCATCAACTTTCAGGACGGCAGCACCAGCACCAGCAGCAAGACAGCCCAGCACAGCGTGCGCATGGTGCTAGACGACATCAACCACGCCCCGACCTTCACGCCAGGCGCAAACATTGTGCTGGACAGGACGGCCCAGCCCGGCCCCATGTCGATCCCGGGCTGGGCTACCGGCATCGCGGCGGGTCCCGCCAGCGAGGACGGGCAACACCTGACGGCCACCGTACGGCTGTTGTCTGTCACGGACCAGAAGGCGCTGGAGTTCCTGGTCGAGCCCACCCTGGACCTGGCCACCGGCACGCTGTCGTTCACCATCAAACACACCGTCTACCCCCCACTCACCATCAACGGGCAGACCGACCCCAGCTACATCCAGTGGTATTCATCGGCCGGACTGGCCAGGGTGGAAATCGAACTGAAGGACGATGGCGGCACCGCCCATGGCGGAGTCGACACCATGACCCGCACGTTCACCATCTTCATGGACCCGGCTCCCTTGGCTGTCGATTTCAGTGTCAGAAGCCCCTGGAAGAGTCCCTGTGTTCCGATCACCATCGGTGGCTGGGATGCCGACTCCGACCCCCAGGCCGAATGGGTCTACCCCCCATGGCTGTTGCCCCGGATATTCATCCATACCGCGCCCACCAGGGGGTTTCTTACGCAGTATTGGTCGAGTAGAGCCCCGGTGGAGGATGCAAACCAGACGGCGCAAGCAGAGGCCGAACCTAGCGCGGCGCAGGCCGCCCAGCAGGCGCAGAACTATGAGTTTGGTACAGAATTTGTCGGCACCTCGCCCGCCCTGCCGCTTGGCGGCGATGAGAGTTATTACGCGAGCTTTTGCTACATGCCGTTTACATCCATCTTCACTGGCACCGATTCGTTCACCTTTGTCCTGGTGGACCAGGACGGCAACGTCAGCGAACCGGGCCGGGTCAACATCGATATTTATAAAGACTGACAGGTGCTCGACATGAAGCATTCACTTCGCTCAGCCCTGCTGGGCATGCCCCATGCCGTGCTGGCCCAGGGGGGCCACAGCCAAACCGGCTTCAAACGCTGTGCCCTGGTGGCGCTGTGGCAGCCCCGTGCAGCCACCCCCGGCCCGGCCAACCGAATTTGTTTTGAGAGAGCGGCTTACCCATGTTGAGCCTGCTTCGCCCATTGCACCTGCTGCCCCTGCGCTGGGGCCTTGCCCTGGCCATGACCGCCACCTTGCTGGCCACGCCTGTGGCCCACGCCGCACTGACGGCCAATGTCGACGGCACCGTGACCGACAGCGCCACCAACCTGGTGTGGGACCAATGCGCCCATGGCTTGACCGGGGCCACCTGTGCCAGCGGCAGCGCCTTTTATGGTGACTGGGTCAGCGTGCTTGCCCAGGCCAGCTCAGCCAACACCGCTGTATACAAAGGCTTCAGCGACTGGCGCGTGCCCAGCAAAAATGAGCTGGAAAGCATTGTCAAGCTCGACACCTACAGCCCCGCCATCGATGCCACAGCGTTTCCCAACACCCCCTCGTCTGACTATTCTTGGACATCCACCACCTACGCGTCCGACCCGTCCAACGCGTGGATCGTCAATTTCAACGGTGGCAGCACCAACGCCTACTTCAAGACCAACTACAGCTTTGTCCGTCTTGTGCGCAGCGGACAGTCTTTCTCTTCTTTTGATGCTTTGCTGCCCGTGGTCAACGGCAGTTGCGGCAGCGCCCACGCCACCACCCCGCTGGTGACCAGCGCCCCCAGCGGCGGTGCCTTGTGCGCCAGCGGCACGGCAGGCAGTATCACGGCGGGCAACAGCGCCTACACCTGGGCGTGCGCGGGCAGCAACGGCGGCAGCGCGTCGGGCACCTGCAGCGCCAGCCGGGGCTACACCGTCACGCCCAGTGCGGGTGCAAACGGCAGCATCAGCCCCAGCACGGCGCAGGTGGTGGCGTACAACGCCACACCCGCCTTCACGGTCACGCCCAGCGGTGGTTACGGTACCAGCGTGGGCGGTAGCTGCGGCGGCGCACTGAGCGGCAGCACCTACAGCACCAACGCCATCGCGGGCGACTGCACGGTGTCGGCCAGCTTCAGCGGCAACGACACCACCCCCGACGCCTTCAGCTTCACTGCCGTGGGCAATGCCGTGTTGAGTGCGCTGCAAACATCCGCCAGCATCACGGTCGCTGGCATTACCATGGGCGCGGCCATCAGCGTCACGGGTGGTGAATACAGCATCAACAGCGGGGGCTTTGTCAGCACCGCAGGCGTGGTCAACAACGGCGACAGCGTGGCTGTGCGCCACACCGCCAGCGCGACCTACAAAACGGCCACCACCACCACCTTGAACATCGGTGGCGTGACCGCCAGCTACGTCAGCACCACTGCCGCGCCACCCCCGGCCCCTGAGCCACCACCCACACCCGTGGTCGAGCAAGGCAGCAACCTCACTCTCAGTGGTGGCCCATTCGAGGTGCGGGCCAATGCCGTCAACGGCACGGTGCTCACCTTCTCGGGCCCCACCCGCTTGCAACTGGCCAATGGCGGTGGCCTGCTGCAGGTGCAGCCCGAGCCCACTGGCACCACCGCAAGGCTGGCCTTTGTGGCTGGCCCCCAAGGCGAGCCCGTGCCCCGCCTGCTGAGCGGGCGCGCACGCTTCACGGCCGCGGACTCTGGACAGCCGCTGCTGGGCTGGCTGCAAAGCCTGGCCCCCGCCAGCGCCGTGGTGCTGAACGCGGGTGCCTGCACCGGCACCCCCACCGAGCTGCTGGCCGAGGTGAATGAAAGCACCGGGCAAACGCTGATCACCGTGTTGGGCTGCCAGGTGGCGTTGCCCGCAGCGTTGGCACAGTCCACTGCAACCAGGCAAACCCCTGCAGCCGCGCAGGCACGCGCAGCAGACAACACGGCAACGGGTGCAGAAGCCGCAGCGGCCATGACAAGGGCTGTCACCCCAACGTCGGCCATCCTCTCTGGTGAATACGTGGTGCTGAATGCGCTGGGCCAAGTGCAGGAAATGGGCCTGGGTTCAGCCACAGGCGACCAAGGCCTGACAGGCGACAACGTGGCGCGCACCGCCACCCCAGGCCTTGTGTGGATGCACACCCGCCCCATGCTGAATGGCACCTCAGTCCGGCTGGGGCGCAATGTGGCGCAAGCCGTGGTGAACTTGTTGAGCACCCAAGCCCAGTTCAGCGAATTCACCAACGGTGGCAACGACGGTTTGCTGGTGGCAAGCCAAGGCGGCAAGCGCGTGGTCTTGGGCGCACTGGGCCGCGTGACCATCGACCCCGGCTCCACACAGCCAGACAGCTGGCAAGCCAGCGGCCAAGCTGCACACACCCTGGGCCTGGGCGGCCTGGGCATGACCTGGGCACCCGCATTGGCCGACGCAGAAGGCTTTGCGCGCCTGCTGACCGAGCACGGTGGCAGCACCGTGGTGCAGGCAGACGGCACCTTGCTGGTGACGCTGGGCAGCAACAGCAACAACGGTGCGGCCCACTTTGCGGTGCAAGCGGGCGAACAGCTGGAGCCGCCCACCAGCGTGGGCGGCTTTGGTTTGAGCCCAGCAGGCGTACTGACGTACACCAACCGCATTTTTGGTTACCCGCAAACCCTGTACCCGGCAGCGGCCGACTTTGCGGCTTTGCGTACGGCGGTACTGGCGGCTGACCTGGCTGGCGACGTGCTGGGCCTGGGGCAGGGGCGCATCAAGGTGGTGCTGGGTGGGCAAACCTACACCCTGCGACCCGACATGGCGCTGGTGCCACTGCCAGCGCAGCACGCGGGCAAGACCGTTTGGCTGGAAGGCCAGCCTGTGCGGCTGTACTTACCCGTGGCTTCGTTGCCAGGGTTTGCGCAGGGCTTTGCGGTGGAGTGAACGGTGGCGCGAGGGCACCCAGGGGGCCTGGTGCGTTGTACCAGCCCCCGAGGACGATGAGAAAACGCGTGAATGGTCCGGAGCCCCCTCAAGCCCCGGTGCAGGCATGGGCCACACGTTGTGCGGTAAGGTGGTGGCATGTCCATTGCCGCGCCTGCCTCCCCTGATTTACCCCTTGCCCACACGGCCGCCGTTCCGCCTGGTGCCTGGCAGTTGGCGTTGCGCGCTCTGTGGCGCGACTTCCGCGCTGGCGAGTTGCGCCTGTTGCTGGTGGCCGTCACCCTGGCGGTGGCCGCGCTCACGTCGGTCGGGTTTTTTGCCGACCGCCTGCAAGGCGGCCTGCAACGCGATGCCCGCCAGCTGCTGGGCGGTGACGCGGTGTTGAGCACCGACAACGCACCCCCGCCGGCGTTTCTGGCAGAGGCCGCGCGCCTGGGCCTGCAAAGCAACCAGACCCTCAGCTTCCCCACCATGGGCCGTGCTGCCCCTGAGCAGGGCGGCGCGGCCCGCTTGGTGGCGCTGAAAGCCGTCAACCCCGGTTACCCGTTGCGGGGCACCTTACTGGTGGCGCCCGATGCAGCCAGCGGTGGCCAGCCCGCGCCCGGTGTGCCCGCACCGGGCAGTGCGTGGGTCGATGCGGCCTTGCTGGTGGCGCTGAACTTGCAAGTCGGCCAGCCCCTGCTGCTGGGCGACGCCACGTTCACCATCGCCCAGGTCATCGTCACCGAGCCCGATCGGGGAGGTGGCTTCCTGACGTTCGCACCCCGTGTCATGGTCAACGCCGCCGATTTGCCCGCTACCCGGCTGATTCAACCCGCCAGCCGCATCAGCTGGCGACTGGCCGTGGTGGGCGCTGACGATGCCGTGCGCCGCTTCAGCACCTGGGTGCAAACCGAGCTGGACGCGGGCCACGCACGCGGCGGGCGGCTGGAGTCGCTGGAATCTGGCCGCCCCGAAATGACGCAAACGCTGGGCCGCGCCGAAAAGTTCTTGAACCTGGTGGCGCTGCTGGCCGCCTTGCTCAGCGCCGTGGCCGTGGCCATCGCGGCACGCGGGTTTGCCCAGCGTCACCTGGATGACTGTGCCATGCTGCGCGTGCTGGGCCTGAGCCAGCGCACCATGGCCTGGACGTTCGGAATCGAATTTCTGGCCGTGGGCCTGTTGGCCAGCGTGATGGGCGTGGCGCTGGGTTTTGCCGTGCACCACGTGTTCGTGCTGCTACTGGGCAGCTTGCTCAGCGTGTCGCTGCCAGCGGCCACGCTGTGGCCCGTGCTGTTTGGTCTGGGGCTGGGGCTGACGCTGATGGTGGCGTTTGGCCTGCCACCTGTGCTGCAACTGGCCCGTGTGCCGCCCCTGCGCGTCATACGGCGCGACGTGGGTGGGCTCAAACCTGCATCCATCGGCGTGCTGGCGCTGGGCCTGATCGGATTTGCCACCATGCTGCTGGCCGTCAGCCGAGACCTCACGCTGGGCCTGCTGGCCGTGGGCGGTTTCGCGGCGGCGGTAGTGGTGTTTGCCGCCATCAGCTACGGTGCGGTCAAGCTGCTGCGTGCCGTGGTCACCGAGGCCACCGCCCCACGCTGGTTGCTGCTGGCCACGCGCCAGATGTCGGCCCGTCCTGGATATGCGGTGGTGCAGGTCAGCTCGCTGGCCGTGGGCTTGCTGGCGCTGGTGCTGCTGGTGCTCTTGCGCACCGACCTGGTGGACAGCTGGCGCAAGGCTACCCCGCCCGACGCGCCCAACCGCTTCGTCATCAACATCCAGCCCGACCAGGCCGAGACCTTTCAGGCCCACTTGCGCCAGGCGGGTGTGGCCAAGTTCGACTGGTACCCCATGCTGCGCGGGCGGCTGGTGCAAATCAACGGCCAGGCGGTTGACCCCGCTGCGTTCGCCACCGAGCGCGCCCGGCGGCTGGCGGAACGCGAGTTCAACCTGTCGCACGCCGCGCAAGCGCCCACGCACAACCAGGTGGTGGCCGGGCGCTGGACACCTGACGAGGCCGACGGTGCCAGCGTGGAAGAAGGGCTGGCCAAAGAGCTGGGCCTGAAGCTGGGCGATGCCATCACTTTCGACATGGCGGGCGAGCTGCGCACCAGCCGCATCACCAGCCTGCGCAAGGTGGACTGGGGCAGCATGCGCGTCAACTTCTTCGTGATGTACCCGGTGGCCAGCATGGGCGATGCCCCGGTGACTTACATCAGCGCGTTCCGTGCACCCGGTGGTTTGGCCGGTACGCCAGCCGCCACGCAGGCTGGGGCGGTGTTTGACAACATGCTGGTGCGCGATTTTCCCAACATCACCAACGTGGACATGAGCAGCACCATTGCGCAGGTGCAGCAGGTACTGGGGCAGGTGATCAGGGCGGTGGAATTTTTGTTCGGCTTCACGCTGGCCGCTGGTCTGGTGGTGCTGTTTGCAGCCGTGTCGGCCACACGGGGCGAGCGGGAACGCGAATTTGCCATCATGCGTGCCGTGGGTGCGAGTGCCCGCCTGCTGGGTCAGGTGCAGCGCACCGAGCTGCTGGGCGTGGGGCTGCTGGCGGGCGCGTTGGCCTCGGCCGTGGCATCGGTGGTGGGTTGGGCGTTGGCCCGCTACGTGTTTGAATTTGCCTGGAACCCGTCTCTGTGGGTGGTGCTGGGTGGCTCGGTGGCGGGTGCGCTGCTGGCGCTGGCCGCAGGCTGGTGGAGTTTGCGCAGCGTGCTCAACACACCCGTGGTGGCCACACTGCGGCAGGCCACGAACCAGTGAGACTGTCAGTATCGGCAGCCATTCACTCCCGCAAACAACGTCCTTGCCCGCACAAACCCGCACGGGTTCATGCCCCTTCACACAATCGAGTCACCATGTCGAACGAAGCCACCACCCCCGAAACTTCTGCACCAACCCCGGCCACGCCGTTCGAGTGGATTGGCGGCGAAGCCCGCATCAAAGCTTTGGTCGAGCGTTTTTACGACCTGATGGACCTGGAGCCCGGCTACGCCGAACTGCGGGCCAGTCACGGCAGCACGCTGGACGACGCGCGGCAAAAGCTGTTTTGGTTTTTGTGCGGCTGGCTGGGTGGCCCTGACCATTACGTGGAGCGCTTTGGCCACCCCCGCCTGCGTGCCCGGCACATGCCGTTTGCCATCGGCATTCTGGAACGCGATCAGTGGCTGGCCTGCATGGACCAGGCCATGGGCGAAGTGGGCGTGGACGCCGACCTGCGCACCCGCCTGAATGCCAGTTTTTATCAGACGGCTGACTGGATGCGCAATAAAGGTACGGTTTAAATTGGATAGCTGCTATCGCTTGTCATATAAGCGGTAGATGCGATTTTTGTTAATAAATTTGTCTTGCTTGCAGACCCCGGGTTGTAGCTGCTTGCATGGGTGTTCTTCAAGGCTGGGCAGTTTGGGGGCTTTGGCACGCCACTGTTTGGGCATGCGCCAAGGCAGAGGTAGTTTTGGAGCTCTGGTGCGCCACCTTTTGGGTATGCACCAAGGCAGGGATGGGGCGGGCTGTGGGCTTCATGCTTGCCCCTGCGGGGTTCCCTGCGATGCTCGCCATGGGGTCGTGCTGCGGAACTCACTGCGCTGACGCTCCGTTCAGACAGCCGCAGCAAGTCAGAAGTTGAAGCGTGCTGCGCATGCCGACCCCATGGCTGCGCTTCTCAGCGCCGCATCACAAGCCCCCAGCCCGCCCCACCCCTGCCTTGGCGCGCGGGAGGAGGTTGGCCGTTTGAGCTTGGTTTGAAACATGGCAGCGGGAGATGGCCGGAAATTACATATAAAAAGTGGCTTTACCGCTTTATTTATAAGCAATACCAGCTACTGTATTTGTATTTTTAACTTGCTGTTGCTGTTGCTGTTGCTGTTGCTGTTAGCTGAGGTTGTATTTTTCCAACTGTGCACACCAACCGTACTGCGTCAGTGGCGTGGCGGGTGGGCCATGGGGGTGGCTCGTTTGCGGGGTGGCGAGGCGCACAGGCCGTGGGGCGGGTGCGCACCAGCGCACTTCCACCTCAAATTTGCCGCAATTGTTTGAA
>JAVBXK010000028.1 GCA_030824555.1 bacterium
ACCGAGGCGGAACTGGGCTTGTGCCCTGTCCTGACGGATGAGGGATTGGGCCAGCATGAGGTAGGTGAGGTTGGCTTCGCGGATCTCGGCCAGCATCTGTTCGTTGTTCATGGTGCTTTGTCCTTCGGTTGCTTCGTTTCGCGTCTGTCGGTTAACACACCGACGGTTTGGCGATTCGTTGAAGTGAATTGTGAAAGCAGCCCAAACAAAGCTGAATCAGCGATTGGCTGTGACTTGAGTCGGTGCGCGCCCATTCGCTTGTAGGGGTTTCGCTGACAAGGGATGCATGGGTTGATCCATGCCATGGAGTACGTCCAGGTCATCATGATCAAAAGCAGGAACAGGGCAGTAAATCCAAAAGACTCGCCTGTTTGCAGCCATTTGTTTGCGCAAAAAGAAGAGCCCGGACATGCCGGGCTCAATGCTGTGCTGTCACAGCCCCGCGCAGGGAGGAGTTCGCGGGTCCCAAGAAGGGATTTCTGAATATTACATCTAACTTACAAAGTGTGCATCTTTTCTTGGTTGAAACTACTGGCCTTGTAGGGTGTCGTGGGTATGGCACCGTCAAGTTGGCCAGTGGGGGGCACTGTGTATAGACACTTGGCCAAGCCTGCTGACTGGAAAATGAAGCAAGGACGAAGCACGCCTGGTTGCTCGACACATTGGCAGGAATTGGCTGTGGTCAAGGGATGACGATTGAGGATCGAACCTGGGGGTGACATTGATCCCCTTAGACATAGCCATGGCAAGAACATAGCCGCACTGTCGACATGTGAGCTTGAGTAACAGTGCCCTGATGCCGGTGGGCTCTGAAATCCAAAGTTGTCCAATACTGCCCAAGCAAAGCCAGCATGCCATGGCATACCAAATGGCACACTGCCAAAGCCAAAAAACAAAAAAGCCCTTGAAAATCAAGGGCTTAGATGTGTTTATTGGCGGAAGCTCAGGGATTCGAACCCTGGAAACCTTGCGGTTTGCCGGTTTTCAAGACCGGTGCAATCGACCACTCTGCCAAGCTTCCCGTCGATCAATCGAAGCCTTGGATTCTAACCCACCACGAGGCGCATGCCTGGCATGACTTGCTCGGACTCGGCTTTGCGGTCCAGGGCCAGCCGCATGTTTTCCTGTGCAACTTCGGTGTGTTCTGTGGCCAGTGCCTGCGCGCGTGCACCCTCTCCGCGCTTCATGGCTGTGACCAGTTGATGGTGCTGACGGTGGGCAAACAGCATCCAGTCCCGGTCCAGGGCCACGGAACCTTGCATGGGCAGCATCGCAGATGCGGGTGCAAACGGCAGACGATTGTTCTGGCTCACGGCCCGTTGCAGGGCTCTGTTGCCGCTGGCTGTCAGTATCAGTGCATGAAAACGGTCGTTCATGACCGCGTATTCCGCGTAGCTGTCCAGCGTGAGCGGGTTGGCTGCCAGCAGGCGGTCGCCTTCGTCCAGGCAGGCCTGCAAGTCGCCCTGCAACTGGCGTGACACGCCGTGCTCTGCCACCAGCCGTGCTGCCATGCCTTCCAGGTGGCCGCGCACGGCAATGGCATCGTGCACTTCTTGCGCCGTGAACGGGCGCGTCACGTATCCACCGGTGTCGTTGGACTCGATCAGCCCCTCCTGTTCAAGGGTGACCAACGCCGCCCGGATGGGTGTGCGTGAGGCGCCCAGCCGCTCGGCCAGCTGCTGTTCGGCCAGGCGCTGGCCGGGCTCGAATGTGCCGCGCAAGATCAGATCGCGCAGTTGCATCAAAACGGTGTCTTGCAGGTTCATGTTTGCAACTGTACACTGGGTAAAAATTACGGTATACCGTTTTATATATTCAGGATACACAAATGAAAGCTGAAATCAACGAGCTCATCACCCGCGTGGGGCCGGGTACGCCCTGTGGAGCACTCTTGCGCCAGTATTGGCAGCCTGTGGCCTTGCTGGACGAGTTTGATCCGGTGCTGGACCCTCGGATGGGTGCCAGGCCCGTTAAACCGGTCAGGTTGCTGGGGCAAGACTTGGTCTTGTTTCGCAACGCCGATGGCTCGTTCGGGTTGCTCGACAGGGATTGCCCACACCGCGGGGCTGATCTGGCGTATGGCCGCAACGAGGGCGATGGCCTGCGCTGCCCGTTCCACGGCTGGAAATTCGACATCAAAGGCCAATGTACCGACACGCCAGCTGAGCCCGCAGGCAGCACACTGTGTTCGCGTATCCAGCAACGCAGTTACCCGTTGGTGGAGAGAGCAGGTGTGTTGTTTGCCTGGTTGGGGCCAGAGGGTGCGACGCCACCTGCGTTGCCTGCGCTGGACTGTTTCACGGCACCTGCCACCCACAGTTTTGCTTTCAAAGGCTTGTGGCATTGCAACTGGCTGCAGGCCTTCGAGGTGGGCATTGACCCTGCCCATGCCTCGTTCTTGCACCGGTTTTTCAACGACGAAGGGCTGGAGGAAAGCTACGGCCGCCAGTTCCGTGGTGCAAGCCTGGGCGAGCTCGATGGCCAGCGCCTGCCCATGACCAAGGTGATGCGCGAGTTTGATCAGCCCGACATCTCGTTTGCGCAAATGCCCTACGGTTTGCGGATGACAGCGTTGAGGCGGCTCAACGAAACAATCACCCATGTACGCGTCACCAACGCCGTGTTTCCCCAGACGTTTGTGATTCCGCTGTCTGAGACCATGACCATCACACAGATGCATGTGCCGGTAGATGACACGAAAAATTACTGGTACGCCTTTTTCACGAGCTTTGCCGAGCCGGTGGACAAAGCCACCATGCGCAACCAGCGGCTGGAAGCCGTGACGCTGCCCGATTACATCCCCAAGAGCGGTGCCCACAACGAGTGGGGCTTCAGCGCTGAAGAACAGCGCGACCGCACGTACCTGGGCATGGGTGAAAGCGACATCAACGTACACGACCAGTGGGCATGCGAAAGCATGGGGGCCATTCAGGACCGCACGCGCGAGCACCTGGGCACCACTGACAAGGTGATCATGGCCAACCGCCGCATGCTGCGCCAGGCCATCGATGCGGTGGCGAATGGCGAACCGGCACCCGGGTTGGCGTTTGCCCCGCAGGCCGCTCCTCGGGTTGGCCCGGACACAGTCGATGGCATTGCCCCCGTGAGCGATTGGGAAGCCTGGTGGCGCAATGCCGTGACCGCCAAGCGCCAAGCCGCGCCCTGGGCCGGTGCAGGGGATGTGGCCCCACCTGAGGCCCCATGAAGATGGCCGCTGCTTTGCCCAGTTTCGCCCACAGCTGCGGGGTGCACGATGAGGCGCGCGAGTGGGCCGTGGAACAGGCCACCCAGCGCATCCGGGACAGTGGCGTCGACTTGGTGCGCCTGGCTTGGTGTGATGCTCACGGCGCTTTGCGCGGCAAAACACTGACGGCTGCAGCAGCCATCAAGGCGCTAATGGCCGGTGTGGGCATGGTGGGCACGTTGATGCTGAAAGACACATCCGACCGCACGGTGTTCAAGGTATTCGAGCCAGGGGGTATGGGCGACATGCCTGGCTTTGCTGGCGCAGCCAACCTCATGTTGCTACCCGACCCCAGCAGTTATCAGGTGTTGCCGTGGGCCGTTGGCACGGGCTGGCTGCGTTGTCAACCGTGGTTTCAGGACGGGGCACCGGTGCCTTTTGACTCCCGTCGCGTCCTGCAGCGTGCCTTGGCGCAATTGGGCCAGCGCGGGCTGGGCATGGTTTGCGGGTTGGAGGTTGAATTTCACATCTACCGCATCAAAGACACGCAGCACGGGCCCGACCTGGACCCCGACCGTGCCGATTGGCCCGGGTTGCCACCCGATGTGAGCCTGATCCACCCCGGGTTCAACATGTTGGCGGAAAGCTGCATGGACCTGGCTGACGAGCCGCTTCGCATCGTGCAGCGCACTGCCCTGGCCTTGGGTTTGCCGCTTTCTTCAATTGAAATCGAGTTGGGCCCCAGCCAGGTGGAGGCCGTGTTTGACGCCACCGACGCGCTCACCGCTGCCGACAACATGGTGCTGTTCCGCAATGGCGTGCGGCAGGCTTTGCGCCGCGCCGGGTATCACGCCACGTTCATGTGTCGGCCGCCTTTCCCTCACATTATGTCCAGTGGGTGGCATTTGCACCAGTCTGTGGTGGAGCTGGCCACGGGCCGCAATGTGTTCGTTCGCGATGCCGATGCACCGGGTGCACAGCCTGCTGATGCCACGTTCGCGCTGTCCGACACGGGTGCCGCGTGGCTGGCCGGGCTGCTTGCCCATGCCCCCGGCATGGCATCGCTGTGCACCACCACAGTCAATGGCTTTGGCCGGCTGAAGCCCAACGCCCTGGCACCGCACGCCGCAGTGTGGGGGCGTGACAACCGGGGGGCCATGCTGCGTGTGGTGGGCGGTGTGGGCGATGCCGCCACGCGCATTGAAAACCGGCTGGGTGAACCTGCCGCCAACCCATACCTGTACATGGCTGCCCAGGTTTTTGCGGGTCTGGATGGGTTGGTCAACCAACTGGCGCCACCCACAGCCACGGAGTCACCTTACGCCATGGACGACCAAGCCAATGCACCGCCGACGGCGTTGCCGCACACCTTACCATTGGCGCTGGAGGCTTTGGCTGCAGACACCGCCCTGGTGGGCGGTTTGGGTGCCGACTGGGTGCGGTATTACACCCGCATCAAGCAGTCGGAGTATCAGCGCCATGCACAGGCACCCGACACGCTCGACTTCGAGCGCCGGGAATACTTCAGCCGTTTTTGAGGCCAGGTCAACCGCAAGCGGTGACCCGGCCAGTCTGAATCAGGCGTGCGCCTGATTCAGCTGCCGGGCAATGATTTTGTGGTGCAGCCAAAGCACCGGGCCTTGTGGCTCGGTCATGCCGTGGAACATCAGGTTGCCGGTGGACTCGACCACCAGCGTGCTGAGCAAATCGGTGATCAGCGCCTTGCTGTCTTTGTGCTGGCGCACGATGTCGTCTGACGTGCCAATGGTCAGGTCAGCCTGAGCCGACGTGTTGGGCATGGGCCATGCATCGAAGTTCCTGAAAGGCTGCATCACCTCGCTCTGGTGGAAGGCTTCGATGGTTTGCAGAGTGGCTTCCAACGTCACACCGTCGTTCAGCAGCGCGCGGCAGGCTTGCCACTGGCCGTCGGCCCAGGCACCGCCGTTTTCCTGCTTCAGGGCATTGAGCAGGGCAAACAACGGCAGCTCGACACCCGCAAACACATCGGACGAATTGGTGCGAATTTCAGGGCAGTTGAACACTGTGGCCTTGACGCCTTGGCTCCACGCATCGCGGGCAATCTGCTCCAGGCGCATCTTGGCGTAGCCTTGGGTGTAGTTGGTGTACGTTTGCCACACATACTGGCCATTTACCAGCACCTCGGTGCCGTGGTAGCCGTAAGCCGAGTAGCGCACTTGCCCGCCGGTGGCTTCGATGCGTGCGCGAATCTTGGCGCTGCCTTCGATCAGGTGGCCAAATGTATTGGCCGAGACTTCATCGAAATTTTTCAGAATGAGCTTGCCCAGATCGCTGTTCAACAGCACCTGAGACGACATGTGGCGGTCACCCCGGCCCTTGTAAATGCGGTTGGCAATGGCCAAAAACACCTTGGCCTTGGGGATGCCACCGGCCATGGTGTGGGCAAAGAACACGTTGCGGCCATCGGCAATCATGCCGTCCAGCGTGGCCATGACCTCAGCCACGGCATCCTGGAAGCGCTTGACGCCCACGGCGCGGCATTTCTCCACCTGCGTCCAGTCGATTTTGGTTTCCGTCCAGTTGGTCAGCGTCATGCCGCTCAGCAAATCGGTGGGGGTGGGTTCGCCTGGGGCGGCATCCTGGTCAAATCCCGCCATCAGCGGCACGTTGATGATCCTGCCACCCAGGTTGGCTTCGGCGGCCACCAGTTCTTCTTCGGTCAGGGGGCGCAGCGTGTTGTCTTTTTCGCGGCGGCCCACCGTGATGCCCACAATCTCCATGCCCGCACTGCGTGCTTCATGGATGAGGCCGGTGGCGTACCCACGCCCAAAAAGCTCGCCAAACAGCACAAAGACGTCCCCCTTGCGGAAGAGGCTGGCTTGTTCCGGGGACGGCAGTTGATTCAATGACGGCAAAGTGTTCATGTTGACTTGCAAGTGGCTCGCCAAACGGCGTAAACATGACAGTTTACCGGGCCACTCGCCCGTTGCGCCAGGCTGGCTGTTGCCAGCCCCTCGTGCGGGCCATGCTCAGAGCGTGGCGCGTTCAGCGCACAACAGGGGCGGCTGCAGCGCAGCGACGCGACGCGCGGGGCCACAGCAGCGCATTGACGCCCACAGCCACCAGGATCAACGGCCACCATGTGTGCAGGCTGGGGAGGGTAATGACGCCTTGCTTTGATAGCAGCAGCGCGATGCCCACAACAATGAGGGCAATGGGGAAAAGGCGGAAAGTGTGTTTCATGGTGCATCCAAAGTGAAGTGGCGATGGGTGAACTGTGCCCATCAGCCCACCCGTTGGACAGGCTTTTGCGACGAACCGACGCAACAGGTGCGCCAAGCGCCGGTGCGCGACGCCAGCCGCGCCATGCCCACTGCAACACACAATGAAAAAGCCCGCCAAGGCGGGCTTTCATGGTGCCAACGGCACAGCGACTCAAGCGCTGGGCACCGGTGCCCCAGAGTTGACGCACAGCGCCATGTTCAGCGCTTTGATGGCAGTTTTGTAGTCCTCGCGTTCGATCACGAACTGCATGTTCACCTGACGCAGCGTCTGCGACACGCAGTTCACGTTCACGCCCGCGCTGGCCAGCGCCTGCGCGGCCTTGGCCAGCACGCCTGGAATGCTGATGTTGGAACCGATGGCGCAGACGATGGCGCTGGGCTTGATGGTCACCACCTCGTACAGCGCTTCGAGCTCGGACACCAGCTCAGGCGTGACCTGGTTGTCCCACACCAGATGCGCAATCGAGTTGGCGTTGGTTGCCTTCAGGATGTAGCTGATCTCATGCTTGGTGAAGATGGCCATCAGACTGGCATCGAAACCCACGGTGCCCACCATACTGGGGTCGTGAATTTCCACCAGGGTCACCTTGTCGGTACCCGTCACGATTTCCACGCGTGCGCGCTCGCCCACAAAGTCTTTGGTGATGAGGGTGCCGGGGTGGTCGGGCTCGAACGTGTTTTTCAGGCGAATCGGGATGCTGGCCAGCTCCATGGGCTTGGCCGCTTTGGGGTGGATGGCTTCCATGCCCACGTCGGCCAGCTGGTCGGCCACGTCGTAATTGGTGGCGCCCACGATGACGGCATTTTCCAGACCCACCAGGTTGGGGTCAGCCGACGATAGGTGGAATTCCTTGTGAATGACGGCCTCAGCGGGGCGCACTTCCACGGCAATTTTGCTGAAGGTCACCTCGGAATAGCCGCGATCAAACTCGCGCATGATGCCTTCGGTGCCCTTGGTGTAGCCCGTGGCCACGATCACGTTGTTGGCAATGTCCAGGCCTTTGAAGCTGTTGGCAATGCGTTCGTCAATCGTCCAAGCCTCGTTGTCGTCAAAACCGGCCAGGTCCATCAGGGTGGCATTCACACCGTTGGCCTTCAAAATTTCCACCGAGTTGAACGCGCTGTGCGATTCGCCAATGGAGGCCAGCACTTCGCGTGCGGCCAGCAACACGTCTTTGCGGCTGAGGTAGCCGCTGGCCAGCACATGCTGCATGGCACCCAGGTATTCGCGGGCCTGTGCAATGCGGTGGTCAATGAAGGCATTGGCCACGTCCAGCGGCAGCCCCAGGTCTGCGTAATCGGCATTGAGCTTCTTCAGGCTGACGGCCAGGCCCGTCAACGCGTCCTGGTAACCCTTGCCTTCGGCAAACAAGGCGTAAATGCCGCGTTCACCCGTTTTCTTGTGTTCCAGCAACTGGTTGGTCACACCTGAATACGCGGAAACCACGTAAATGCGGCCATAAATGCGCGCAGGGTCGTGAAGCATGATGTGCCGCAGCACATCGCCGAATGCGGACATGGACGTGCCGCCGATTTTCTCGACGGAGATCATGGATTGGGTTGCGTCTTGCATGGACAAGCTCGTTTGGGCGAGGGGGTTGAGGTGAAGAGATGGCAAACCCCTGATTGTCCACCACACAGGAGGTGGTGGTCAGGCGCAGATGAAGGTCTTCCAGACATGGGCAGCCAACGCCTGCTCGGTTGCGGTGCCTCTGGTGGCCGCATCCTGTTGCGCGCAATGGGCAATCAGGCGGTTGATGTGCTCATCCACCGGGGGGACCGGGCCCAAGAACAATGCCGTGTCCCGGCGCATGATCAGCAGGGTGGGAAACGTCTCGATGTCGAGATTCAGGGCGTCAAACTGCTCGTCCTCGATGTCCAGCCACAGCGCGCGGGCTGTGGCGTGTGCCGTCACCAGCGGGTGAAATGTGGCCTGCCAGTCGCGGCAGATGTGGCACCAGTCTGCGCACAGGCACACCACCCAGAAGTCGGTGTTGTCCGGGGCAGTTTGTGGCAGCCCCTCATTGGGGGACGATGAACGTGGAGACGCTTTCAGCGCGCTCTCTGGAAGACGGGTGGGCATCGGCAATCGAAATTTGGATCGGGATCACTTGCCCGGCCATGGCCTGGGCTGGGTGCGCACCCAGTCTAACCGTCACGGGCAGTGTCAGTGCCGCAGCGGGAGCCACGTGAACCTGCGCTGGCGATGCCAGCGTCAGCCCGTCAGCGCCTTGTACCGCGATGGTCAGCGTGCGTTCGGTTTCCTGCGCATTCATCACCTGCAAGCGGTAAATGTTTTCGATGGCACCGCCCTCGACGGGGCGGGCCAGGATGGCGCGGTCGCGCACGGCATTCAGGCGCAACGTGGCGCGCTGTGCGAATGTGGCTGCAGTCAGCACGGCTGCCAGTGCCAGCAGGCTTGCATAAACCACCACCCTGCGCCGTGTCAGGTGGTGGCGCAAGGTCATGGGTTGTGGGTTGGGGCTGGCCAGCTCCTGTGCCGACGCCAGGCGGATCAGGCCACGCGGGGAGCGCAGCTTGTCCATCACCTGGTTGCACGCGTCGATGCACAGGCCACAGCTTATGCAGGCCAATTGCAGGCCCTGACGGATGTCGATGCCCACAGGGCACACCTGCACGCACAGAGTGCAGTCCACACACGTGTCGCTGCCTTGCGCGGCCGGGTCGGTACCGCGTGGGCGCGATGACCGGGGTTCGCCACGGCGGGCGTCGTACGCCACGTTCAACGTGTTGGCATCCATCAGCGAGCCTTGGAAGCGCCCGTATGGGCACATGTGCTGGCAGACCTTCTCGCGCAGGAACCCCGCATTGCCATAGGTGGCCAGGCCGTAAAACACGATCCAAAAAGTTTCCCAAGGCCCGAGCTGGTAGGGCAAAGCCTGGGCCAGCGCATGGATGGGCGTGAAGTAGCCCACCAGCGTGAACCCTGTCCACACGCTTAGCAGCGCCCAGGCCAGGTGTTTGCCACCCCGGCGCAGCAGCTTGTGTCCAGTCCAGGGGCTGCGGTCCAGTCGCAGGCGTGCCTGGCGGTCGCCTTCCAGCCGGTGCTCAATCCACATGAACACCTCGGTGTAGACCGTCTGGGGGCAGGCAAAGCCGCACCAGAGCCTGCCAGCCAGCGCCGTGACGAAGAAGAGCAGCAAGGCGCTGATGACCAGTAAGCCCGTCAGGTAGATCAGGTCTTGCGGGTACAGCACCGCGCCGAACAGAAAGAACCGGTCGGCCTGCAGGTCGAACAGCACCGCCTGGCGGCCGTTCACCATCAGCCAGGGCAGGCCGTAGAACACCAGTTGCGTGATCCAGACCATGGCCCAGCGCCACCGCGAGAACAGGCCTGAAACGGAGCGTGCCTGTATCTTGTCTTCGTTCGACAAAAAAGCCTCGGGCACGATGGGGATGATGCGTGGGGAATGGGACATGCCTGAATGGTGTCCATTTGCCATCTGATCTGCCAGATTCAGATTTATTGAAAAATGACCATATCAGTTTGGACCAAACCCTAAAATCTGCCCACCTTTGCAACGGGGGAACCGCACTTGGCCGAGCACTTGACATCCGATTCCACATCGGATTCAGCACCGAATGTGGCACTTCACCCCACCCGCTACCAGCAACTGGCTGACGAGCTGGCCGATGCCATCCGTGCCGGCCTGCTGCGGCCGGGTGACCGCCTGCCGTCTGTGCGGGCGACCTGCCTGCAACGCGGGGTGAGCCCGTCCACCGTGTTCCAGGCCTACGGGCAACTGGAGACGCTGGGGCTGATCGAAGCGCGTGCCCGGTCAGGCTATTTTGTGCAGGCCACACGCCGCCTTTTGCGCGCAGGCCCTGCGGCGGCACGGCCCCGGCCCGAGGCCACGCCCGTGGCCATCAGTGAGCTGGTGTTCGACCTGCTGGGCTCCACCCGCGACGCCGATGTGGTGCCCCTGGGGTCAGCCTTCCCGGCCGCGCACCTGTTTCCGTTTGACGAGCTGGCCCGCAGCGGGGCGCGGGCCATGCGCCGCCTCAAGGCCAGTCAGATCACCGGCGCGCTGACCGCCGGTGACGAAGGGCTGCGCCAAGCCTTGCGCCGCCGCTACACCCTGCAAGGCGTGCGGCTGCAGGCCGATGAACTCATCATCACCAACGGTGCCATGGAAGCCCTCAACCTGTGCCTGCAGGCCGTGACCCAGCCAGGTGACGTGGTGGTGGTGGAATCGCCCACCTTTTACGCAGCCTTGCAGGCGCTGGAGCGTTTGCAGCTGAAAGCCGTGGAAGTGGCCACCGACCCCCGCACAGGCGTTGACCTGGCCGCGCTGGCCGAGTTGCTTGCGCGGCAGCAAGTGGCCGCCTGCTGGTTCATGCCCAATTTTCAGAACCCGCTGGGCGCGCTGATGCCCACGCCCCAAAAACAGGCCCTGGTTGAATTGCTGGCCCGCCACCAAGTGCCGCTGATTGAGGACGACGTGTATGGCGAGCTGTACGCAGGCGCCCGCCGCCCGCCACCGGCCAAGGCGTTCGATGCGGACGGCGGGGTGCTGTACTGCTCGTCGTTTTCAAAATGCCTGGCACCCGGCTACCGCGTGGGGTGGGCAGCGGCGGGGCGCTTTGCACGCACCGTGGAGCGGCTGAAGATGATGACCTCGCTGGCTACCGCCATCCCCCCGCAGCTGGCCGTGGCCGACTACCTGGCGCAGGGCGGCCATGACCGCCACCTCAGGCGCTTGCGCCAGGCACTGGCCGCACAGCAAACGCATGCCTTGCAGCTGGTGGAGCAGCACTTTCCCAAAGGCACGCGCGTGACGCGGCCCGAAGGTGGCTATTTCATCTGGCTGGAGCTGCCCGTCTCGGTCGATGCGCTGGCGTTGCACCACCTTGCCCGGGCGCACGCCATCAGCATCGCGCCGGGGGTGCTGTTTTCGGCGGACCACCGCTTCACCCACCACCTCCGCCTGAATGTCGGGCACCCTGGGGATGTTCGGTTTGATGGTGCTGTGAAGCAGTTGGGACGGCTGGCGGCTGGGTTACAGGCGGGCTGAGCCGGTGGACAGGGCTGGGTTCAGGGTAACGCTGAATAAGTGCCTGATTTACGCAAATGGTTTACGTAAGCCATTGATTTGCATAGGCTAAATTTTGGCGATTTGGACCTATTCCGCGCAGCCTTAGTCTGCCAGACGCGCGTCGATCCGGCAGCGAAGTCGCACGGTTTGTCCAATAGCCGCTGGGTGGCTGACATCATTCGCAAACATGCCGCCCACGAATGGCCGCAAGACTGCATGGCGCTGGCCGGGCGTTTTGCTGACTTTCCCCTGCGCGACGCAGATGGCACGGGGACGCGGTGCCTCCCGGCCTTCGGCGATCACATCTTGGTTGGCCCCAGTTGGCTCGGTATTTGTCCCAGCTTGTCAAAATATCATTCAAGATTGATATTCACCGCTTTTATAGAAAACTGCCATGATGCGTCGCCTTCTGCTGATTGTTTCCTTCGTTTCTCTGGGTGTCTTCCTCTCAGGCTGCGCTACGCCTGCTGTCTCGGCGGCTCAAAAGCCACGGATGGTTTTACAAGTCAGCGATAGCGACCCTGCCAAGTGGAATCTGGCACTGAATAACGCGCGGAATGCGCAAGACGATGTTGGGAAAGAAAACATTGAAATTGAGATCGTTGCCTACGGTCCCGGCATCAACATGCTGAAGATGGAAGCCACCACGGCAACCCGTGTTTCTGACGCCATCAAGTCGGGCATTTCCGTGGTGGCCTGCGAAAACACCATGACGGCCCAAAAAATCACCAAGGAGGACATGAATCCGTCGATCAGCTACGTACCGGCTGGCGTGATCCAGTTGATGAAACGCCAGCAGCAGGGCTGGGCTTACATCCGTCCATGATCGGCGGCGCATTGGTCGCGGATTGTGCTGACGTCCCAACGGTGCACGCCGTTTAGCGCCGCTCCCGAGTCATGCCGCCGTGGCCTCCGGCCAGCGCAACCAAAGTCCCTGCCGGAACTGGCCATGGAGCCGCCGACCGCCGTCTTGCCCTCATCCGCTCAATCAAAGGGCCTGAGCGACTGCACCCAGCCTTCAACAGTTGCTCGCGTTTGCTTCTCCAATGGCTGAAGATTGCCGACCACAGCCCTTCACCCCGCCAGAGTCGTGCACCCCAGCCCGATCCGAAAATATATAGCTGCTACCGCTTATCTATAAAGCGGTGAAAGCACTTTTTCCTTGAAATCTGGTCACCTCGCTAGCCGCCTCACACGGTCAGGCACCCGTCTCTTTACCCCGCCGCCAACATTCCCCGCTTCTCAATGAAAGCAATCACCTCGGCCAACCCGGTATTGGTTTTCAAGTTGGTCATCACGAACGGCTTCAGGCCCTGGGCGTTGGTGCGCATGCGGATGGTGTCGGCCTCCATCACGCTCAGGTCAGCGCCCACGTAGGGGGCCAGGTCGGTTTTGTTGATCACGAACAGGTCGCTCTTGGTGATGCCTGGGCCGCCCTTGCGGGGGATTTTTTCGCCTGCAGCCACGTCGATCACGTAGATGGTCAGGTCGCTCAGCTCGGGGCTGAAGGTGGCGGCCAGGTTGTCGCCGCCACTTTCCACAAACACCACGTCGGCATTGGGAAATTTCTCCAGCATGCGGTCAATGGCTTCCAGGTTGATGGACGCGTCTTCGCGGATGGCCGTGTGCGGGCAGCCGCCGGTTTCCACGCCCACGATGCGCTCGGCATCCAGCGCGCCGCTCACGGTCAGCAGGCGCTGGTCTTCCTTGGTGTAGATGTCGTTGGTGATGGCCACCAGGTCGTACTGCGTGCGCATGGCTTTGCACAGCATTTCAAGCAGGGTGGTTTTGCCCGAGCCCACCGGCCCGCCGATGCCCACGCGCAGGGGGGGCAACTTCTTGGTGCGGTGGGGGATGTGGTGCAGTGCGGTCATGAGTCAGGCAATGAAAAGGGGTGGAAACGGGTGAAAAAGGGAAAAATTGGGGCTGAAACAGGCTGAAATAGTTAAAAAATTAAATAGCAAACTATTGAATAGAATAAAGCGGTAAAGCCTGTTTTTATTTTAAATTGAATGGCAATGACCCGGTCACGACCGGAACAGCCTTGAATACTGCGCTTCGTGCTGCGCCGACAGAATCGCCAGCATGGGGTTGAAGGCCTGGCGCTGGTGGTCGGGCAGGGCGATGGCGCTGTCCACCGCTGCCGGAATGGCGTGCAACAAGCGGGCCAATATGCGCTGGCCGCCGGTCTGGCCCAGCGGGACGGCTTTGATGGCGGCTTGCGACATGTTCTCGGCCCAGCCAAAGGCGCAGGCCAGCACGCAGTCGCGCACGGGTGCTGCCGTTTGTGCAGCGGCCAGCGCAAACGCCACAGGCCAGGTGGGTGGCAGGTCGCGGGCAAACGTCAGGTGGGCATGCAACGTGGCGGCTTTGCTGTCGGATGCCTGGGCCGCTTCGTCGGCTGGTGTGGCGTGGTCGCCGGGGTGTGCCGCTGGGTGTTCGCTGGCGTGCCCGGTGGTTGCCGGGACGCCGGGCGCAGCGCTGAATGCATCGGTGGCATCGGCTGCAGCGGTGGCAGTGGGCAGTTGCCGCAACCACTCCAGCAGCGAGCGCCCGGTTTGCTGGGTTTGCTGGCGCAGTTCACTGCTTTCGCGGGTGGTCAGCACCCAGGTGTTCAGCTCGGCCACGCGGGTCAGGTCGTTCTGGCGCCAGGCGGCAATGGCCTGCGCCACCACGGCCAGATCAGACCGTGCCTGGCTCAAGAGCAGCTGGTCGGTCAGCCACTGGCTGGCCTGTGCTTCGTTGGTGACCAGGCCTTTGTCCACCGCCGCTTCCAGCACCTCCGAATACGAAAACCCCCCCACCGGCAGCGCTGGTGACGCCAGCCACATGAGGTGCAGGCGGTCGTGTGCCTCAGTGGTCATGGCCGTGGTGATCGTCTTTGTGCGCGTGGTCGTGGCCATGTTCGTGCCCATGGTCATGGCCGCAGCGGGTGCGTGGGTGTGACCGTGTGCATGCCCGTGATCGTGCGGGTGGTCATGGTCATGGCCATGGTTGCAGTCCGGGCCGTGCACGTGTGCGGCGGGCGTGACAGCAGCTTCGTGTGCATGGTCGTGCCCGCAACCTGGGCCGTGCACGTGCTGGGTGGCGGGGGCGTGTGTGGGGGCTGAACCGTGTACATGGTCATGGCCGTGACCGCCGTGGGCGTTGTAGGCACCATTTTCGGGCTCGAAAGGCTCGTTCACCTCGGCCACGATCAGGTGCATGCGGTCCAGCATCTCGGCCAGCACGTGGTCGGGCTCGATCTTCAGGTGGTCGGGCTGCAGTTCGATGGGCACATGGCGGTTGCCCAGGTGGTAGGCGGCGCGGATCAGGTCGAACGGTGTGCCGTGCGCGCTGCAGTGGGTGATGCGCAGCACCGGCTGCGGCGCGGCCAGCACGCGCACCATGGAGCCGTCTTCGGCCAGCAGCACGTCGCCACCGCGCACGGCGGTGCCACGTGGCAAAAACACGCCCAGCCTGCGGCCCTGGCTGTCGGTGGCATCAAAGCGGCTTTTCTGGCGCACGTCCCAGTCCAGTTCGATGGTGGTGGCGCGTTTCAGCAGCACATTGGCCAGGCCCTGGCCTTGGGGAATGAGTTTGGAGCAGGTGAGCATGGTGTGTGGAGGCTGTGTGAAGGTGGTGGATGCAGGCTGGAGGCTCAAGGTGTATCGGGGTCGCGCATGCGCTCGGGGATGTCGCGTCGGGTGTGCAGCACGCGCCACACGTCGATGTGGTCCTGTCGTTCCAGGTAAAACACCAGGAAGGGGTAGCGCGACAGCGGCCAGGCACGCAGGCCGGGCAGTTCCAATTCGTGCCCGAACCGTGGCGAGCCTGTGGAGGCGTGCCGCCCGATGTGTGTGTAGGCCTGCTCCAGTGCGTCGATGAACCCGCTGGCCGCTGCCGGTGCGTTTTCTTGCAGGTAGAAGCCGATGGCCGCATCCACATCCAGGTTGGCTTGTGCGCGTGGCATGACGGGTTTGGTTTTCAAGCGGGCGCACTGGGCTCGGTGTGGGCACGTACCCGTTGGCGCAAGGCCGCGAAGTACGTGGCGCTGGCTACGTCAGCCGGTGCGGAAGCCGCCCCTTGCAACAGCAGGGTGCGCAGTTGGCGGCGGTCCTGGTCGGTGCGGATCAGCTCTCGCACGTACTCGCTGCTGGTGCCGTAGCCACCCTCGGTGACCTGGCTGTCCACAAACGCCTTGAGGCTGTCTGGCAGGGAAATGTTCATGGTGCTCATGTCACAAGCATACGGTTTTTTGGCAAATTTTGGCAAAACTGACGGTTGCGGTGGCCTGCGACGCCAAGGCCAGTGGCTTCACTTATCGCGGCGTCTTGGGTCCTCTGTTTACCGCTCCCTACTTCTTGCAATACGCAAACGCCCACATGGGGTCTTGCAGCTCGGGGCCTGGCGGGGTGCGGTGCCGGGCATCGTAGTGGTCGGCCGCCCCCAGGTTTTCAATGAACAGCCAAGCGGGTGGGTCGGGCTGCTCCATCAGTGGCTTCAACTGTTTGTCAAAAAAGTACACGCCATGGGGCCGCTGGCGGTCGGCCTTTTCCTGGCCGGGCAGGGGCGTTTGGGTCAGGTAAGTGGCGCCGTAGCCGTTGGTGCGGCCCATTTCAAACTTGAACAGCGTGCCCCGCACGGGGTGGGTGATGCGGGCCCGTGCCGTGACCTGGGCATGTGGCGAGTGGGCTTCGGAGAACGACAGCACAAAGCCCTGGCCGCCTGAGTCGCGGAACACCGCGTGGTCAAGCGCGCAGCTGGTGGCGTGTGCCGCCCCCAAGGTCATTGCGCAGCCACCGATCCAAGCGATGCAAACGGTGTGCAAGAAAGAGGGTGTCGGCATGTGGGGGGCGGTGGGGCAAAGGTTGACTTGGGATCATGCCAGTGCTCCCAAGCAGTCCCCAGGGTGGCGGCTTCGCAGGTCAGCCGCTCACCATGGGCACTCGTCGGCCCCCATCCCAAGGGGCACGGGTCACCTTCAGGCTGGGAAAGACGGGAATTGGATACCAGCCATCTGTTGCGCCAGTCGCACCACTTGGCAGCTGTAACCGAACTCGTTGTCGTACCACACATAAAGCACAACGTTGCGTCCGTTGGCGATGGTGGCCGGCGCGTCCACCACACCTGCGTGGCGCGAACCCACCAAGTCGCTGGAAACGATTTCGGTGGAGGAGCTGTAGTCAATCTGCTCTTGCAACTCAGGGCTCAGTGCGCAATCGCGCAAGTAGGTGTTGAGCGCTTCCTTGGTGGTTTCAGCAGCCAGCGTCAGGTTCAGGATGGCCATGCTCACGTTGGGCGTGGGCACGCGGATGGCATTGCCTGTCAGCTTGCCGGCCAGCTCTGGAAGCGCCTTGGCAACGGCCTTGGCCGCACCGGTTTCGGTGATCACCATGTTGAGCGGTGCGCTGCGTCCGCGGCGCTCGGCCTTGTGGTAGTTGTCGATCAGGTTCTGGTCGTTGGTGAAGGAGTGCACCGTTTCCACGTGGCCATGCTCAATGCCAAACTTGTCGCTGATGGCCTTGAGCACCGGCACGATGGCGTTGGTGGTGCAACTGGCGGCGGTGACGATCTTGTCTTCGTCTTTCAGGTCGCCGCTGTTGATGCCGTACACGATGTTCTTGAGCGAGCCCTTGCCGGGTGCGGTCAGCAGAACACGGGACACGCCGGGGCTCTGCAGGTGCAGTGACAGGCCGGCCTCATCGCGCCAGGAGCCGGTGTTGTCGATCACGATGGCGTTGTGGATGCCGTGGGCCGTGTAGTCGATCTTGTCGGGGCCTTCACCGTTGATGACCTTGATGAACACACCGTTGGCGATGATGCCGCTGTTCTCGTTGTCCACCACGATGGAGCCGTTGAAGGGGCCATGCACCGAGTCGCGGCGCAGCAGCGCAGCACGCTTTTCAAGGTCATTGACCTTGCCCTTGCGGACAACGATGGCACGCAGGCGCATCTTGTTGCCCTTGCCGGTGCGCTCGATCAGCAGGCGCGCCAGCAGGCGGCCAATGCGGCCGAAACCGTACAGAACGATGTCGCGGGGCTCTTTGAGCAGAGCCTCTGAGTGGCCCACGATGGGTGCCAGCTCTTCACGCAGGAAATCAGCCGCAGAAACCCCGTCACCCCGAGCGCGCCACTTGTTCGTGAGGCGTCCCAGGTCAATTTTTGCGGGGGCCAGTTCCAGGCTTTCCATCGCCACCACCAGCTGGAAGCTGTGCTGAATGGACAGCTCTTCACCCGTGTATTGACGCGCAAAACGGTGCGTCTTGAGGATGTCCACAGTCGTCACGTTATTGATGGCCCGCCCGTAAATCCGCATCAGCATGCCTTTGTTGCGATACAGCCTGCCGATGATCGGCAGCATCTGTTCGGCCAACTCCAGACGTTGGATGTAGTTGTGTAGCAGTTGATCTTCTTTGTCGTTGCTCATGTGTTCTCCGGAATCATTGATGTGCGAGCCAAGGTAAACCCGGAAATATTGTCTGCCTCTGGTCTTACTGCGATCTTGCCTCTGTCCGAGAAAGCACCACGGTTTGCCCCTCACGCTGGAAAGGTTCTTTCCGAGCGAATGGGTTTTTGCGGGTAAACCGAGCCGCCGCAGACGGTGTCTTTGTCTCCACCGCCCCGGGCGGCATGCCTGGCCGGCAGCGCACTCGGGGGCAAGCCGGGGACTTGATGGCCGCAGAACATGTTCTTGCACAACGTCAACTACGACAAATTCAACATCCAGCCGGGCGACGCGCTCATCGCGCCCCACTTTGGCAGCGACAAGCCGTTTGTCCCACAGCCTGTGGGACAAATGCCCTGGGGGCATGTGCGCACCCTGCTGGCCAAGGTGAAATCGGTGGAGCGGGTGTTGCTGTACGCGCAGGCGACCATTGACGCCATCACCTTGTTTGGCGACAAAAACACCAAAAACGTGGTGCTGGAGAAGAGCTACAAGGAGTACATGGAAGGCTTCACCGACGTGCTCACCGGCGAAGCACGGCGTGGTTATGTGGAGGTTGTGCAAGAACTGGAAGCACGTTTTCCTGATCCCGCTTCCATAGAGAAAGAGGCTGACAAAAAGGCCTTTGTGAAGCTGTTTGGTGAATACCTGCGGATTGAAAACCTGCTGCAAAACTACGACGAATTTGCCAACCTGAAGGCTTTGCAGAGCTTGGACATGAATGACCCGGCGGCAGTGGAGGCATTCAAAGCCAAGCACTATTTGGATGATGCTGCATTGACCGCGTTGCAGGAGATTCAAGTTCTGAAGGAGCGAAAGGTTCAGGACTACCGATCAACCTACAACGACATTCGCGATTGGCTGCGCCGGGAAAAATCAGGAGCGGAAAAGGAAAAGTCCACCATCGACTGGGACGATGTGGTTTTTGAAGTGGACCTGCTGAAATCGCAAGAAATCAATCTGGACTACATCCTGGAACTGATTTTTGACAACCACAGAAAGGTGAAAAACAAGGCCGCGCTGATTGACGATGTGCGCCGGGTGATTCGAGCCAGCTTGGGCAACCGCGCCAAAGAAGGTTTGCTGGTGGACTTCATCAACCAGACCGACCTTGACAAATTGGGTGACAAAGCCAGTGTGATTGATGCCTTTTTCGCCTTTGCCCAAGCAGAGCAACAGCGTGAAGCACAAGAGTTGATCAGCGCCGAGAACCTGAATGAGGATGCCGCTAGGCGCTACATCGCAGCGTCACTCCGACGTGAATTTGCCAGCGACAGTGGCACGGAGCTCAACGATGTTTTGCCCAAGATGAGCCCTCTGAATCCGCAGTACCTGACCAAAAAGCAAAGCGTGTTCCGGAAACTCGCCGCTTTTGTGGAGAAGTTCAAGGGTGTGGGTGGGAGGGTTTGAGGACTTTCGGGCTCAAAACAAGAAATACCGCTGAGCCATGGGCAGCACCGTCGCGGCCTCGCAGGTCAGCAGTTCGCCATTGGCTTTCACGGCGTAACTTTGCGGGTCGATGTCCATGGCCGGGGCCAGGTCGTTGTGCACCATGTCGGCCTTGCGCACCTGGCGGATGTCTTTCACCACGGCCACTTGTTTTTTCAGAGCAAACTGTTCTTTTACACCAAGCGCAAGGCCTGCTTTGGACACAAAAGTGATGCTGCTTTGCGTCAGGCTGCTGCCAAAGCTGCCGAACATGGGGCGGTAATGCACCGGCTGCGGGGTGGGAATGCTGGCGTTGGGGTCGCCCATGGCGGCCAGGGCGATGGTGCCGCCTTTCAACACCAGCGCGGGTTTCACGCCGAAAAATGCCGGTTTCCACACCACCAAATCGGCCCATTTGCCGACTTCCACCGAGCCGATTTCGTGCGCCATGCCGTGGGCCAGCGCGGGGTTGATGGTGTATTTGGCGATGTAGCGCTTGACGCGGTAGTTGTCGTTGCGCGGGTTGGCTTCGGTGGCCTCCGTCCGTCCGGCGGCAGGGGCCAGCCAGCCGCGCTGCTGCTTCATTTTGTCGGCCGTTTGCCAGGTGCGGATCAGCACCTCGCCCACGCGGCCCATGGCCTGGCTGTCGCTGCTCATGATGCTGATGGCACCCAAGTCGTGCAGGATGTCCTCGGCGGCAATGGTCTCTTTGCGGATGCGACTTTCGGCAAACGCCAGGTCTTCGGCAATCGCGGGGTCGAGGTGGTGGCACACCATCAGCATGTCCACGTGCTCGTCCAGCGTGTTGCGGGTGTAGGGGCGCGTGGGGTTTGTGCTGCTGGGCAGCACATAAGGCTCGCCCACCATTTTCAGAATATCGGGGGCGTGCCCGCCGCCCGCGCCTTCGGTGTGGAAGGTGTGGATGCAGCGGCCTTTGATGGCGGCAATGGTGTCTTCCACAAAGCCCGACTCATTGAGCGTGTCGGTGTGGATGGCCACCTGCGTGTCGGTTTCGTCGGCCACGGTCAGGCAGTTGTCGATGGCTGCAGGCGTGGTGCCCCAGTCTTCGTGCAATTTCAGGCCAATGGCCCCGGCGTTGATTTGCTCGTGCAGCGCAGCGGGCAGGCTGGCGTTGCCCTTACCCAGAAAGCCCAGGTTCATGGGGAAGGCGTCTGCCGCGCGCAGCATCTGCTCGATGTGCCAGGGGCCGGGTGTGCAGGTGGTGGCAAAGGTACCGGTGGCGGGGCCGGTGCCGCCGCCGATCATGGTGGTCACGCCGCTGGTCAGTGCCTCGTCAATTTGCTGCGGGCAAATGAAATGGATGTGGCTGTCCATGCCCCCTGCGGTGACGATGCTGCCTTCGCAACTGATGATTTCGGTGCCGGGGCCGATGACGATGTCCACGCCCGGCTGGGTGTCGGGGTTGCCCGCCTTGCCGATGGCCACGATGCGGTGGTCTTTCAGCCCGATGTCGGCCTTGACGATGCCCCAGTGGTCGATGATGAGGGCGTTGGTCATCACCGTGTCCACCGCGCCCTCGGCGCGGGTGCGTTGGCTTTGCGCCATGCCGTCGCGGATGGTTTTGCCGCCACCGAACTTCACTTCTTCGCCATAGCCGACGGGGTTCCCGGCGGCGTCGGTCAAGCCCTCGCCAGCTTTGAGTGTGTGGTCGGCCTCCACCTCGATGATGAGCTGCGTGTCGGCTAGCCGCACGCGGTCGCCCACGGTGGGGCCGTAAATCTCGGCGTAGGCTTTTTTGGACATTGTGGCCATGCGTGGCTCCAGATCAATTTGATAGCTGCTTGCGCTTTTATATCAAGCGCAAAGTGCCAAAAATGCTTGAAAAAATGCTTGAAACAGCAGGGTCCGGTGAACAAGGCGGTTGCCCGGTCACACCTCGCCCATGACCAGACCGCGAAAGCCGTACACCTTGCGCTCGCCGCTCAGCGGCACCAGCTCAACTGTGCGTTGCTGGCCGGGTTCGAAGCGCACGGCCAAGCCACTGCCAATGTTCAGGCGCTGGCCTTGCGCCGCCGCTCGGTCAAAGCCCAGGGCGGCGTTGGTTTCAGCAAAGTGGTAGTGCGAGCCCACTTGAATGGGGCGGTCGCCCGTGTTGGTCACCACCAGCGTGGTGGTGGGGCGGCCGGGGTTGAGGGTGTGTTCACCCTCGTCAACAAAGTATTCGCCGGGGATCATGGTCGGTGTCTCCTGCGGTGGGGTCAGGCGGCTTGCATCATCAGCCAAGTGCCCAGCATGGTCAGGCCCGCGCCCACACCCTGGCGCACGCGGTGGCGGTGCGCCAGCACCAGTCGGCCCAGTCCCACACCAGCCAGGTGCAGGCCAGCGGTGGTGATCACCATGCCCGCCAGTGAGGCCAGTTGCGCACCACCCGACAGCTCGGCACCGTGGGCCACGCCGTGGAAGAACGCAAACACGCCCACCAGCGACACCACACCGGCCAGCGGCATGCCCTTGCGCCATGAAATGAGCAAGCCCAGCACCACGATGGAGGCGGCAATGGCGGGTTCCACACCCGGTGGCTCAAAGCCAGCAAACCCGGCCAGCGCGCCCACAGCCAGCATGGCCACAAAGGCCAGCGGGGCCTGCCACGCGGTGCGCAGGGCCACGGCGCTCCAGATGCCTACGGCCACCATGGCGGCCAGGTGGTCGGCGCCGGTCAACGGGTGAATCAGCCCGCTGACGAGGCTGTCGAAAAAACTGCCGTGATGGCTGCCGCTGTCGGCACCGGTGTGGGCCATGGCAGTGCCCGCCGTCGCCAGCGTGGCAAAAATAGAATTAAAAATGTGCTTTGCCGCTTGATTGGTATGCATTGTTTGCTCCAAATGTTGATGCTTAAGGTGTGTGCTGACCGTTCTCAGGCAATGGGCTGGTGCACCGTGACCAGCTTGGTGCCGTCGGGGAAAGTGGCTTCCACCTGGATGTCGGGAATCATCTCGGCAATGCCGTCCATCACGTCGGCGCGGGTCAGCACGCGGCGGCCAGCGCTCATCAGCTGGGCCACAGTGTTGCCGTCGCGCGCACCTTCCATGACGGCGGCAGAAATGAGGGCCACGGCTTCAGGGTAGTTCAGCTTCAGGCCACGGGCCTTGCGCCGCTCGGCCAGCAGGGCGGCTGTGAAGATGAGCAGCTTGTCTTTCTCGCGGGGGGTCAGTTCCATGGTGTGCCTCGTGTGTGGTGGGGCTGGTGCAAGCGCCATGCCAGCCGGGCGCGCTGGCGTGGCATGAAACCTGCACCCGGCAGTGCGTGACCGATGCCCCCATTTCACCGCCCCTGAGCCCCGCTGACCATGCGTCAAATGGCGTATGCCCACCCCTCACCCAGCCAGACGAGCCAGCTCAGCCTGCCCAGGTAAAAGCCCCGGTGCAGCGCATCATCAAGGTGCGGCGCGACTACAACGCCTGGGTCATCAGCGAAACGATGGAGGACTACGCGCTGCGCTTCACGCCTTCGCGTTTCAGGCGCTGGTCGGCCTGGCGGGTGGCCAACACGGCGTTCGGGGCCTCGTCTTTTTTGATCCTGGAAGCGGTGGGTGCCACCTTGCTGGTGCAGTACGGCTTCGTCAACGCGTTCTGGGCCATCGTGGCCACCGGGTTCATCATTTTTCTGGCGGGCCTGCCCATCAGCGTGTATGCCGCGCGCTATGGGGTGGACATGGATTTGCTCACGCGTGGTGCGGGGTTTGGTTACATCGGGTCCACGCTCACGTCGCTGATTTACGCCAGTTTCACGTTCATCTTTTTTGCGCTGGAAGCCGCCGTCATGGCCTATGCGCTGGAGCTGGTGTTCGACCTGCCGCCCGCCTGGGGTTACCTGGTGTGCGCGCTGGTGGTGCTGCCGCTGGTCACGCACGGGGTGTCCACCATCAGCCGCTTGCAGGTGTGGACGCAGCCGCTGTGGTTGCTGATGCTGGTGGTGCCCTACGTGGCGGTGTGGTGGCACGAGCCTGGTGCGTTCACGAATGTGCTGCACTATGCTGGTGAGAAAGGCGCTGGTGGTGGGTTTGATGTGCACTTGTTTGGTGCTGCACTGACCGTGGGCATCGCCCTGATCACCCAAATGGGCGAACAGGCCGACTATTTGCGCTTCATGCCCGCGCCCACTTCAGGTGCACCGGGCCGTGCGGGCTTGTCCAAGGCTGGCTGGTGGGCCGCCGTGGTGCTGGGGGGCCCGAGTTGGGTGGTGCTGGGTGTGGCCAAGATGCTGGGCGGTGCGGTGTTGGCCTACCTGGCCATCACACACATGGTGCCAACCGAGCGTGCGGTGGACCCCAACCAGATGTACCTGGCCGCGTACGAATACGTGTTCCGCGACTACGGCTGGGCCGTGGCCGCCACCGCGCTGTTCGTGGTGGTGAGCCAGCTGAAAATCAACGTCACCAACGCCTACGCCGGTTCGCTGGCGTGGAGTAATTTTTTCTCGCGCCTCACGCACAGCCATCCTGGGCGGGTGGTGTGGGTGGTGTTCAACACCCTCATCGCCTTCATGCTGATGGAGATGAACGTGTTCCAGGCGCTGGGGCAGGTGCTGGGCCTGTACGCCAACCTGGCCATCGCGTGGATCATGGCGGTGGTGGCCGACCTGGTCATCAACAAGCCGCTGGGGCTGTCGCCACCGGGCATCGAGTTCAAGCGGGCGCACCTGTACGACATCAATCCCGTGGGCGTGGGGGCCATGGGCTTGGCGTCGGTGCTGTCTTTCGTGGCGCACATGGGCTTGCTGGGGCCGAGGGCACAGGCGTTTTCGGCATTGATTGCCATGGGCACCGCACTGCTGGCGTCACCCGTGCTGGCCTGGGCAACCAAGGGGCGTTACTACATTGCAAGAAGCAGTGCCCCCACACTTGCCCCTTGCGGGGCAGCGCTGCCCCCCAGGGGGGCTGATTCGCCTTGGGGCGGCCCGGCGGCGAATCCATTTGCACCCACACTTGCCCCTGAAGGGTCTGCGTTGCTGCCGGAGGGGGCTTACCTGGGCCAACGCCTGCAGCGCTGCGTCATTTGCGAGCGCGAGTACGAGGGGCCTGACATGGCGCATTGCCCGGCGTACCAGGGGGCCATCTGTTCGCTGTGCTGCACGCTCGATGCACGTTGTGGCGACATGTGCAAGCCGCAGGCGCGGCTGGCGGTGCAGTGGTCGGCTGCGCTGCGGCACGTGCTGCCGCAACGTGTTTGGCCGTACCTGGATGCTGGGCTGGCGCACTACCTGCTGCTCATGGCTGTGGTGGCCCCATTGCTGGCCGCGCTGATGGGTTTGTTGTACCGGCAAGAGGTGCAAAGCCTGTTGAACGGTCCGGGCGGCATGGCTGTGGCGGCCAGCCTGTCGGTGGGGTCGGGGTTTTTGCGCGTGTACGCCGCATTGATGCTGGTGGCGGCGCTGGTGGCGTGGTGGCTGGTGCTGGCGCACAAAAGCCGCGTGGTGGCGCAGCAGGAGTCGAACCGGCAAACCGAGCTGCTGATGCAGGAAATTGAATCGCACCGCCGCACCGACGAGCAGCTGCAACACGCCCGCGAGGTGGCCGACAGCGCCCGCGAGGCCGCAGACCTTGCCCGTGGGGTGGCCGAGCAGGCACGCGCCGCGGCTGACCACGCCAACCAGGCCAAAACCCGTTACATCAGCACCATCAGCCACGAGTTGCGCACGCCGCTCAACAGCATCCTGGGTTACGCCCAGCTGCTGCACGAAGACGCCCGCGACCATGCCGACGTGCCCCCGCACCGGGTGCAGGCCATCAAGGTCATCCACCGTGGCGGCGAGCACCTGCTGTCGCTGATAGAGAGCACGCTGGACATCGCCCGCATCGAATCGGGCAAGCTGACGCTGAACGCCCAGCCCCTGGCGCTGCCCGAACTGTTGTCCGAGCAGGCCAGCCTGTTCGAGCTGCAGGCGCGTGCCAAGGGGCTGGCTTTCAGCTACCAGCCGCAGGGGCGCTTGCCCGCCACCGTGCGCGCCGATGAGCGCCGCGTGCGGCAAATCCTCATCAACTTGCTGGGCAACGCCGTCAAGTTCACGCAGCAGGGCTCGGTGGTGCTGAAAGCCAGCTACGCACGCGAAATGGCAGTGTTCGAGGTGGTCGATTCCGGCCCGGGCATGTCCGCCCAGGACATTGACCGCGTGTTCGAGCCCTTTGCACGCGGCAGCACCGCCGCAGGCCAGGCGCAGGGCACGGGGCTGGGCCTGACCATTGCCAAAATGCTGACCGACCTGATGGGCGGCGAGCTGACGGTGGTCAGCCAGCCGGGCGAGGGCACCACATTCAAGGTACGCCTGTTTTTGCCCGAGGTGCACGCGGCCAGCCACAGCCCCGCACATGCACCTACCTCCACGCACGCATCGTCATCCCCGCACGCTCATGCCCCCACCCATGCGCATACAGCCAGCCCGTTGACCGGGGTGGCAGCCTGGGGGGGCACACCCTTCACCGGCTACGCCGGGCCGCGCCAGCAAGTGCTGGTGGTGGACAACGAAGAGGCCGACCGCAGTCTGCTGCAACGCTGGCTGGAGCCGCTGGGCTTTGACGTGATGCTGGCCACCAGCGGCCACGACGCGTTGCGCCTGCTGGGCGAAGGCCAGCCGGTGGGCACGGGCCTGCGCCCGCATGCCGTGTTCATGGACCTGGCCATGCCCGGCATCGACGGCTGGGAAACCCTGCGCCGCATGAGCGCCATGGGCCTGCGCACAGGGCCACGGGCCGTGGTGTGCGCGGTGGTGTCTGCCAACGCGTTTGACCATGGTCTGGACAACGACGTGGGCATTTCCCCGGCCGACTTTTTCGTGAAGCCCGTGCGCAAGCAACAGTTGCTGGACTGGCTGGGGCGGCGGCTGGGTCTGCAGTGGGTGGGCCCAACTTCGCTGTTGCCACAACTGCCGCTGCAGCCACAGCCACCCGTGCCGTTGTCGGCCACCCAAACCTCTGGTGCGGCAGCATCCGATACCGTTCACACGCTGCACGAACGGCACGAACCGCATCTGCCGTATCCACAGCACGACTGGCCCGACACCGCCAGCCTGCAACCGCTGTTGCGCAGCCTGCAGATGGGCCACGTGCGTGGCGTGGGCCGCCAGCTTGACGTGCTGGCGGGCACACACCCGCACTGCGCGGGTTTTGTGGCGCACGCGCGTGCCATGCTGCAAGACTTCAGGCTGGATGAGCTGGAACGCTGGGTGTCGCAAGGCACCCCCCCATTTGCTGACACAGGAGTTGACCGCCATGCCCATGGCTGACCATCAAGACACCGTTGTGCTGCTGGTTGACGACGTGCCCGACAACGTCGCCCTGCTGCACGATGCCTTGGACGAGGCTGGCTACACCGTGCTGGTGGCGTTGGACGGCGAAAGTGCCTTGCGCCGCGCCACGCAAGCCTTGCCCGACGTGGTGCTGCTGGACGCCGTGATGCCCGGCATGGACGGCTTCGAGGTGGCGCGCCTGCTCAAGGCCAACCCCCGCACGGCAGGCATCCCCATCATCTTCATGACCGGCCTGACCGAAACCGAGCACCTGGAAGCCGCCCTGGCCGCCGGTGGCGTGGACTATGTGACCAAACCCGTGAAGCCGCGCGAAGTGATGGCCCGCATGGGTGTGCACATCCGCACCGCGCTCCATGCCCGCGAAGGTGCGCAGGAGCGCCACCAGGCCCGCAACGCGCTGGACGCCTTTGGTTATGCCAGCATCACCGTGCGCGCCAGCGACGGCCGCCTGCTGTGGGAAACGGCGCTGGCGCGCGACCTGCTGATGCGCTATTGCGGCACGCAGGCGCCCGTCACGCCCGAGCCCATCCACACCTGGCTGGTGCGCATGGTGTCGCAGGTGGGTGAAGGCGCGTGGCAGGGGGCCGAGCCACCGCGCCTCACGCTGGAGCAAGGCCCGCGGCGGCTGACGTGTCGCCTGCACAGCCAGGTCGGCGAAAGCGAGGGCTCAGGCGAGGGTGGTGGCGACTGGCTCATCGTCATGCAGGAAACCAACGACGCCAGCGTGATCGAAGCGCTGGTGCAGGCCTTCGGCCTGACCGCCCGCGAAGCCGAGGTGCTGTACTGGGTGGTCAAGGGCAAGATCAACCGTGACATTGCCGACATCGTGGGCGCCAGCCCCGCCACGGTCAAAAAGCACCTGGAGCGCATCCTGCCCAAGCTGGGTGTAGAAACCCGCACCGCCGCCGCCGCCATGGCCATCAACCGGGTCAGGCTGCTTCAGCCTTGAGCAAGAAACCCCTGTTCCAATGGAGATTTGCTGCACTGCAGCATTGCCGTGCGCTGGATTGCGAGACACTTTTTTTGCGAAGTTTCGTGAGTTGCGCCGGCCATTTACCCATGGGGGCACGATACATATGACAGTTGACAGGCATGTTCGATTCAATGCGTTGCGCCAGCAGGCGGCTCAGGTGCTGGCTGACGGTGGTGCGTCCTTGGACGCCACCGGCATCCACACCATGGACGTGGCCCGTTTGATGGAAGAGCTGTGCATCTACCACGAAGAGCTGAAAATCCAGAATGACGAGCTTTCGCTGGCGCACACCCGTGCCGAATCGGCACGCACCCACTACCAGACACTGTTCAGCCTGCTGCCATTGCCCGTGATGCTGGTGGATGCACAAGGTGCAATGGTTGAAGACAATGATGTGTCGCAGGATTGGTTGGGGCCGCCCAAGCGGTTTCATCACCAGGACACGCGGCTTACCCAGGCACTCGATCGGCAGGACAAGCCGCGCGTGCAGCGCCTGCTGTCCACGCTGGATGCGTCTCGCAAAGGACAAATGAGCGACGTGAAGCTGACCACGTTTGACCAGTTCGAGCGCCAGGTGGACGTGCATGTGGCGCGTTTGCCGCACGATTTTCACCACGATGCCCGCTTCCTTCTGGTGTTGCTTGATCGCAGCATCGAAGCAGCACGTCTGGCCGAACAAGGGCTGTTCAATGCCTTGCTCGACAGCAGCGATGACCTGATTTACGCCACCGACGTGCATGGTCGTCTCATGTTGGCCAATGCGGGTTTTCTGGGTGTCCTGGGCGTGAGCCGTGACCGGGCACTCGGGCGCAAGCTGGCAGACTTCTGGCCGTTGCACAACATGACTGAATTGCTGGCCCACGAAGCCGAGGTTCGCAGCGGGGGCCAAGCCATCAACTTCACCGAAACCATTCAATGGCGGTTTGATCGGCCGTCACAGACGTGGGCCGTGCGAAAGTTTCCCATCCGGGGGCGACGGGGTGACACGGTAGGGGTGGCCAGCGTGTGCCGGGACATCACCGCTGAACACCATGAGGCCCGTACCAGTCAGCTTGCGGTTCACGCCTTCGCCGCGTTGCCTGTGCCGGTTGCCCTGACCTGTACCGATGGCAAGGTGCAGCGCATGAACGGGGCACTGGAACGGCTGTCAGGCCTGGCCGAGCAATCCTTGGCTGGGCGTGCGTTGCATGCCTTGCTGGATGGCCAAAGTGATCCGTTGCCCATGGCCGACGTCCGGGAGCACGTGCTGGAATATGGCCAGTGGACCCGTCTTGTGCACATTCGGCATGTCAGTGGTCGCAGCACCCCCGTGCATGCCCATGTGTCACGCGTGAGGCCCACACCCGACAGCGAGTCCATGCTGATGTGGGTCATGTCAGGTGGGCCGCAGGGGTGGCCAGTGGCCGATCCTCAGGGTGACAGCTGAGGCAGGAACCGGGCCTCGAATTCAGCCACCGTCACGGCTGGGCTCAAAAGGTAGCCTTGGCCTGCTTCGCATCCCAGTGTGGCAAGCATGTCGGCTTGGTGCCGGGTTTCTACCCCTTCGGCCACCACGGTGTGTCCGAGTTTGTGGGCCAGTGACACCATGGCCTCGACCAGTGTGCGGTCGTTCTCATCTGTCAGCATGTCGCGCACAAAGCTCTGGTCGATCTTGATGACCGATATGGGCAAAGACTTCAGGTAAGACAGGCTGGAGTAGCCGGTGCCAAAGTCGTCAATGGCCAACTCGATCCCAAGGGCTCGCAAGCTGTTCAGCCTTTGAAGCATGTCTGCGCTGGGTTGCAGCAAATCACTCTCTGTCAGCTCGATTTGCAACAGACCAGGCGCAAGGCCCCACGTCTGAAGCAGGCCCGAAACATGGGGCAACCACTGGACGTTTGCCAGGTCAGATGCAGACTGGTTCACAGCAATGTGACAGTGGGCGGGCCAGGCACCTTGCTGCGTCCAGCCCGACAGTGCCGCAACCACCTGTTGCAGCATCCATTGGTCTATGGCAGCCAGCAAACCGGTTTTCTCCGCTACAGAGATGAAGTCGCCGGGCAGGGTCAGGCCCACGCCGGGGCGTTCCCAGCGAACCAGTGCTTCCGCACCCGTCAGCGCCATGTCACTCAAGCGGAACTTGGGTTGCAGGAACAGGCGCAGTTCGCCGTTGAGCAAGGCGTTTGACAGGCCGTTGTGAGTGTCGAACAGTCGCGTGTTCTCCTCGCTCATCAGTGGGTGGTAAAGCAGCACCCGGCCACGCCCTTGGGTCTTGGCTGCATACATGGCTGTGTCGGCATTGCGCAGCAACAACTCAAGGGTGTCGCCGTCTTCCGGGAACATGGCGATGCCCATGGACAAGTGGGGGTGGTAGGCGGCCACACCGCCAATGCGCATGGGTTGCTGCAGTGCGTCGAGCAGCTTGTCCGCCAGCGTCAAGGCTGCCTCGCGGCTTGTCTGTGGCAACAGCACCACAAACTCGTCACCCCCCAGCCGGGCAACCGTGTCCTGTTCGCGCACGTGGGCCCGCAGCCGCTGTGCGATGCCGATCAGCAACTCATCGCCCACGTTGTGGCCCATGGAGTCGTTCACGTCCTTGAAGTGGTCAAGGTCCGAAAACATGATGCAGAACCGGTTTTCCTGACGCCGGGCCTGTGCCAGCAGCTGGGTCATCCGGTCCATTAGCAGTGCACGGTTGGGCAGTGCGGTCAGGGTGTCGAGGAGGGACAGGCGCACCACTTCGCTCTCGGCTGTCATCAGGCGGGAAATGTCAGTTTGAACGGCCATGTAGCCCGTCAGCGTGCCATGGTCGTTGTGCAGTGCGGTGATGGTGCTGACAACGGTGTAGTAAAGGCCCGTGGCATGCCGGTTGGACAACTCCCCTTGCCAGCGCCCGCCTTCGGTCAGGCTCGCCCACAAGTGCCGGTAGAAAGCCGCATCCTGCCGTCCCGAGCGGAGCATGGATGTTTTTCTGCCGATGACCGTGCTGGCCGAAAAGCCCGACATGCGCTCAAAGGCAGGGTTCACACGCAGGATGCGGGCATTGGCATCGGTGACGATGATGGCTTCGGTTGCATTCAGAAACACCGCTTCGCTCAGCCTTTGCAGCTGGGCGTTGTGGCGTTCAGCCGTGATGTCACGTGAAATGCATCCCACCCCTGTCGTGTGGCCGTCCAGTGCGATCAACGGGAACTTGTGTGTGGCAAAGTAGCGCATTTCCCCTCGCTGGGGAATGAACATCTCCTCTTCCGTGCTCAAGGTCAGGCCGGTACCCAGGATCTTCTGGTCGGATATTTCGTGGGCAATGGCGTCCCGAACCGACATGACGGCATCTCGCGGCTGACCCATCAGTCCCGCCATGTCTTTTTGCAGGGCATCCAGCATGGCCTGGTTGGCCAGGGTGAATCGGCCGCGCCGGTCGGTGCTGAAAATCAGGTCGTCGCTGCTGTCGATCAGGGTCTGGAACAGCTGCCTTTGCGATGAAATGGCCACGTCGGCGGTGCGGTCAACCAACAGGGCCACCACGTGATGGTCCATGTGGTAGCTGTCAGGCAAACGGAGCAGGTGAACGTCAATGTGGCGTTCAACGTTTTCGGCGGTTTTCAATGCCAGCCCGTGCAAAACCGTTTCGCTCACCGCATTGCGGTCGTTCAAGGCCTTCCGCAGGGCGGTGCGCGAACGTGGGTCCAGCCCTCTCACCAGCCGTCCATCGGCCGGTATGTAGTTGCCGCGTTCACCCAGCCAAAGCTGGGCCAGGTTGTTGCTGGACTGTATGTGGCCGGCCTGGTCGAGCACCACCGCTGGCAAAGGCATGTGGTCGAACAGCTGTTGATGCCGGATGCTGGCCAGTTCGGCACGCTGTTGCGCCAGCTGCAGCTCCTCGTTCTGCAACTCCAGCTCGACACGGTAGACGCGCAAGTCTTCGATCAGGCGGTCCAGATCAGCCATGTCGCTCTGGAAGGCGTGGGCCTGTTCAGGTAGATCCTTCAGGGCCTGTTCGGCCCGCACGCGAAGGGCGCTGAGCCTGTCAGCGTTGGATATGAAACGAAACGCCATGCTCGGGTTGCCTCAGGAGTTGCTGTGTACCTGGTTGTCACGCCATTCGGTGATGTTGACGTGGCTGACCACTGCGCCACGCAGAATGTCAGGCATGGGTGGTGTGCCCGATCCCCCTTGAGGTGCGCGGTATCGCAGCGCGCTGATGTGCATGGCAAACCACCGCTCGTGTTGTCCGTCATGGCATGGGTATTCCATGCTGAAACGGGTGGTGTGGCCATCCAGCACGGCACGCAATCCATCGGCCGCGCGGGTGGCATATCCGCTGTCCTTGCCAACTGCGCGCTGGCACGTCAACAGGTAATTGATGCCCGCGCCACTGTGAACGCATGTTGGATCGCCGTTTTGGGAGGCAAACTGCCGCCACGCCTGGTTGACCAGGGTGATGGTGCCCTGAGTGTCCAGCACGGCCACGTGTTCGGCCAAGGCATCCAGGATGGCCTGCAGGCGGGTGAGATCGTGCGCCGACGTCATGTCGACGAAGCTGACCACAACCCCCCTGGCCGAAGACGATGGAATGCGGTAGGGCAGCATTTTCACAATGAAGTGTCGTTTGTTGCCACCCGTGACGTGCTCTTCTATTGGCTGCCCGGTTTTCAACGTGTTGCGCAAATCGTGCATCAGGGTCGGGTAGTCCAGCGTGTGGGTCAAGTCTTCCAGGGGGCGGCCAATGTCTGACTCGCGCATACGGAAAATTTGCGCTGCCTCGGGGCTGAAGCGGGTGAGGTGCAGTTTTTCGTCCACAAACACCGTGCCCGAAGACGCCACCCGTGCCAGGTTGTCGAGGTCGGCGTTGAGGCGGTTCAGTATTTCGATTTTTTCCTGGTACTCGGCGTTGACGGTGTTCAGCTCTTCGTTGACCGATTGCAGCTCTTCGTTGGAACTTTGCAGCTCCTCGTTCGAGGCCATCATTTCTTCATTGGTGGCCTGCAGCTCCTCGTTCGAGGTTTCCAGCTCTTCGATGGTGGCCTGCAAGCTCTCGCGGGTGGCCGCCAGTTCGTGCTCCAGCACCTCAATGCGTTCTGAGGTTTCAGTCGGGATGTCCACTGGCACGGGCGCATCTGCGCTGTCGGCCGGTGTCACGGGCTCGAATGCCAGCAAGGTCAGGCGCTGGCCGTCTGCTTCACCCACAGGCCAGGCGCTCAGCCTCAGGTTGATGCGGGCCGCATCGTTGGGCGATTGACCCGGGGTGGGTGGCAATGTCAGCCGTACGATGTCGGACAACGCACTGGTGTTTTCGCGCGTGCTTTTGAACATCAGTGCAGCGGCCACTGGTATCAGCGCATCGGGCAATATGCGGTTGATGTCCAGGCTGGCATGTCCTTCGCGGATGCGCAGGAAGGGCTGCACATCACCATAGGCGTGCACCAGCTCGTGCCCGCCATTGACCAGTATGGCGGGCGGTGGCGAGAAGGCTTTCAGCAGGGTGCCAAAGCCCATGTCCACCGCGCCAATGCCACCACTGCGGGCCTGACCTGCAGGTGAAAGCGTGCGGCGGGAAATGCCTGCCAATGCCACGCCGCTGGCCGAGCCACGACCCAAGTCCAACGGTAACGACGTGGGACGGGCCACCTGCCATATTTTGTACCGTGCAGACAGGGTGTGGAAGTCGCGTTGCAAGTCCCCCAACGACTCACTCGACCCCAGGAACAGAAAACCCTTGGACCCCAGTGCGTACTGCATGCGCCGCAGGGCCCGGTCCTGGGCGCTGGTGCGGAAGTAAATGAGTGCATTGCGGCACACCACCAAGTCCATTTTGGTGAAGGGGGGGTCGCTCAGCATGTTGTGCTTGGCAAACACGATGCACTGGCGCAACTCGTTTTTCACCACAAAACTGTTGTTCTTCTTGACGAAAAACCGCTCCAGCTGTTGCGGCGACACCTCGGCCATGATGGACTCCGGGTAGGTGCCCGCCGCCGCCGTTTCGATGTTGAGTTGCTCGACATCGGTGGCAAAAATCTTCAGGGTGGGCCAGCGCTTGACATGCTCGAAAGCCTCAAGAAACAGCATGGCAATCGAGTAAGCCTCTTCGCCCGTGGACACCCCCGCGCACCAGACCCGAATGGATTGACCGGCTTCTTTGCCGGACACAATGGGGTCGATCACCTGACGCATCAGCGCCTCGAACGCATCGGTGTCGCGGAAGAAGCTGGTCACGGGTATGAGCATTTCGCGCCGCAGGGTCAGTACCTCGGTGCGGTCTTGGTTCAGCAGGGCCAGGTAGCCCTCGATGCTGCCCATCTGTTGCACGGCCATGCGGCGTTCGATGCGCCGCATCACCGTGCCCGGCTTGTATTCTTCAAAGTTGATGCCGCCCAGTTGCAGCAGCAAGTGCAGGATGCCTGACAACGCGGCGTCCGGCCCGATGGCCAGACTGTGACCATGGGGATCGTGCACCTGTTCGTCCAGCGGGACCGACTGGTTGGTGATGTGGGCCACCACACGCTGTGCAATGTTCTCCACCGGCAAAATGGCATCGACCAGACCGGTGGCGATGACGCTGCGCGGCATGCCATCAAACTTGGCGTTTTCGGGGTCTTGGGCAATCAGGAAACCGCCCGCTTCGTTGATGGCACCCGCACCGCGCGTGCCGTCGGAGCCCGTGCCTGACAGCACCACGCCCACCGCGCGGTCACCGTGATGCGTGGCCAGCGACTGGAAAAACACGTCAATGGGCAGGGTCAGTATGCGTGGACTCTTGGGGGTCAGGCGCAGCAGCACACCGTCGGTGTGCATGATGGACCCAGGCGGGATCAGGAACACCCTGTTGGCCTGAATGGGCATGTTTTCTTCCACCATGACCACGGGCATGGTGGTGTGCCGCGCCAGCAGGCTGGCCATCATGCTTTTGTGATCGGGCGACAGGTGCTGGATCACCACGAACGCAGCGCCCGCATCGGCGGGCAGGCTGGCAAACAGCTTTTCGAGTGCATCCAGGCCACCGGCCGATGCGCCGATGGCCACCACGTAGGGCTTGGCGGCGTCCGAATCGCCCTCTGTCAAGGGAGCCGTCAAGGAGGCGTCAGCGGTGATTGCGTCAGAACGTGCTACGTGGTTGGGCATGGTGCTGCGTTTCCTGTTTGGGCGCACAACCTGCTATTTTCGGGGTTTTCAAGCGGTGTTTACCCGCGTATGACTTGACGGAAGTCAAGCAAACATGGATTGCTGTCCCCACAACACCAACCAGGCCTGACCCCCACCCGAGTCGTGGCAGCTGCTTGAACTGGATCATTTAATTCAAATTGTTTGAATGCTTTCAACAAAACCGTTCAAACCAATGGAGGTAAGGCGTTTCTAAACTTCGCCCCATGTCTTCACATTCTTCTTCGTTTTCAAGCCCTCCCGCGCGATACACGCTGACGGCCATGGCCATTCACTGGCTGCTGGCGCTGGCGCTGATCGGCACGTTCGTGCTGGGCGTCTACATGGCTGACCTGCCGTTTTCGCCCACCCGCCTGAAGCTGTACAACTGGCACAAATGGGCCGGTGTGATCATCCTGTTGCTGTCGGTGCTGCGCCTGGTGTGGCGGCTGACGCACCCGGCACCTGCATTGCCTGCGGCCACCGAGGCGGCCATGCCCGCCTGGCAGCGCATGGCCCACCATGGCACGCACCATGCCTTGTACGCATTGTTTTTCGTGGTGCCGCTGGTGGGCTGGGCATATAGCTCGGCAGCCGGTTTCCCGGTGGTGCTGTTCGGCGTGTTGCCACTGCCTGACTTTGTGTCGGCCGACAAGGCACTGGCCGAGCTGATCAAGCCCTGGCACGAAATATCTGCTTTTGCCATGGCTGCTCTGGTGCTGGCGCACGTGGGTGCGGCCCTGAAACACCAGCTCATTGACCGTGATGGCCTGATGCAACGCATGTTGCCCAGCCGCAGCGCCTGATGCACGTCAGCTTCGCTGCCACCCTGCCGCCGTTCTTTTATTGATAGCTTTCTGTTGACCTCATCTTTCATATCGAGTGCGTCCATGACATCTCCTGTTTCACGTTTGACCTTTTGTGCAGCCTTGGCCTTGGTCGCCGCGTCCCCTGCCGCGTTTGCCCAGCAAAAGCTGGTGCCTGCCCAAAGCAGCCTGGGCTTTGTCATCAAGCAGATGGGCGTGCCGGTGGAAGGCCAGTTCAAGGCGTTTGACGCGCAGGTGGCCTTCGACCCCGCCAAACTTGCCACCAGCCGCATTGCCTTCACGGTGGACATGGGCAGCGCCACCATGGGTGCCAAAGAGGTGGACGTTGAAATGCCCAAGCCCGTTTGGCTGAGCGCGCTCAAGTTTCCGCAAGCCAGCTTCCAGTCGTCTGCCATCAAGGCGCTGGGCGGCGGCAAATTCGAGGTGCAGGGCAAACTGTCCATCAAGGGCAATGCCCGCGACGTGACCGTACCCGTCACCCTGGCCCAAACGGGCGCTGCGCCCAACCTGGCCACCACCGCCACCGGCGCATTCACCATTCCCCGCCTGGCGTTCAAGGTGGGGGAAGCCGAGTGGGCCGACACGTCCATGGTGGCGGACGAGGTGCAGGTGAAGTTCAAGCTGGCCCTGAACGGCGTGCCTAAAATCTGAAATTTCGATAGCTGACATCGCTTTTAAATAAAGCGATAGAGGCACTTTTTATTTGTTTTTTCCAACTCACGGAGTTTTCCCATGCGCTCATCTGTCATCGCTCTGGCTGCGGCCGCCCTGTTGTCAACCGGTCTGGCCCAAGCCGAATCGGCCAGCTACGCCGTTGACCCCACACACACGTTCGCCACGTTTGAAATCAGCCACTTCGGTGCCAGCGTGAACCGCGCCCGTTTTGACAAAAAGACCGGCTCGGTCACGCTCGACAAAGCAGCCAAGACAGGCAAGGTCGAGATCAGCATCGACACCACGTCTGTCAACAGCGGCACGGCTGCCTTTGACAAGCACCTGCAAAGCGCCGACCTGTTCGACACCGCCAAGCACCCCACCATCACGTTCACGGGTGACAAGTTCACGTTCGACGGTGACAAGGTCACTGCTGTGGCCGGTAACCTGACGCTGCTGGGCAAGACTGCCCCCGTCACGCTGAAGGCCAACCAGTTTGCTTGCTACCAGAGCCCCATGCTCAAGCGCGAAGTGTGCGGTGGCGACTTTGAAACCACCATCGATCGCAGCGTGTTCGGCATGAACTACGGCATCGACTGGGGCTTCCCCAAGAACGTGCGCATCGTGGTGCAGGTCGAAGCCGTCAAGCAGTGATCGCGTAGCGTGCCCTTGGGCACAAAAGAAAAACCCGGCCCAGCAGAATGACCTGCTGGCCGGGTTTTTTGTTGTCTGGGCGGGTTGAGGGACTGAGGGGGCCGAGGCTGAGGGTTGCTCGGGTGTGAGCGAAAGACCCTCGACCTCTCCTTGGCCTTTCCTCGGTCCTCAGGCGGCAGCGGCGTCGCTGGCAGGTGCTGCCGCGTCGCTGGCACGGGTGTCAGTTTCTGCGGCTTCTGCTTCGGCACCTACATCCGCATCGCTTTCGGATTCGGTGGTTGCCGTTTCCGCTGCAGCGACCTGTGCGGCCGCTGCCTCGGCGGCGGCTTGTGTGGCGGCCAGCGTGGCTTCCGCCCTGGCGCGCGCACGGTTCAGCGTGGCGGCGGCTTCAATCGGGTGCAGGCCGTACATACCTGCAAACTCGTTCACGGTTTTGCCGCTGGCTTCAAAAGCTTGCAGCAGCGCCTGGTCGCGTGCCACGCGGGTGGTCAGCTCGGTCATGGCCTCGTCCAGGATGGCGTTGGCTGCTTCATCCTTGTTGCGCACGCGCAGTGCGTAGTCGGCCGGTGCCATGCCAGCGCTTTCTGCCGCCAGCAGCATGCGGCCGTACAACTCGGCACGCACGTCTTCACCGGTGCGGGCGTGGCGGCGCTTGAACACCTCCAGCAGTGCGTGGTGCTGGTGTTCGGGTGCAACGGCTTCCACGGCGTTGCCTGCCAGGTCGTGTCGGGCCTGGCCCGACGCCATGGTCGTGAGGTAGCGGGTTGACCGTGTGTACAGGGCCAGCGCTTCTTTCAACCCGTCTTTGGTCAGCACGTCGGGCTGGGCAGCCAGCAGGTCTTGCAAGATGCCACGCTTGAGTGGCAAGGGTTTGGCTCCGAACAGCACCGGGTACAGCGTGGCCAGGTGGGCCAGCACGGGGTGTTGTGGCGGGGCAGGGCGGCGCGCGCCGTCACCGGAGGTTTTGCGGCCTTGCGGTTGGCCACGGCCCCTGCCACCCTGGCGGCCCTCTTTGCGTGCACCATCGCGTGGCCCATTCGGGCGGCCTTCGCTGCGGCCAGTTTGTTCACCAACGGCGGGGGCGTGGTCTGCCACGGTGGTTGCGGGCAGATCGTTGACAGCGTCAGGTGCGGCCGGAATTGAGATGGATTCGGTCATGTAAGTTGTGGCAGGGCCTTGGCCCCCAGAAAGCTGGGAAACCCAGCATCATGCCAGTTTCAGCAGCGCCTCCATTTTTATGGGATACAGATGCCGCCAAGTCATGCGCCTGTGCCCCCAGTTCCGCTCAGTGGGGCCCACCCGCTCCACGGTGCTTCCCACCCACTTCACGGCGCCGCTGACCGCCGTCATTGCCTGGACATTTCGGGTTGTGCACGCGGCGGGCTTTCCCGGCTACCATCTGCGGATGTGTCGTCAGCGCTGGCAGGCGTTTGCTTCAGCCCGCACCTGCGCACGCAACCTTGGCTTTGAGAGGGGATTTCAGATGCGCCGTTTGTCCTTGCCTTTGTTGACCCTTTTGTTGGCCGTGAGCGGTGCGGGGACGTCGGTTTTTGCGTCTGAAACCAGCCTTGTTTTCACCACACTGGCCGGTGCGCCAGGGAGCATTGTCAACAGTGCCGACGGTACGGGCAGTGCTGCCCAGTTTTCTGCGCCACGCGGGGTTGCTGTGGACAGTGCCGGTAACGTGTATGTGGCTGACAGCGGCAACCACACGGTGCGCAAAGTCACGGCTGCAGGTGTCGTTTCCACGCTGGCAGGCACGGCGGGAGCCGCAGCCACCACAGCCTCCGTCCCGTCAGGATTCAACGAGCCATTCAGTGTCGCTGTTGACAGCAGCGGTACGGTTTACGTGGCAGACACCAACAATGGCGCCATACGCAAGATCAGCGCCTCAGGTGTCGTGACCACGCTGGCAGGCGGCAACGGTCCCGGGTATGCGGACGGTGTGGGTGCTGCGGCCAAATTCAAAGAGCCCAGGGGCATCGCACTGGACAGCAGCGGCAACCTGTATGTCGCCGATTACGAGAACAACGTTGTTCGCAAAGTCACCGCGACAGGTGTCGTGACCACTTTGGCCGGGGGCTACGACACCCCCGGAACGGTGGATGGCCAGGGTGCGAATGCGCGTTTCATGTCGCTCAATGGCATTGCTGTTGACAGTGCTGGCAATGTATTCGTTGCAGATGCGGGTAGCCGCGCCATTCGAAAAATCACCGCGAGCGGCTTGGTATCTACCTTCGTCGGTGGTGGTACCACGGCTCAGTTTGGGGAGCCGCGCGGTGTGGTGGTGGATTCAAGCGGCAACGTCTTTGTGGCTGACTACAGCGCCCACGTCATCTGGAAAGTGACGGCTGCGGGTGTGGTCTCGAAAGTGGCTGGCACGGCTCCAACGCCGGGCAGTACCGATGGCAGCACCGCAGCGTTGTTCAACGCGCCTTCCGGGATTGCGCTCGACAGTGCCAACAACTTGTATGTGGCAGACACGTCCAACAACACGGTTCGCAAAATATCTCCCGCGGGCACCGTCTCGACGCTGGCTGGCTTGGCAGGCCGCAGCAGCAGCACGGATGGAAAAGGGGCCGAAGCCCGCTTTGAAGAACCCTATGCGGTTGCCACTGACGGGACCTATGTTTACGTGGCCGATCACACTGATCACACCGTCCGCAAGATCAGTGCCGATGGCACCGTCACCACGCTGGCCGGGAAGGCCGGCAGTTTTGGCGCGACCGACGCAACGGGGGCCAATGCTCGCTTCAATGCCCCGATGGGCATTGCTGCTGACAGTTCAGGAACTGTTTACGTGGCCGACACGGGCAATGCGTCTGTTCGCAAGATAAGCGCAGCGGGTGTGGTCACAACCCTCGCAGGCACATCGGGTGCCAAGGGCAGCACCGATGCAACGGGTAGCGCTGCGCGTTTTTCTGCCCCGGCTGGCGTTGCGGTTGACGGGGCCGGAAACGTCTATGTGGTGGATTCTGAGGCGTCAACCCTTCGAAAAATTACAACCGGCGGGGAGGTCACTACCCTTGCAGGGCGCGCCTTTGCCAACGGTTTCACGGACGGTAACGGGACGTCGGCGCGTTTCAGCGTGCCATACGACGTGACGGTGGATGTCAGCGGCAACTTGTACGTGATTGACCGCAACAACCACGCCATACGGAAAGTCACGCCAGCGGGGGTGGTCACAACGCTGGCGGGCTCAGGCAGCATGGGTTATGCCAATGGCAATGGCAGAGCGGCGCTTTTCAAGTTCCCTTCCGGTTTGGCTGTCGACGCCAGCGGCTTCGTGTACGTGGCAGATACCGACAACCAGGTGATTCGCAAAATCGACCCGACAGGGGCGGTGTCCACCATTGCGGGTGGCAGCATCGGTTCCACAGATGGCGTTGGCACGGCCGCCAAGTTCTACAACCCCAAGGACGTTGCCGTCGATGCCGCTGGCAATTTATACGTGGCTGACCGCAGCAATCGCACGGTGCGAAAAGGCACTGTGACGGCCGTGTTGCCCTCCAACCCTGCTGACTGCCTGTTCAACTGGGCTGAACAGACATTCGCCGCTTTCTTCGCGCCGGCCGGAGCGGCCTCCACCAATTTGTCGCCCTTTTACTATCGGTTCTATGCCGGGACATCGACTTACCTGGCGGTTTCATCTGCCGACAATGCTGTCTGGGCGATGGGGCCTGCAACAGGCGGGCGCGCCAGCAAGATCGGACCGACGGCGGACTTGTTGGCTGCGGCAGGTTGCCCATTGAACTGACCTATCAGTCCATTGCTGGGGCTGACGCTGGCCTGATGGCGTGTTGTGTCAGCAGTGCTTCAAATGCGTGGATGGTCATGGGCTTGCCGCACAAATAGCCTTGGAGCAGCAGGCAGCCGTTTTCAATCAGGAACGCACGCTGGTCTTCGGTTTCCACGCCCTCGGCAATCACCTCCAGCCCCAGGCTCTGGGCCATGCCGATGATGGTACGCACGATCACCGCATCGATGGGTTTGGCGTGCATGTTGTGCACGAAAGACTGGTCGATTTTCAATTGACCCAGCGGCAATTTGGTCAGGCTGGAGAGCGACGAATACCCGGTGCCAAAGTCGTCCATCGAAAAGCGCACGCCCACTGCGCGCAGGGTGTTCATTTTGGTGACCACGTCTTCGACGTCGAGCACCATGCTTTCCGTGATTTCGAGCTTCAACCGGGTGGGGTCGATGGCGTATTGCGCAATGGTGCGGGTGACCTGGTCGGTGAAATCGGGCTGTGCAAACTGGCGGGCACACACGTTGATGGCCAGTTGCAGTGCCTGCGTGTGGGGCTGTGCTTCCCACGCCTTGAGTTGCTGGCATGCGGTTTCCAGCACCCATTGCCCAATGGGCAGGATCAGGCCGCTTTCTTCTGCCAGCGGAATGAACACTGCAGGCGGAACGGGTTCGCGCCCCGTGGGAAACCAGCGCAGCAGGGCTTCGGCACCGACGATCTGGTCGTGTCGGTTGAACTGAGGCTGGAAGTACAGCTGGAACTGTTGCAGGCCGAGCGCCCGGCGCAAATCCTGTTCCAAGCCGACGCGCTCGGCCAGGCTGTTCTGCATGGCAGGGTCAAAGAAACACAAGGTGTTGCCACCCTTCTTTTTTGCCTGATACATGGCCAGATCGGCCTGCTGTAGCAGCGCAGAGAGGGTTGTGCCGTCAACCAATATGGTCACACCCATGCTGGCTGCACACAGGAAGTCTTTGTTTCGCAGTACATAAGGCAGGGCCAGCGCCTTCAATACTTTGTGGCCCACTTTTTCCGCCTGGTGGATGAAATCTGCCGCAGGTGGGGCCAGCCCGTCTAACAGGACCACAAATTCATCGCCCCCCAGCCGCGCCACGGTGTCTGTCTCGCGCACGGCAGATCGGATGCGTTTGGCGGCCTGCAGCAGCAACTTGTCGCCCTCATCGTGGCCCAGTGTGTCGTTCACGGTCTTGAAGTTGTCCAGGTCAATGAACAGCACCGCGCCGCCTTTGCCGCTGCGGCTGGTCGAGGCGGCGGCTTGCGCCAGCCGGTCCAGCAGCAGGCGGCGGTTGGGCAGCTGCGTGAGGGGGTCGAAGTACGCCAGTTGGCTGATCTGGTCTTGTGCCGCACGGTTGGCCGTGATGTCGTAAAACGTGGCGGTGTAGTTGGTTACCTTGCCATCCGCATTGGAGATCGCAGAAATGCTCAGCCATTCCGCAATGACCTGGCCGTCTTTTCTCCGGTTGAATATTTCGCCCTGCCAACTGCCGTGGTTTTGAAGGGACGCCCACATGGCGCTGTAAAAAGCCTGGTTGTGCCGCCCCGAGCTGAGCATGCTCATGGGCTGGCCCTGTGCCTCTTCGGCGCTGTACCCGGTGAGGGTGGTGAACGCCCTGTTCACTTGCAGCACGTGTCCCAGGCTGTCGGTCACGCACATCCCGGCCAGCGAGTCGAAGGCCAGGGCGGCCACACGCTGTTGCTCCACCCTGTGGTTGTGAGCGGTCAGGTCGAACAGAACCGATCGGCTGGTCTGATGGTTGCCATTGGCATCCCGATTGCCGCTGTAGGTCAGTGAAACGGGGCGGGTCGATCCGTTTTGCCCGAGTATGTCCAGCTCCAGATCGGCAAACCCGTGGGATCCATACGCTGACAGGTGCTTTTGGTACTTGGCCAGGCTGGCTGGCGTGAGGAAATCGGTGGGGGTTTTCTTGCCCAGCAATGCGTCGGGTGGCAGTCCCAGCCATGCCCGTTGCAGTGCGTTGACCTGCAAGTAAGTTCCGTCGGCTGCCAGCGTGTGGGTGCCAAACGGTGCATGTTCATAGAGCGCTTGTATGCTGGCCGACAGCCCTGCCAACCGTGCCTGGACATCAGGCCGTTCAATGGTGACCGCGCTGTCAGCCATGGGCACAGGTGGCGTCAATGGGCTCATGCCGACTTTTACTTGCTCAGCGACCTGGCCACAGCAGCGGCTTCCTGCGCCATTTGTGCCGCAGCAGCGGCAGCGGCGGTGGCCCGTGACGTGGCTTGCGCGGCTTCGGCCGAAGCCTGCAGTGCGGTTTCTTCGGCCTGAACGGCTGCGGCCGATGCCGCAGCCGACGCGGCCGCCGATGCGGCAGCAGCGGCTTCGGAGGCGGCCAGTGCGGCCAGCCCAGCTGCTTCGGCAGCCGATTGCGTGGCTTCGATCACTGACAGCGCGGCCGCAGCGACCGCCGCTGCTGTGGCCTGCTTGCAAGCCATGGCTGCCTTTTCAGCTGCAACTGCCGAGCGCATGGCGGCCTCCAGCGTGAAAGACGTCAGCGTTTTCAGGGTTGACAGGGCTTCGGCGTACCGTTTGTTCACCACCAGGTAACCGTTGCGCAAGGACGATATTTCTGACTCCAATTCGGCAAGCTTGGCAAAGATCTTTTGTTCGGATTCAGATGGCATGGGTGTTCAACCGGTAGAAATGAGCTTTTTTGGCAAAGTTCCCCAGCATAGAGCCAGTCTGTACCCTGCGGGGTACCGCCGGGTGAATATATATCTGGGCCAGCAACGCCCAGACAGCGCACCCGCCTCGGCTGGCCGCTTCAACTTGCCAGTGCGTTGCTCAGCACCAGACCATTGGATTGCTCGGCCAGCACGCTGATGTTGGGCAACGAGCCGCTGGCGCGCGGCACCACCACCAGCGTCACGACCGATTGCGACGACAAGCTCACGCCCACGGTGTGGTCGAACAGCACGGTGCTCTGGTCGCCCTTGGCCGTGGCGCGTATGCGGTACGTGCCCGCCACCAGCGTGACGAAATCGGTTGTTTCGCCCAGCGCCGACACGCTGAGCGTGGGAGCCAAGCCGCCCAAGCTGCTGGTGTTGGTGACGTACACGTCCAACCCCGACAGGGTGGACGCGCCCTGAAACAGCCGTACCTTGGTGTAAGTGCTGGCTGGGAGGGCATTGGACTCGTCCAGGTACTTGTACTTCATGCTGGTGGCCAGCGATCCGTAGATGACGACCGACGTGTAGCTGTCGGTGGTCAGCGTGCGCGTTTCTGCCAGCACCGACGACGACTCCCCCGTGGCGTGCAACGCCAGCTGCACGCTGCTGGGCGTGAGCGTGAGCCAGTTGGAAATGCCTCCTGCATTGGCCAGCGCTGCGATGGACTTCATGCCTTTCAACCACAGGTCTGCAGTGGGGAAGTCGACTGACGCGTTCACAAAGCGCAGGTAGGCCTCGTTGGTGTCACTGCCACCACCACAACCAGTCAGCGCAGCCAGCCCCGACGCTCCCGCCAGACCCATTGCAGACAGCAACACCTGTCGCCGGTTCAGGCCTGTGCGGCAGGGGGCCAACGTGTGGTGGTGGGCTGCGCCGATGTCAGGGGTCTGCAGACAGATGGTGGTTGACTGGGTATGGTAATTTTTTGAACTCATTGTGCCTTCATCGCTTTCTGGTAAATAAAAGTTTGCTATGTGTATTGATGTTTGAGAGCGTAAAGATGTCGCAACGCCGGGTTGTGTCAAGTCCGTAAAGTTGGGTAAAGGCAGCAGTGGGTGCCTTGTGGTGCAGCGCCGTGTACGCCATGCGGCGTACAGACGGTTGGCAGGGGTCTCCCTAAAGTTCACCCATCCGCTGCTGAAAGGGCCTTCTGGGCACTTGCAACAGCCCGGATTCAGTTCCCCCACCTTGTTCGCAAACCTCTGGAGAGAAACACCATGTCAAGTTCAGCTTCGCGTCGATTCACCCTGAAAGCCCTGTCTGCGGCAGCCACTGTCGCCACGCTGGGTTTTGCCGGCATGTCCGCCCATGCGGCCGACACCATCAAGGTGGGCGTGCTGCACAGCCTGTCGGGCACCATGGCCATTTCCGAAACCGTGTTGAAAGACACCGTGCTGATGGCCATTGACGAAATCAATGCCAAGGGCGGTTTGCTCGGCAAAAAACTGGAGCCTGTGGTGGTGGACCCTGCGTCCAACTGGCCCCTGTTCGCTGAAAAAACCAAGCAGCTGTTGGGCCAGGACAAAGTGGACGTGATCTTCGGCTGCTGGACATCCGTCAGTCGCAAGTCCGTCCTGCCCGTGGTGGAGGAAATGAACGGCCTGCTGTTTTACCCCGTTCAGTACGAAGGCGAAGAACTGTCCAAAAACGTGTTCTACACCGGTGCCGCTCCCAACCAGCAGGCCATTCCTGCGGTGGACTACCTGATGAGCAAAGACGGCGGCAGTGCCAAACGCTGGGTGCTGTTGGGCACCGACTACGTGTACCCCCGCACCACGAACAAGATCCTGCGCGCCTACCTGAAAAGCAAGGGCGTGAAAGAGTCTGACATCGACGAAAAATACACCCCCTTCGGCCACTCTGACTACCAGACCATCGTGGCCGACATCAAGAAGTTCTCTGCCGGCGGCAAGACGGCTGTGGTGTCTACCATCAACGGTGACTCCAACGTGCCCTTCTACAAAGAACTGGGTAACGCAGGCCTGAAGGCCAAAGACGTGCCCGTGGTGGCGTTCAGCGTGGGTGAGGAAGAGCTGCGTGGCGTGGACACCAAACCGCTGGTGGGCCACTTGGCTGCATGGAACTACTTCATGAGCATCAAGAACCCCACCAACGATGCGTTCATCAAGAAGTGGTCTGACTACGCCAAGGCCAAAAACATCGCTGGCCACAAAGACAAGCCCCTGACCAACGACCCGATGGAAGCCACCTACATCGGCATCAACATGTGGAAGCAGGCCGTCGAGAAGGCCAAATCCACCGACGTGGACAAGGTCATTGCCGCCATGGCCGGCCAGACGTTCACCGCCCCCAGCGGCATCGTGAGCAAGATGGATGAAAAGAACCACCACCTGCACAAGAGCGTGTTCATCGGTGAGATCAAGGCTGATGGCCAGTTCAACGTGGTCTGGAAAACCCCCGGCCCCGTGAAAGCCAAGCCATGGAGCCCCTTCATCGAAGGCAACGACAAGAAGAAAGACGAACCCGAGAAGAAGTGAGCTCGCGCCTCTGAAAAAAGCCACGCCCTTGCCCGGCGTGGCTTTTTGCATTGGACACACTGTTGGCAAAGCAGACAATAATGCTTCATGGTGGCCTACCACCAGCAACCGGAGGTTGCATGTCCAATCAGATGATGGAGTTTGAGCCATGAATATGACGGAAGAGACCATGCTGGCGCTGGAGGTCAACATCCCCAGGTTGGCACGGGGGGCCTTCGAGCGGGCCTACTTCGATGCCCTGACCCAAAGCGGCAAAGTCATGCGGGCTGTCAATGGCCAGTTGGTTGAGACCCATGCCGATGGCACCGAGCGCGTGCTGCGTGCCATTCACGCGCCTGTGAAAGTGGCGATGGGTACCAAGCTGACACGCCAAATCAGCGGCAGATGACGCAGCCCGTTCCCCGTCTGCGCATGTTTGCAGGCCCAAATGGGTCGGGTAAAAGCACCCTGAAAGACCATTTGCAGCCCCATTGGATGGGGGTGTATGTGAATGCGGACGAGATTGAAAAGTGCATTCGTGCCGATGGCAAGCTGTCGCTAAACGGCTTTGGCATTGTGGCCACAGATGATGAGCTGACCGCCTTTCTGGGCAGTTCCAGTTTATTTACCGAACAAGGCTTGGGTCGGGATGTGCCGTGCATTCGCCTGCGCGATGATGTGGTTGACTTTGGCGGGTTGGCGGTCAACTCTTACCATGCCTCCGTACTGGCCGATTTCATTCGCCACAAGTTGTTGGAGGCCAAGATGTCCTTCACGTTTGAAACGGTGATGTCATCTGCTGAAAAGGTGGCGTTCATCTGCAAGGCCAAACAGGCAGGCTATCGCACCTACCTTTACTACGTGGCCACTGAAGATCCTGACATCAATGTTTCCCGCGTCGAGCACCGTGTCAATACCGGCGGTCACCCGGTCCCAAAGGACAAAATCATCAGCCGATACTACCGTTCGCTGGATTTGCTCAACGCAGCAGTGGCTTGCACAGACCGGGCCTATGTGTTTGACAACTCTTGTGACGATGCCCGTGTACTGGTTGCCGAAGTGACCGATGGCAACGAGCTGGAAATGAAAACAGACCTCATGCCCTACTGGTTCAAAACCGCGCTGTGGGACAAGTTTGGTGGTGAGGCGGTGGCATAGCCAACTTGGCTGGACGGCGTGAGGAGCGGGAACACGCCCAACGGTGCTCGAAGCGGTGGACAGCCTGCGCCGCAGGCTGGTGCAGACGTTGCGGCACGCGGGGCGTTGAAGCCAGTGTGTTGGTTGGCGGCCAACGCCAAGTGCCTAAAAATGCAATTCGGCAACGGCCCTGAACGCTGGCTTGGCAAACAGGTAACCCTGCATCAAGTGAATGCCGGTGTCTTGCAGGAAGTCTCTTTCTGCTGACGTTTCAATGCCTTCGGCGATGACCTGGATGTTCAGCTCTTCGCACAGGCGCACCAGACTGCGCACGATGGCCTGGCGTGGACGGTTGGTATCGATACCCCGGATCAAGTCCATGTCGATTTTGATCAGGTCGGGCTGGAAATCCGACAGCAGCTTCATGCCTGCATAACCCGCCCCGAAGTCGTCGATGGCCGTCTTGAAGCCGCAGCGTTTGTATTCCCGCAAAATTTCTGCAAACCACGGGCCGTCTTCCACCCGTTCGCCTTCGGTCACTTCAAAAATGATCTGATCAAGCGGGAAACCATGGGCTTTGGCGGCTGCCAGCGTGGTTCGAATGCACACCTCCGGCCTGTAGATGGCATTGGGCAAAAAGTTGATCGAGACGGGCTCTTTGATTTGCAGCTGACTCGCCCCTTTGATGGCCTTGACCCGACAGGCCTGATCGAAGCGGTAGCGGTTGGCTTCGTTCACCTGTGACAGCACGGTCAGCGCCCCCTCGCCGTTTGGGCCTCGCACCAGGGCTTCGTGGGCAAATACTTGTCGGGTGGTGATGTCCACGATGGGCTGGTAGGCGTAATCGAATTGGAAGCCCAGGCTTTCGGCGTTGCCGCAGTTGTCGCAATCTTGCGAAGTGCCCGCCAATGGAACGAAGCCTGCCGGGAACGTTGGGTTGGGTCGGAGGGGTGCGTGGTCGTTCATTCTCAACACTCTATCTGCTTGCGCCGCCGTTTTCCAGTCGTTTGCACACCCATGGGGGCTTTTTGCGGGCATCTGTCGGCCCGGGGTGCGGTTGGCTCCCACGTCAGTCATTCCCTGTGTGCCACCAGGCGATGAAGGGGGGGCTCCGCAGGCCCTTGACTCCTCGGCTCAGTACGTGGTTGACCTGCTTCAATGTCTTGAGCCAAAGCAGCAGATTCATGCGGGCTGTCACAGGCTGATTTCGCGGGCCGTGCCGAAGAGTTGATGACCATCAAGTGGTGCCATGGACTTGTTGCGATACATTGGATTGTCCCGGCTCCCTCGGCCCTTTGCCCGTCAACAGATGGAAAAAGCCAACCCCGCCGCCATGAAAGATTGCGCAAGGCAGTCTGGCTGGAAGTGATTGCTCACCTATGTCTTTCGCCCCTCACACCGAAGCCAGACACCATGCGGACGCAGCAACCCATACCCATCCCGATCACGAGGAGATGGGCACCTGCGTGTTTGCCGACGTTCACCTGAAAGTGGGTGACACGGTTTACCTGGATTTTTCGGGCTCGGGTGCCCACGGCCGTGCCAGTTCGACGGTACTGGGCTGGCGGGAGGGTGTCAGCGTCATGTTGACCCAGCCCGTGGCGGCAGACAAACCTTTGCAACTCTTCGAGGGCGAAAGCGTGACCTTGCGCGTGTTCACGGGTCGCAGTGCATTCGCTTTCAAGGGCAATGTACGCAAGACAAACAACCTGCCGTTTCCATACGTTCACCTCAGTTTCCCAAAGCATGTGCATGCCGTTGAAATCCGCCGCTCACCGCGCAGCCGGGTCGATTTGGCCGCCACGTTCAGTGTGGGTGGCACACACATGGGGCAAGGGACCATCGTCGATTTGGGGGCCATTGGGGCATTGCTTGAAACGGGCAAGGTGTTGGACCCCGAGGTTGAGGCTCTGCAACTGACCTTTTCGTTTGAACTGCACGGTGTACCCGTGTCGCTGGACGTTCATGCCAGGATACTGGGCATGAAGGGGTACTCAAGCACAGGCGAGCAGCCCAGTGTCCAGTACCGGTTGGAGTTTGATCATCTGAAACCCAACGACCGCTTGATACTGTCAAGCTTGGTCTGGTTCCAGATGTACGAGCACCCGGACACCATCGTCTGAACGCTGCATTGCCCGGCTCTTGGCGTTGGACGGCAGTTTGGCCAGCCTGAATCAGGTCAGTTGACTCAGGCCCGACGATTCAAAGCGGGCAACTGGGCCAGCACACAGCAGCAGTCACGCGGGCACAACGAGAGAAACGGTTACTTTGCCTGCGGTGCGTCCGGCTTGGTGGCCAGCGCATTGCAATCCAGTTTGCGTCGAACCACTTCTTCCTTGTGCTCCCAGGCAACCATCAGGTTTGCTGGAGACTGCACCTGCTGACAGAGGGCAGCGTCCGAGAGTTTTGACATCGGAGAGGCACAGCCAACGGTCACCAAGCTGATCAATCCGGCAATGAGAAGGCGAGGCATGTACATAGGAGGCTTTCGAATGATTTCGGCTGGATCTTACTGGTTTCATGCCAGTCGGCGAACGCGGGCGGTTTCGCTGTCTGAGTACGCCACTCGGCGTATATCCCATTTTTGGTGCGCTGCACACAATCGGCTGCAACACACCACTTGGGAAACAGCCACATGCGCACTCGTTCACCCGGTTTACGCAACCTGGGTTTGTTCATTACTTCTGTACTGATAGCTACCAGCGCATATGCATTAAGCGGTGAGGCCGCAAAAAGCATGTCAATTGGCGAAGCCGATGCGCGCATGGCTGCAGTGGGCTTGGCCGTGGTCGATGCCGACGATGCCACGGTGGCCTTCATTCAGGCCCTGTCAGACGATGCCGTGAAAGTGGCGGGCGACCAGGTGTTTGTGGTGCGCAACGGCACCGCTACCGACCCCGCCACCGGCAAAGCTGTGAAGGTGCCCGACACGGCCGAAGACGTCATCAACAACAACCGCATGCGCAGCGGGCTCGACACCGCGCTGGCCGCGCTCAAGCTGTTCTCGGGCGAGCAAGCTGCGCGCCTGCAGGCGGTGGCCACGCTCATCAAAGAACCCAACGAAGCGCTGCTGCCCCTGTTGGACAAAGCGCTGACCACAGAGAAGAACGACGCGGTGCGCAGCCAGCTGGAGCTGGCCCGTTCTGCCGCATTGCTGGGCAGTGCCGACGTGGCCAAACGCCTGGTCGCAGCCAAAGCCCTGGCGCAAAGCAAAACCCCCGCCACGCAGCTGCTGCTGAACCAGCGCCTGGCTGATGAAGACGACGCCACGGTGAAATCGGCCATACAAAACAGCCTGCGCACCATTGCCGACACGCTGGTGTGGGGCGAGCGGCTGGGCGCGGTGTTCACCGGCGTCAGCCTGGGCTCCATCTTGCTGCTGGTGGCGCTGGGCCTGGCCATCACCTACGGGCTGATGGGCGTCATCAACATGGCGCACGGCGAGCTGATGATGATCGGTGCTTACGCCACCTACGTGGTGCAGGGCCTGTTCCGCAGCTATTTGCCCGATGCGTTCGACTGGTATTTGGTGGCCGCCGTGCCGGTGGCCTTCTTCACGTCTGCCCTGGTGGGCGCGGCGCTGGAGCGTGGGGTGCTGCGCTTTCTGTATGGCCGCCCGCTGGAAACACTGCTGGCCACCTGGGGCATCAGCCTCATGCTGATGCAGGGTGTTCGCAGCCTGTTTGGCGCGCAGAACGTGGGGGTTGAAAACCCCAGCTGGATGAGCGGTGGTGTGCAAGTGCTGGCCAACCTCACGCTGCCCTACAACCGCCTGGTCATCATTGCGTTTGCCGCTGCCGTGCTGCTGGGCATGGCCTGGCTGATCGGCAAAACCCGCCTGGGCCTGTTTGTGCGCGGCGTGACGCAAAACCGCCCCATTGCCAGCTGCATGGGGGTGAACACCGCTCGCATCGACACCTATGCGTTCTCGCTGGGTTCCGGCATTGCCGGGTTGGCCGGTTGTGCGCTCAGCCAAGTGGGCAACGTGGGGCCAGACCTGGGGCAAACCTACATCGTTGATGCCTTCATGGTGGTGGTGGTGGGCGGCGTGGGTCAGCTGGCCGGTGCCGTGTACGCCGCTTTGGGCTTGGGCATGGCCAGCAAACTGCTGGAAGGTGTGACCGGTGCTGTGCTGGCCAAGATTGCCGTGCTGGTGTTCATCATCATCTTCATTCAGAAGCGTCCGCAAGGCATTTTTGCCATGAAGGGCCGCAGTGCAGAAGCCTGACGCCGGACTGAACCCCATGACCACCTCCAACCCCTCTCCCACCATGCACGCCCCACTGGTTTTGCCCCCCAAACCCGCCTTGCTGTCGCGCGCTGGCTGGTCTGCCTTTGTGGTGGCCCTGCTGGTGGTGTGTGCCCTGGCCCCTGTGCTCAACCTGCTGGTGCCCGCAGGCAGCGTGTTCCACCTCAGTGACTACGGCGTGGCGCTGGTGGGCAAGATCATGTGCTTTGCCATTTGCGCGCTGGCCATGGACCTGATCTGGGGCTACACCGGCATCCTCAGCCTGGGTCACGGCCTGTTTTTTGCGCTGGGTGGCTACGTGATGGGCATGTATTTGATGCGCCAGATCGGCACCGACGGCAACTACAAAAGCAACCTGCCCGATTTCATGGTGTTTCTGGACTGGAAAGAGCTGCCCTGGCACTGGGCGCTGTCTGACAGTTTTATGGCCACGGTGATGCTGATTGTGCTGGTGCCCGGCCTGGTGGCGCTGGTGTTTGGCTACTTTGCCTTCCGCTCGCGCATCAAAGGGGTGTACTTTTCCATCATCACCCAGGCCATGACGTTTGCGGCCATGTTGCTGTTCTTCCGCAACGAAACCGGCTTTGGCGGCAACAACGGTTTCACCGATTTCAAACGCATCCTTGGCATGCCCATTGCCACCCAGAACATGCGCATGACGCTGTTCGTGCTGACGGGCCTGACGCTGCTGGGCTTCTTTTTGTTCGGTCGCTGGCTGATGACGGCCAAGTTTGGCCGCGTGCTGCAGGCCATTCGCGATGCGGAAACCCGCGTCATGTTCAGCGGCTACAACCCGCTGCCTTACAAGCTGACGATCTGGGTCATTTCAGCAGTGATGTGCGGTGTGGCCGGGGCGCTGTACGTGCCGCAGGTGGGCATCATCAACCCCGGCGAGATGAGCGCGGCCAACAGCATTGAAATTGCCATCTGGGCCGCAGTGGGCGGCAGGGCCACGCTGGTGGGGCCCATCGTGGGTGCCTTCATCGTCAACGGTGCCAAAAGCTGGCTGACCGTGACCGCTCCCGAATACTGGCTGTACTTTCTGGGCGCGCTGTTCATTGCGGTCACGTTGTGGTTGCCCAATGGGGTGGTGGGTTTGGTGAAGAAGCTGCGCGCAGGAGACAAGGCATGACCCCCGATTTGATGGAACAAGGCGCGCAGCGCCTGCAAAAAATCGCACCGGTGCTGCCCCAGGGGCAGACCGAATCCGGCGGGCGCGAGGCGGGCTTTGGCCGCGTGCACACCCCCGGCGAGGTGGACATCACCCATGGCCGCATCCTGTACCTGGAAGACGTGAACGTCAGCTTCGATGGCTTCAAAGCCATCAACAACCTCAGCCTGGACATCGCGCCCGGCGAGTTGCGTTGCATCATCGGCCCCAACGGCGCGGGCAAAACCACCATGATGGACATCATCACCGGCAAAACCCGGCCCGACAGCGGCACGGTGTTTTTCGGCTCCACCATCAACCTGCTGGACCACCGCGAGGCCGACATTGCCCAGCTGGGCATTGGCCGCAAGTTTCAAAAGCCCACGGTGTTCGAGCACCTGACGGTGTTCGAGAACCTGGAACTCGCCCTGAAAACCAACAAGGGCGTGGCCGCCAGCATGCTGTTCAGGCTGGACAGCACCCAAAGCGACCGCCTGGCCGAGGTGTTGCACACCATTCATTTGGCTGGCAGCGTGACACGGCAGGCCGGTCTGCTGAGCCACGGGCAAAAGCAGTGGCTGGAAATTGGCATGCTGCTCATGCAAGACCCCAAGCTGCTGCTGCTGGACGAACCCGTGGCCGGCATGACCGACGACGAAACGGCGCGCACGGCAGAGCTGTTCCTCACGCTCAAGGGCAAACACAGCCTGATGGTGGTGGAGCACGACATGGGCTTCATCCGCACCATTTCAGACATCGTGACCGTGCTGTGCGACGGCTCGGTGCTGGCACAGGGCACGCTGGACCAGGTGCAGGCCGACGAGCGGGTGATCGAGGTCTACCTCGGGCGCTGAAGCCCACCAACACGGAAGCCCGTCATCACGGAAACCCAGTGAACACTGACACCCGCACCAGCTGACATCCGAAATTTTCCTGAATTGATAGCTGTCAATAGCCGCCCATAAAGCGGTAGGCACTTAAAAGCTTAAATAATGCTCACCGTCAACAACATCAACCAGTACTACGGCGGCTCGCACATCTTGCGTGATGTGAGCCTGCAAACCCAACTGGGCAAGGTCACCGTGCTGCTGGGCCGCAACGGGGTGGGCAAAACCACACTGCTCAAAAGCCTGATGGGGTTGGTGCCCATCAAAAACGGCAGCATCAACTTCAACGGGCAAGACATTTCAAAGGCCACGCCCTACGAGCGCGCCCGCGCTGGCATGGGCTTTGTGCCGCAGGGACGCGAAATTTTTGCCCGCCTGACGGTGGAAGAGAACCTGCGCATGGGCCTGGCCTACCGCCCGGCCAGCACACCCATCAACCCCGAGCTGTACGAGCTGTTCCCGGTGTTGAAGCAAATGCTCAACCGCCGTGGTGGCGATCTGTCGGGCGGGCAACAGCAGCAACTGGCCATTGCCCGCGCACTGGCACCCGCCCCCAAACTGTTGGTACTTGACGAACCCACCGAGGGCATTCAGCCCAGCATCATCAAAGACATTGGCCGCGTCATCCGCATGTTGGCCGACCGGGGCAACATGGCCATTTTGCTGTGCGAGCAGTACTACGACTTCGCGCAGGAACTGGCCGACGACTACCTGGTGATGGAGCGCGGCGAAGTCATTGCCCGTGGCCCCGGCAGCGAGATGGAGGCCAAAGGTATCAGGCAACTGGTGGCCATCTGACGGCGCTCCAGTCGTTCGCCGGGCCGCCCCAAGAACGACTGGACATCCTTGGCGGAGCCACTACTCCCAGCGCAGGGCCGACACGTCGTGGGCCAGGATGGGGTAGTTCATCCACAGGCCTTTGAGGCCTTTGCGCACCACGTTGCTGGCTTGCGGCGTGAAAATCCATGCGTTGACAGCGTCCTGCGCCAGCTGACGCTGCATGTCGGCAAACAGCACCTGGCGTTCACGGGCGTTGCTGCTTTCCGCGTGGTGTTGTACCAGTTCGGCAAACACCTTGCTGTCGTAACCGAAGTAGTAAGCGGGGTCGCTGTAAATCTGGTAATCCAGCGGTTCCACGTGGTTGATCAGTGTCAGCTCAAACTGCCCCTTGAATGCACCATTGAGCCACTGCGACCAGTCCACCAGCTCAATTTTGGCCAAGATGCCCACTTTGGCCAGGTCTGCCGCGATCACCGGGCCACCCAGGCGCGCGTAAGGGGCGGGTGGCAGTGTCAGCTTCACCTCCAGCGGGGTTTTCACACCGGCTTCTTTCAGCAGTGCTTTGGCCTTCTCGGGGTCGTAGGGGTAGGTACCCGCCAGGTGCAGGTATCCGGCGTCAGTGGGTGAGAAGTGGCTGCCAATGGCCTTGCCCCGACCTTCCAGCACGGTTTTGATGAACGACTCGCGGTCGATGGCGTGTGTGATGGCCCGGCGCACCCGCACGTCGTCAAACGGTTTCACGCGGTTGTTGATGGCCAGCATGCCTTTGCCGCTGGAGGAGCCCACCAGCAACTGATAGCGGCTGTTGTTCTGGAAGCGCGACACGTTTTGTGTGGCGTAGTTGAAAAACACGTCCACATCGCCCGCATCGATGGCGGCCGACTGGGCCGCAGGGTCTGAAATGAAGCTGAAACTGACCTTGCCCAGCCGCGTTTGAGCGGCGTTGTGGTGGGTCTCAAACTTGACTAGGTTGATGCGCTGGCCTTTGACCCAGCTTTCAAAACGGTAGGGGCCGGTGCCAATGGGGTGTGTTTTGGCCTGTGCGGCCGTGGCGGGGTGCAGGATGACCGCCGTGCTTTCGCCCAGGCGGAACAAGGTGTTGGCATTGGCGTTGTGCAGCGTCAGCACCACCGTGTGGGCATCGGGTGTGGCCACGTCGGCGATGTTGTCGAACAAGGCTTTCTTGGCCTTGTTGGCCGAACCTTCGGCACGCGCACGGTCGAACGAAAACTTCACCGCGGACGCGTCGAACACCGTGCCATCGTGGAACTTCACCCCTTTGCGCAACTTGAAGGTGTATTGCTTGCCCGCGGCGTCGCGCGCCCACGATTCGGCCAGCAGCGGGGTCATGGCACCGCTTTCTTCTATTTTGACCAGCCCTTCCAGCACGTTGTAGTGCACCACCTCGGCCACCGACGCCGAGGGCAGGGTGGTGGGGTCCAGGCCATCGGGCTCCAGTGCGATGTTGATGGTCACGCTTTGACCACCCGGCTGGGCAACGGCCCACTGGGGTGACCCCAAGGTCAGACAGGCCAGCAGTGCTGCCGTGGCATGGCGGGTCAATGTGCGTCGCGTCAAGGTCACTGGCGGGTCCCTGGTTGTGAATGTTGTCGTGGCTTGCACCATTTTGAGGGTGCTTCATTTCGGACGTCAATCAGCTTGGCACTTGTGTACATGGCGTCATAATGGATAAAAACCCATATGGGACCAAAGCCGCACTGAGGGACGGATTTTCAGTGAGCGCCAGCGCCCGTGTTTGACATGCCTCAACAGCCGCCTAAAAAACCTTCACGCCTGGCGAAATGGCTGCGCACAGCAGCCCTGCCGTTCGCTGCCGTGGTGCTGGCTCTGTTGTTGTGGGGGGTGGATACGCTCAACAACGCCCGTCATGACCGCGAGCGTCACCAGACCGAGCGCGAACTGTTTGCCGTGAGCAGCCTGCAGGCCGACAGCCTGGTGGCCTGGCGTGAGCAGCGGTTGACCGATGCCGCCACCCTGTCCGACGACACCATGTTTGCCGAGGCCGTTGCGACCTGGCTGAACGCGCCCACCGATGCCCTTCAGTCGCAGGTACGGGAACGCTTGCGCACCTTGCAGGAGCGCGCCCGCTACACAGCCGTGTACTTTGTCGACCCCAATGGCAACCTGCTGCTCAACGCAGCCGATGCCGTGATAGGCCGCATGCCCGAGCCCGAGCGAGAGGCCCTGCGCGACGCCACTGCCCAGGCCACGGTGGGGGTGGTGGAGCCCCGGCGCGACCCGTTTTTTGCCTTTCCGTTTTTCAGCCTGCTGGCACCCGTGTTCGACGGAGCACGCCCCGTCGGGGCCATCTGGCTGGTCAGCGATGTGCGCACCACCTTGTACCCGCTGCTGACGTCGTGGCCCACGCCAAACGAGTCGGCCGAGGCCAGCATCGTGACCCGCAGCGGTGCCGACGTGCTGTTCGTCAGCCCGTTGCGCAACCGGGCGGGCAGCGAGCTCGATTTCCGGGTGCCGCTGGCCCATGCGTCCGATCCCGCCGTGCAGGCTGTTGGCGGCGTGCGGGGGTCGTTCTACGGGTTGGATTACCGTGGCAAACGCGTGGTAGCCATGTTGCGCGCCGTGCCCGATTCACCGTGGTTCACCGTCACCAAGGTGGATGAGGACGAGGTGTTTGCCGACGCGCGCGTGCGCGAGTGGCTGGCCATCAGCCTCACGGTCAGCGTGGGCCTGTTGCTCGCGGGTCTGCTGTTTTCGTTTTCGCAACGCCAGGCACGCCTGCGGGAGCTGGCGCTGAAAACCGAGCTGCAACGCACGGTGCGCTGGCTCGATTCAGCCCAGAAAACGGCCACCGTGGGGTACTACGCCCACGACCTGGCCACGGGCGAATTCACCGCATCGGCCATGACACGCAGTATTTTCGGCATTGCCGAGGGTGATGATTTCAATCTGAAGCAATGGGTGGGCGCATTGCACCCTGATGACCGCGAGCGCACCTTGGCCCTGCACAAACAGTCGCAAGACAGCCATGCGCCGTTGCGGGTGCAGTACCGCGTGTTGCGTGTGCTGGACGGGCAGGTGCGGTGGGTGGATTCATGGGGCGAGTGGGAGTTGGTCGGGGGCCAAGTGGTGCGGGCCATCGGCACGGTGCAGGACATCACCGACCGCAAGGCAGCAGAGGACAAACTGGCTGCCTACAGCGTGGCACTGGAAGCCATGGTGCGCCTCGATCCCCTGACTCAGGTGGCCAACCGCCGTGCGATGAACGAGCACCTGGACACCGAGTTGAACCGTGCCAGGCGCTATGGTTCACCGGTGTCGCTGCTGATGATCGACGTAGACCATTTCAAGGCATACAACGACCATTACGGCCACGTGGCTGGCGACAGCTGTCTGCAAGCGGTGGCTCAGGCCATTTCGGCATCGGTCAACCGGGCGGGCGAACTCGTGGCCCGCTACGGCGGCGAAGAGTTTGCCGTGGTGCTGCCCGATGTCGATACCCAGCAGGCCCTTGCCATTGCCGAGCGCACGTGCGACGCCGTCAGGGGCGCGTGCCTGGCCCACGTTGCCCGCCCTGACGGCGTAGCCGTGGTCACCGTCAGCATTGGCGTGGCCTGCGTGCAGACACAGGTTGCCGAACACAGTGCTGCAGATGCAACTGCCCAGGCTGCCCATTTTTCGGGTGCGGATGACATACGTGTCGTCGAGCCTGCCGATGCGGCCGTGCCGAGTGCGGCGGACGATGTCCGGATGTTGTTCCTTCACGCCGACACAGCGCTGTATGCGGCCAAACAGGCTGGGCGCAATCAGGCACTTGTGTATACCGCGCCTTGATCTGTTTGTGAACCGGTGGGCATGGCGGGTGCGGCACTGCGCAAAGCCGCACTTCGATGACACACCCCATGAACGCAGGTTTTTCAGCCTTGAAGCGGTGTGTGTGACCTGAGCGTTTCCCATGCCTTGAACGTCTGCCAGTCCCGCAACCAGGCTGGCCACTCGGTGGCAGGCATCGGGCGACCGATGCCATAGCCTTGCGCCAGGTGGCAGCCCAGGCGCAGCAGGGACGACGCGTGTGCCAGGGTTTCAACGCCTTCGGCAATCACGGGGCGGTGGAAGGCGTGGGCCAGGTACACCACGCTCTGGACGATGCCGTGGTCGTCCTGGTCATGCAGCATGTCGCGCACGAAGCTCTGGTCGATCTTGATCACGTCCACCGGCAGGGTGCGGAAGTAGGCCAGCGACGAGTAGCCGGTACCGAAGTCGTCCAACGCAAAGCGCACACCCATGGTGCGGCAATCGGTCATGACGGCCGCTGCCGTGCTCATGTCAGCCAGGGCTGCGCTTTCCAGAATTTCGAGCTCCAGTTCCCCCGGTCCGATGCCCGGGAAGCGTTGCAGCATGCTTTTCAGCCAATTCTGGAAGCCTGGCTTGAGCAGCTGGTGCCCACTCAGGTTCACGCTGATGCAGAAGTCGCGTGGCAGCTCGGCGAAGCTGGTTTTCCAGTTCATCAGCTGGGTCAGTGCGGTTTCCACCACCCATTCGCCCAGGCTGATTTCCAGCTCGGTGCCCGTCAGCTGCCACAGGAAAGCGCCGGGTGAGAGCAAGCCCTGTTCAGGGTGCTGCCAGCGCAGCAATGCTTCGGCACCCACCACGTCGCCGGTTTCCAGGTCGACCTTGGGCTGGTAGAACAGCACCAGTTCGCCCGCGTTCAACGCGTGCGCCAGCCGGGCCAGCTGCTCGCGTTGCACCTGCACCTCCTTGTCCTGGGCCATGTCGAACAGGTGGTAGCGGTTGCGTCCGGCCTGCTTGGCCAGGTACATGGCCTGGTCGGCGTGGCGCAGCAGGGTGTCAGCATCGCCGTCGTCGGCGGGGAAAACGGTCACGCCCACGCTGGCGGACACCGTGGCCGACGTATCGGCCAGTGTCACGGGCTGCTGCACGGCGGTGAGCACGCGGTCCATGACGGCGCGCCACTCGTCGGGCTGGGCCATGTCGGTCAGCAGCAGCACGAACTCGTCGCCACCCAGGCGTGCCAGCGTGTCGTGCGCGCGCAGGGCTTGCTGCAGACGCAGTGTCATGCTGATCAGCAGCTGGTCGCCCACGGCGTGGCCCAGGCGGTCGTTGACGGGTTTGAAATCGTCCAGGTCGAGGTAACACACGGCCAATGAATGCCCGCCGCGCCGTGACCGCTCGATGGACTGGCCCAGCCGGTCGATCAGCATGCGGCGGTTGGGTATACCGGTCAGCGGGTCGTAGTAGGCCAGCCGGTCGAGTTCGGCCTGGTGCGCCTTGATGTGGCTGATGTCCGAAAACACGGCCACATGGTGCTCGGCCTCGTTCCGGTTGTTGCGCACGGCCGACACCGCAATGGCACAGGCCAGCGAAGCGTTGTGCAGGCTGTGCAGCACCAGTTCGCCCTGCCAGTGGCCCTGTTCTGCCAGCACCTGTGGCATGTCGGCCAGCAGGCGGGCCTGGTGTGCGTCGTCGGTTCGGGCCAGAGAGACCAGTGGGCGACCACGCACATCGTCTTCACTCAAGCCCGTGATGCGACTGAACGCTGGGTTGGTGTCGACGATGCGGTGCTGTGCATCGGTGATGATGATGCCGTCGTAGCTGTTGTCGAACACGCTGGCGGCCAGGCGCAGCTCGTCTTCCTGTTGTCGGTCCAGCGTCACGTCACGCCACACGCCCAGTGCCTCCATGTGGCCGGACTGTGTGTTGAGCAGGCGCAATTCGTTGTCAAACCAGCGGTAGTGCCCGGTGGCATCTGCAAACCGGAAGGTCTGGCGCACCCAGCCGGTGTGGTGCAGTTTGCGCACCTCGGCCATGGCCTGTTTGCGGTCGTCCGGGTGCATGTGCGTGCGCCACCAGTCCAAGGCCAAGGCCTGTGCAGGGGAAAAGCCCAACAGGCGCTGAATGTTGTCTCCCACCCAGGTGGGTTCGGTCTGTTGGCCCGTGACCCTCAGCGTGTAGAACATGACGGGGCTGGACACCATGAGGTAACTCAGGCGATCGGTGGAGGCGGTCAGTTGCTGGTGTTCGGCGGCCAGTTTGGCCTGTGTCTGCAGCAGCCGCCTGCGCTGGACCACCAGGCCAACACTCAGCAATGTGGCTGCCGCGCCCAGTGCCAGCAAACCGACAATCCATGGTCGGTAGCGCGCCCACACATCAGGCCAGTCAAAGGGTGGGGCTTTGTCGTAGGGCTTCATGCGAAGCTCGCGCATGCCTTGTTCCACCGCAGCGTAGTCGGCCGGAATGGTGAAGCCGTAAATGCCTGCGGCCACGGCTGCCGGGTGCTCAGGTTTGAGTTCGAACAGGGCATTGGACACCTGGCGGCTGATGGCCCCGTCCACATGGGCCACCGTCAGAAAAGGCCACTCTGGGTACAGCCGTGTGGAGGTGGTGAACCCATACCCGGGGTGTTTCCGTGGATTGACGATGGCCAGCTCGGCCGGGTTCAGCTTGCCCTCTTTGACCAGGTCTTCCAGCACGCCCGTGCGCACAAACCCGGCATCGGCCTTGCCGGCCAGCACCGAGGTGATCACCTGGTCAACGGGTTGTGTGGTTTCGACCCATGTCAGGGTGCTGAGGTCGACGCCAGCCCGTTGCATCTCCACTGCGGGTGCCATGTAGGTGCCCAGGAAGTGCTTGCCTGCAATGGCGATGCGCGTGCCCCCCAGGTCTGTCAGTTTTTGCAAATCGGTCCGCTCTGCGCGACGGATGATGACCCCGCCGATGCCGTGCAATACCTGGTCTCCCTGGCGCATCACCATGGTGGCCAACGCGCCCGACAGCAGGTTGCTTTCACGCAGCTGCACGTAATGGGTCGGGTTGGTCAGCACGAAGTCGATGGAGCGGGCCTCGACACCCGCCTCCAACTCTTCGTTGGTCATGGGCACCACCTTGACGGTGTGGCCCGGCAACTGGGTGGTCAGGTAGCGGCCCAGGGCTGCAAACCGTTCCTCGATGATGGGTTTGGGCCGGAATGCGAACACGCCCAGCACCAGTGGTTCGTGCGTTGTGTTCGGTACATCTGCAGCCACGACGGGGCGCAGCAGCCCGAAGCAGGCCAGCCCTACCACTACCAGCACGGTCCGACGTGTGAACCACGACATCGACAAACCATCTCCCTGTTCGTTGCCTTGCAAGCCCCTGGCTGATGCAGCCTGCACCTGGACCGACGCTGTACGGATGGGGCCGTAACGGCTCAGATGCTAGCACCGTGCGGGATGGGGTGTGCGTGCCGACGCGCCCGGTTTCACACCTGCCAGATGCGCGGGGCGTTGGCGTCCAGTGCCCAGGCCTGTTCGCGCAGCACGGCCCGCAACTGCTGGCAGAGGGCCATGGCGGGCTCTACCAGCGGCGCCAGCATGCGCACTGCCAGCACATGTGGGTTGGGGCAGGTGGCCCCGGTGGTGGCTGCCAGTGGGTGCGTGCTCACGGCAGCACGCACGGCATCCAGCAGTTGGTTTTGCCGTGCAACCGGCATGGGTGTGCCGCTGGCAAAAACCAGCGTGGCCAGGCACCGTTGACCGGACAGCGCCAGGGGGGATTGCATCAGGCGGGTATCGGTGGCGTGCAGGTGGCCTTCTTCCAGCCACACGCCAGGCCAGTGCAGCCGCTGGTGCAGCGTTCCCGCGTTGAAAGGCTGGTTGGCGGCGGGCAGTCCCAGCGCTGTCACGTCCCAGGCCAGCAGTTCGGCCTGGGGGGCCAGCGAAAGCGTCATGTGGTTACGGGCCTGGCAGCCGTTGTAGGCAATGGTTTCAAGTGGCAGCCATTCCAGCCGCGCACCAGTGTCCACCTGAATGTGAACCTGCTGGGTGGCCGGTGCCCCAGCCGAACGGTAAAAACGTGTGGCCCCTGGCGAGCTGACCAGCGCATGCGCGCCGGGCTGAACGTGCACCGTGATGTCGAGTGTGTCGCCCTCCACCAGCCCACCGGGTGGGTGTACCAGCACGTTGTGGCAAATGGCAGGGCCTTCGGGGTAAAGGCTTTTGAGCACCCGCAGCGGGCCGTCATGCTCGAAATCCAGCAGGGTGCGCCCCATCTCGTGGCGGTAGGTCAGGCGCAGGTTGGCCAGCCATGCCATGTTGCGGTGGCCCGGTCAGCCGTGGCTGGCAGGGTGGCGCCAGAAATCACGGTGGGTGTCGACCAGCTGTGTGGTCAGTTCGGGTATCGGCCCGGTCACGCGAATGGGTTTTTGGCCACGTACCAACACGTCGCGGCAGGGCAGGCTGAGTGTCGGGTTGTCGGGGTGGTTGCCGGTGAGGGCCAGCAGTGCCTCTTCGCTGGCACCGTACACGATGTGACCGATGTGGGCCCAATAGATCGTGCCTGTGCACATGGCGCACGGTTCGAACGTGGTGACCAGTGTGCATTGCCACAGGTAGCTGGCGGGGTAGGTCAGCGACACGGTGCGCGCCAGCGTGGCTTCGGCGTGGTGCACCGTGTCGATATTGCCCTGTTCGGCCAGCACGGTTTCGCCGTCAGGGGCCACCAGCAGCGCGCCGAACGGGTGCCGCCCCATGCCCATGGCCCGGCGTGCCACGTCATCGGCCCGCAGCAGGTGGCGGTGCAACTGGTCGGGCGTGAAGGACGGTTGCGTGGTCAGCATGTCAGGTGTGGGCGTGGGAGCGCGGGCAGGTGTGGGTGCGGATGACAGGGCGGTGGGTGGCTGTCATTCACCTTGCGAGCCACGGTGGGCCCAACCGGTGGTGTGTTTTTCAATGTAGCTGAACAGCTCATACATGACCATCGCCATGATGCCCACCACCAGCAGGCCACTGAACGCCAGGCCCATTTGCATGGACGAACCAGCCGAAATCAGCAGGTAACCGATGCCCTGGTCGGAAGCAGTCATTTCGGACACCGTAGTACCCACAAATGCCAGCGTGATGGCCACTTTCAGTGAACCGTAGAAGTAAGGCATGGAGCGGGGCAGCCCCACTTTGGTCAGCACGTCCCAGCGCTTGGCACCCAGCACGCGCAACACGTCTTCCAGCTCGGGTTCCAGCGTGGCCAGGCCGGTGGCAATGTTCACCATGATGGGAAAGAAGCTGATCAGAAAGGCCGTGAGCACCGCAGGCCCCACGCCAATGCCGAACCACACCACCAGAATGGGAACGAAAGCCGCTTTGGGCAGCGCGTTGAAGGCCGTCATGAGCGGGTACACCGCCGCGTAGGCGAGGCGCGAGCTGCCAATCAGGAAGCCCAGCAACACCCCCACCACGATGGCGATGGCAAAGCCCACCATGGTCACCCAGAAGGTGCGCCAGGCGTGGCCTGCGATGGTGGCGCTGTGTTCCAGCGTTTGTTCCCAGATGCGCAATGGGCTGGGGAAAATGAATTCCGACACGCTGAATGCCGAGCAAATGACTTGCCACAGCACCACGGTGGCCAGCATCAGCAGCCAGGGGGCCCAGGCTTCTTTCTGTTTGTTGTTCATGGTGGTTCCTGCAATGGTTGTGGCGTGTGTTTACTGGGTGATGGCTGCACCGGCACCACGTTTGCGCATGGCCCCGATGTGTCCGCGCAGTTCGTGCACGATGTCGGTGAACTCGGGCGTGTAGGTCACTTCCAGGTCGCGGGGGCGGGGCAGGTCGATGTGGCGTTTCACCACGAACCGGCCTGGGCCTTTGCTCATCACGTACACGGTGTCGGCCAGGAACACGCTTTCGCGCAGGTCGTGCGTGACCAGAATGACGTTGAATTTCTGCGTGGCCTGCAGGTCGCGCAGCGTGCACCACAGCTCTTCGCGGGTGAACGCATCGAGTGCGCCAAAGGGCTCGTCCAGCAGCAGCATTTTGGGTTCGTGGATGAGCGCGCGGCAAATGCTGGCGCGCTGTTGCATGCCACCCGACAGCTGCCACGGAAACTTCTTTTCCATGCCACCCAGGCCCACGCTTTCCAGCAGCCTGCTGGCGCGGGCCTCGTATTCCTTGCGTTTGGCCTTGAACTGGCTGCGGTGTGGCTCCACGATTTCCAGTGGCAGCAGCACGTTGTCGAGCGTGGTGCGCCACGGCAACAGCGACGGTGCCTGGAAGGCCATGCCCGAAATTTTGAGCGGGCCGTCCACCGGCTGTCCATCCACAAAAATGTGACCCAGGCTGGGGCGTTTGAGACCCGTGGTCAGCTTCATGAAGGTGGACTTGCCGCAGCCCGATGGCCCCACGATGGCAATGAACTCGCCCTGCATGACCTGCAGGTTGATGTCTTCCACGGCAAAAATGCCCTTGGCGTGAAGCTCGTCGTTGTAGGCCAGCCAGACGTTGCGGAAATCGACAAACGCTTTGTCGGGGGCAGTTGTGGTGTCACTCATGAAAGGCTCCGGGCAACAAGTGGAAAGGGAGCGCCCAAACAAATAGCCAGTCCACCCGAGGGGCGGGCTGGCCATGTCAGTTCAGGCTGCGGCCTCGAAAGGCATCAGGCCTTTATTTTTTCTTGGGCAGGATGTCCAGCGCAGCGGCATCGGGCAGGGCAGAACCATCCCACACGGCTTTCACGTCGACACGGTTTTTGGTTTTGTAGGCGTCGGACACCTGGCTGGCCATCAGTGCCATGCGGCCATCGTTGACGCGGCCAAAGCCTTCCTTGCGGGCATCGGGGCTGGCCACAACCGAGTCGATGGCCATCTGGAAGCGGCGGGTTTCCAAGTCTGCGTTGATGATGCCGTCGCGGGCCTTCACCAGCTCGATGGCGGCCTTGGGGTTGGCCATGGCTTCCTTGGCACCTTTGGCAAAGGCCGACAGGAAGGCCTTCACGGCCGCATTGTTTTCTTTCAGCATCTTGGGGCTGACGATGATCACGTTGCCGTACAGCTTCACGCCATTGTCGGCGTAAGGCATGACCACAATGTCTTCGGTTTTGACGCCACGGGCTTCCAGGTTCAGCAGCGACGTGAAAGAGAAGCCCGTGATGGCTTCGATGTCGCCCCGCACCAGCATGGTTTCACGCAGGGGTGGATCCATGGCTGTCCAGGTGACGTTCGTGATGCCATTGGCCTTCTCGAAAATGGGGAAAGCTTTGCGGCCAGCGTCGAACACCGGTGCACCCAGTTTCTTGCCGCTCAGATCAGCAGGGGTTTTGATGCCCGATTTTTTGAGTGCCAGCACCGCTGCGGGCGTGTTGTTGTAGACCATCATCACCGCCACGGGCTTGTTGGGCGCGTCGGGGTTGTTGGCGTGAAACTCCATCAGGGCTGCCATGTCGGCAAAGCCCATGTCGTAGGTGCCAGAGGCCACGCGGGTGACGGTGGCACCCGAGCCGTTGCCAGCGTCAATGGTCACGTCCAGCCCGGCGTCTTTGAAGTACCCCTTGGCCAACGGTTGCAGGAACAGTGCCGAGGGGCCCTCGAAGCGCCAGTCAAGCTGGAACTTGACGGGCTTGTTTTGCGCCATGGCGGCACCCGTGAAGGCCAGCGCCAGCGCTGCCACGGTGGCTTTGAGGAAAGGACGTTTGGTCATGGGTGACTCCGGAAAGGTGCAATGGTTGACAACGGTGTTGCTTTGATTTGAGCAAGTTCAGTGCCAACTTTGCGCGTGCGACGGTGCATGCAAAGGGGCAAATCAGCTCAGACGGGCATTAAATCGAATGTGTACGCGCCAGTTGAACACAAAATGGTATACAAAATTACTGGCGCTTGGCACGCCATGTCATGCTGGGAAACCCGCGGGTCAGTTCACAAAAGACAGCTTTCGCACGCAGTTGGTGCCTCGCCTGGCTGTTGTGCCGTGTCGTGGTGCGCGCGGGCAATCCGAGCGAGCGTTGGGTTGCACCCATGCGGGGCGGCGGTCCCTGCCACCCACAAAAAAGCGTGCAACCGGGATCAGTCCGGTGGCACGCTCAGAAGTGAGGCCAGCGGGTGTCACACCGCTGGCTCCGCCAGGCAGGTCAGGTCGCGGTGCGGGCTTTCATGCTGACGCTGGCCACAGCCAGAGCCGTCATGTTGAGCACCCGGCGCACGGTGGACGCTGGCGTCAGGATGTAGGCCGTGGCGGCTGCACCCATCAGCACGGGGCCCACGGTCACGCCACCGCTGGTGGTGGTTTTGAGTACGTTGTACAGGATGTTGGCTGCATCCAGGTTGGGGCAGACCAGCAGGTTGGCCGAGCCACTGAGCGTGCTGTCGGCGGTGTAGGCGTTGCGGATGTCTTCGTCCAGCGCCGCATCGCCATGCAATTCGCCGTCGCATTCGATGTCGGGGTGCTGTGCCACGAACAGGTCACGGGCCAGGCGCATTTTCTTGGCCGATGCGCGTTTGGACGATCCGAAGCTGGAGTGCGACAAAAATGCCACCTTGGGTGCAATGCCGAACTTCTGTACCTCTTGCGCCGACAGCCAGGCGATTTCGGCCAGCTGCTCGGCGCAGGGGTCTTCGTTGACGTAGGTGTCGGCAATGAACAGTGGGCCACGGTCAGTCATCAGCGCGTTGACGGCGGCGTAGTTGCTGACACCTTTGCGCTTGCCCAGGATGGCGTCAATGCGCTCCAGGTGTGTGCTGTACTGGCCGACCAGGCCGCAAATGAGCGCATCGGCATCGCCCAGCGACACCATCAGCGAACCGATGATGGTGTTGGAGCGGCGCACCGCCGCCTTGGCCACCTCGGGCGTGGCACCGTTGCGGGCCATGAGCTTGTGGTACTGCTCCCAATAGGTGCGAAAGCGTGGGTCGTCCTCGGGGTTGACGTTTTCAACGTCCACACCCAGGCGCATGCGCAGGCCTGCTTTTTCGATGCGGGCGGCAATCACGGAAGGGCGACCGATCAGGATGGGCCTGGCCAGGTGGTCGTCAATGGCCATTTGCGCGGCACGCAGTGCACGCTCGTCTTCGCCGTCAGCATAGGCCACGCGCTTGGTGGCATCGGGCGCGGCCTTGGCGATGTTGAAAATGGGCCGCATCAGGATGCCGGTCTGCGTCACGAAGCGCGACAGCGTTTCGCGGTAAGCATCCATGTCGGTGATGGGGCGCGTGGCCACGCCACTGTCGGCTGCAGCCTGGGCCACAGCGGGCGCAATGCGCAGGATCAGGCGCGTGTCGAACGGCTTGGGGATCAGGTAGTCGGGGCCGAAGGTCAGTTCCTGGCCCGCGTAGGCGGCGGCCACTTCGTCGCTGGTTTCGACCTTGGCCAGGTCGGCAATCTGGCGCACGCAGGCCAGCTTCATTTCCTCGGTGATTTTGGTGGCCCCGCAGTCCAGTGCACCCCGGAAGATGTACGGGAAGCACAAGACATTGTTCACCTGGTTGGGGTAGTCGGAACGGCCGGTGGCAATGATGCAGTCCGGCCGAATGGCCTTGGCCAGTTCGGGGCGGATTTCAGGCTCGGGGTTGGCCAGCGCCAGGATGATGGGCCGGGTGCCCATGGTTTTGACCATGTCTGCCGTCATGACACCGGGGGCCGAGCAGCCCAGGAACACGTCGGCACCATTGACCACATCGGCCAGCGTGCGTGCGGCGGTGTCTTGTGCGTAGCGGGCCTTGGATTCGTCGTAACCACCGGGGCGGCCCTGGTAGATCACGCCTTTGCTGTCGCACACATAAATGTTTCTGGGGTTGGCTCCCAGGCCCACCATCACGTCCAGGCAGGCAAGGGCCGCAGCGCCTGCGCCCGACACGGCAATTTTCACGTCGCCAATGGCTTTGCCCACCAGCTCCAGGCCGTTCAGCAGCGCTGCGCTGGAGATGATGGCGGTGCCGTGTTGGTCATCATGGAACACCGGGATGCCCATGCGCTCGCGCAACTTTTTCTCGATGTAGAAGCACTCGGGTGCCTTGATGTCTTCCAGGTTGATGCCGCCCAGCGTGGGCTCCAGCGCGGCAATCATGTCGACCAGCTTGTCGGGGTCGCGCTCGGCCAGTTCGATGTCGAACACGTCCACACCGGCAAACTTCTTGAACAGGCAGCCTTTGCCTTCCATGACGGGCTTGCTGGCCAGCGGACCGATGTCACCCAGGCCCAGTACGGCGGTGCCGTTGGTGATGACACCCACCAGGTTGCCACGGCTGGTGTACTCGTGCGCCTTGGCCGGATCGGCCGCGATGGCCAGGCACGGGTAAGCCACACCGGGTGAATACGCCAGCGACAGGTCGCGCTGATTGGTCAGTGGTTTGGTGGGGGTCACCGCAATCTTGCCGCGAACGGGCAGACGGTGGTAGTCGCATGCAGCATCGTGCAGGGCTTGTTCAGCCGGGGAGAGGGTGGTGTTGGGAGTGATGTCCATGTTGTCTCCAATGGGTTGCGCGGGGGCTCAGGGCAATAAGCCTACCCTAACTGCCTTTCAGGGGGCACTGTGGCCTTCCACAGTCAATCTGCTTTCCCTCATTGTTCACCGGTCAGTGGCGGCGGTCGGGGGACTCCCGTGCGGCTCGTTGTGGGGTGTTTGAAGCAAATGTCGCCCCACGTCGTGACCATCCAAACCCAGCGAGGGAATGAAGCCCCCCAGTGCCCATTCGGCATAGCGCCAGTTGCCATCGACACGCAGCACACCTTCGGGAGGTGTCAGCTCGTTCACCGGTACCGTTTTCAGGGCACTGCCCATGAATTCGATCCAGGCCGGCAGAGCCAGCGACGACCCTGACGCATGGTTGCCCAGGCTGCGCGGGTTGTCGTGGCCTATCCATACGACAGCGACCAGACCGGGTTGGAACCCGGCAAACCAGGCATCCACCACATCGTTGGTGGTGCCCGTCTTGCCGTACAGGTCGGGGCGCTTCAGCGTGGCCTGCGCACGCGCGGCGGTGCCCGCGCGGGTGACTTCCTGCAGCAGCGTGCCGGTGACGAAGGTGTTGCGGGCGCTGGTCACGCGCAGGGCCTCGTCGGGCGCTTGGGGAGGGGCTTCGAAAATCACCTCGCCATCGGTACCGGTCACGCGCTTGATGACGGTGGTCGGCAGCAGGTAACCCCCGTTGGCCAGCACACCGTAGGCACTGGCCAGTTGCAGCGGGTTGGTGGCACCGGTGCCGAGTGCCAGGGTCAGGTTGTCGGGTTGGCGGGCCGGGTCGAAACCAAAGCGTGCCGTCCACTCTCGCATGGCGGGTGCCCCCAACAGTTGAACCAGCCGGATGGTGACCAGGTTTTTGGAACGAGTAAGCGCCTCCAGCAAGCTGATGGGGCCATCGGTGCTGCCATCTGAGTTGGCGGGTGTCCAGTCCCCTACATTGGCCAGGGGCATGTCATTGACCAGGGTTTCGGGCATCACGCCGTGGTCGATGGCCGCAGCGTAAATGAAAGGCTTGAAGCTGGAGCCAGGCTGACGCCAGCCTTGTGTCACATGGTTGAACTGGTTGCGGTGAAAGTCGAACCCGCCTACCAGTGCCCGGACCTCGCCATTGGCGGGGTTCAGGGCCACCAGCGCGCCTTCGGCTTCAGGCCATTGCGCCAGTACCCATTGCTTGCCCTGCTGCATCACACGCACCACCGAGCCACGGTGCAACGCCAGCTTGGCACTTGCTTTGGGGCCAAGGCCGGGCTGGGCCAGACGCAAGCCGCCAGGCCCAAGCTTGATCACTTCGCCCGATGCCAGAACGGCCGTGACGGCCACCGGGCTCGCGCTGGTGACCACGGCGGCATGCAGGTCGTCGTCGTCGTCCACCTCGGCCAGTGCCTGGGTCATGCCGGGGTCTGTGTCAGCCCAGGCTTGCGGCAGGTTCTCCTGGCTTTCCGGCCCGCGCCAGGGTTGGCGTTGTGCGTGTTCGATCAGTGTGTGGCGCAGTGCCTTGTAGGCTGCTTGCTGTTCGGCTGCCACCAGTGTGGTGGTGACGCTGAATCCCTGCGTGTAGGCCTTGTCGCCAAATTGGGCGTACACCTGTGCGCGTGCCATCTCGGCCACGTATTCGGCGTGCACCTCCACATCGTTGAGTTTGCGGATGACCAGCTTTTCGGCCTTGGCCTGTTCGTGCTGTGCCTCGTTGATGACGCCTTGGCTGCGCATGCGGGCCAGTGCCACCAGTTGGCGTGCCTTGGCCCTTTCAGGGTTGCGGATGGGGTTGACGTTGTGGGGGTTTTGCGGGAGGCCTGCCAGCATGGCGCACTCTGCTGGGCCGAGCGCGCTCAGGGTTTTGCCAAAGTAAGTTTGCGCGGCAGCCTCGAAACCGTAGGCCCGTGAGCCCAGGTAAATCTGGTTCATGTACAGCTCAAGCACCTGGTCTTTGCTGAGCTGGGAATCGATTTTGTAGGCCAGCAGCGCCTCTTTGAACTTGCGCGTGACCGTGCGTTCACGTGTGAGGAAGAACGTGCGTGCGACTTGCTGCGTGATGGTGGAGCCACCCTGCACCCGGCGCACCAGCCCAGCTGACAGGATGGACACCCCTGCGCGCGCCACGCTGATGGGGTCGATGCCGCTGTGCTGGTAAAAGCGCGCGTCTTCTACCGCGAGCAGGCTGTCTTTCATCAGCTGGGGTATCTGGTCGATGGTCTGGTACAGCCGCCGCTCGGCTCCGAAGCCGCCTATCTCCACCCCGTCTGCGGTGAACACGCGCAGCGGCTGTTTGGGCTGGTAATGGGTGAGGGTGTCCAGGCTGGGCAGGGTGGGGTAGACCACCACCGTGGCCACCCCTGCGGCAGCCGCCACCAGGCCCAAGGCCAGGGCACCGCTCCACAGGACGCGGCGCAGCAGGGGCATGCGGAAGAGTCGGGGTAAGGTCATTCGCAAGCTCTGCGCAAAGCCGCCATTATTGGCAGACACCGACGTTTGTCCCGAATGACAAGTCAATAAAAATATATAAAAGTGTGCTTTGACGCTTTTTATAAAAGGAGTGTTAGCTATTGAAATGTATTTTTTTGAGGAGCCTCGTCTGGCGCTGCCGTCAAGGGCGACTGCGTGCGCTGGTCGGGCTCCTGATGACATCCTGATACGGGCAGTGATACGGTGTGGCCACCATGAAGACAAGCGTCATTTCTCCTGCCAACGCAACGCCTTGGGTCCACTGGGCCCGGGGAATTTCGTTGCTGGTGGCTGCCACGGCGGCGGGCTGGTTGCTGGACTCGCATGTGTCACTCACCAGCCAAGCCATGTTTTACGTCCTGGCGGTGGTGCTGGTGTCATACACGTCCCACTGGGTGGTGTCGGTGGCGTGCGCGCTGGCTGCGGTGACGACACTGAACTTCTTTTTTGTTCCGCCTCGCTGGACCTTCGAAGTGGACAGCCAGGAACACCTGATTGCCCTCTTCACCCTGCTGGTGGTGGCCTTGGCCATCAGCCACCTGACGGCCAAATTGCGTCGAAAGACCGAGCAGGCCCGACTGAACGCACAGCGCGCACACCAGTTGCAGGCACTGGCCACCGATCTGGCCAACGCGCAACATGGCTCCGACGTTGTCAACCTGGGCCAGCACGCGCTGGATGCCGCGTTTGCAGGCCCCAGCACCCTGGCATGCTGGCAAGCCCTTGGTGAAACAGGGTGGACCCCGCCGCCGCCAGCCGATTTGCAGGACGGGTTGCACAGTTGCATGCGCGAAGCTGCGGCGCTGGGGCCGGGCACCGGCCGCTGGCCGGGTTTGAATGCCTGGTACCTGCCATTGGGTCAAACTGGCCAGATGATGGGGGCCGTGTGCATCCAGCACATCGACGCTGCCGACGAAGCCGGGCGCGAGCACGCACAAGCGCTGTGCACCCTGCTGGCCGATGCGCTGCTGCGGCTCAAGCTCACCACGGCCATGCAGGCATCGCAGGCTGAAACGCATCGTCAGCAGGACCAAAGCACATTTTTGGCCGCCATTTCACATGACTTGCGCACGCCACTGGCTGCGGTGGTCGGTGCGGCCTCGGCACTGCAAAGCCAGGGCGACAGGTTGAGCGAGCAGGCGCGAGAACGTTTGTTGCAAAGCATCGTCAGCGAGGCCACCTACCTCTCCACCCTGACCGAGAACACCCTGCAGCTGATGCAGCTGACCAACGCCGCCCAGCCCCTTCAACGCGACTGGCAGTCGGTGGAGGAGCTGGTGGGCGCGGTGCTGGCCCGCCTGCGCTTGCGCGACACCGACCGCCGCATCACTGCCCGCATTCCAGCCGGTTTGCCGCTGGTGGAGGCCGATGCCGTGCTGCTCGCGCAGCTGTTGACCAACCTGCTGGACAACGCGTTGAAGTACAGCAGTGGCCCGGTTGAACTGGTGGCAAATGCATCCACCACGTCCACAGCTCCGGTGTTGCAGTTGAGTGTGAAGGACAGGGGTGAACCCATTGCACCCGACCAGCAACAGCGCATTTTTCAGCCGTACTCGCGTAGCGACCAATCTGGCCAGCATGGCGCGGGCCTGGGGTTGGCGCTGTGCCGCGCCATTGCCACGGCCCACGGCGGCAGCCTGACCCTGCACCCGCGCCAGGGCGGCGGCAACACCTTCACGTTTGCCATGCCGATCAACCCCAATCAGCCCAAGGGAGACGAACCATGAGCCTGCGTGTGCTGGTGGTGGAAGACGACCGCGACATCCGCAACCTGATGCAGTCGTCACTGGCGGTGGAAGGGTTCGAGGTGCACACCGCTGTGTCCCTCAGCGAGGCGCGCGCCCTGCTGCAGCACACCCCGCCTGATGTGGTGGTGCTGGACCTGGGCTTGCCCGATGGCGACGGGCTTGAGCTGGTGCGCCACATTCGCCAGCGTCACACGCTGCCCATCCTGGTGGTGTCGGCCCGGCACCAGGAGGCGCAAAAAATCCAGCTGCTCGACGCGGGCGCCGACGACTACCTGACCAAACCTTTCCAGGTAGGTGAGTTGCTGGCGCGCATCCGCGTGGCACTGCGCCACCGGGGCACAGCGCTGGCACCGACCGTCACCGAGCACCACCTGGACGACCTGCAAATCAACCTGGCCTTGCGCACGGTGGCGGTGGGTGGCGAGGCCCAGCACCTCACGCCCACCGAGTTCAAGCTGCTGGCGCGTCTGGTGCGCAGTGCCGGGCGGGTGGTGACGCACCGCCAATTGCTGGCCGATGTGTGGGGGGCTGAATTCACCGAGCACACCCACTACCTGCGCCTGTACATGGGCCAGTTGCGCGCCAAGTTGGAGCGAGATCCCGCCGAGCCCCGACACCTGCTGACGGAAACCGGCGTGGGTTACCGGCTGGCCACCGACTGAGCCGTGGCCCTTATGCCTTCCTGATGCGCGCTGGGCCACATTGCAGGCTTCTTGTCTGTGATGGGTCAAACATGAGCACAACTGCGCAACGCAGCGGCACCGCCGCACTCACCTTGGGTGCCTTGGGGGTGGTGTATGGCGACATCGGCACCAGCCCGCTGTACACCATGAAGGAAATTTTCAGCCCGGCTACCGGCGTTCCACTGGATACAGAACACCTGGTGGGGGCCGTGTCGGTCATTTTCTGGGGGCTGATGCTGGTGGTCACCCTGAAATACGTGCTGCTGATCTTGCGGGCCGACAACAGGGGCGAGGGCGGCATCATGGCGCTCACGGCCCTGGCAGCCAAAGCGGCGGGAACCACCCCGCGGCGGCGCACCGTGCTGCTGCTGATAGGGGTGTTGGGCGCGGCACTGTTTTATGGCGACAGCGTGATCACCCCCGCCATTTCGGTACTGAGCGCGGTGGAGGGGCTGGAGGTCATCACCCCCACCTTCAAACCCTATGTGCTGCCCATTTGCGCAGCGGTGCTGGTGGCCTTGTTTGGCATGCAACGGTTTGGCACGCATGTGGTGGGCAAGTTGTTCGGGCCCATCATCGTGCTGTGGTTTGGTGTGCTGGCGTTCACGGGTGTGGTCGAAATTGCGCAGCAACCGGCCATTCTGGCGGCGCTCAACCCGTTCAACGGCCTGGCCTTTTTGCAGGCGCAGGGCTGGCACGTGTTCGTGGCCGTGGGGGCCATCGTGCTGGCCTTCACGGGTGCCGAAGCGCTCTATGCCGACATGGGGCACTTTGGCAAACGCCCCGTTCAGTGGGCATGGATGGGGCTGGTGTTGCCGTCACTCGCCGTCCACTACATGGGGCAGGGTGCGCTGCTGCTGCGTGACCCCACTGCGCTGGAAAACCCCTTCTACCGCATGTTCCCCGACGCGTGGTTGATGCCCGCCGTGGTGCTGGCCACACTGGCCACGGTGATTGCCTCGCAGGCCGTCATTTCGGGCACCTACTCCATGACCAAGCAGGCCATTCAACTGGGGCTGTTGCCGCGCATGCAGGTGCTGTACACCTCGGCCAAAGAGGCCGGGCAAATTTACATGCCAGGTGTGAACTGGCTGCTGCTGGTTGCCGTGCTGCTGGCCGTGGTGGGCTTTGGCAGCTCGTCGGCTCTGGCGGCGGCCTACGGCATTGCGGTCACGGTCACCATGCTGGTCACCACACTGCTGACGTTTTTTGTGGTGCGCCACGGCTGGCACTACCCGCTGCCGGTGGTGGTGGTCTCCACGGCGTTTTTCATGGCGCTGGACTTGCTGCTGCTGGTGTCGTGCGCCATCAAATTTTTCCAGGGCGGGTGGTTTCCGCTGGCAATGGGCCTGGTCATCTTCACCGTCATGGCCACCTGGCGGCGTGGCCGCGAGTTGCTGATTGACAGCATCCGCCACGGCGATCCCGACTTGCTCCCGTTTGTGTCCGCGCTATCGCAAGACACCGTGCACCGCGTACCCCGCACCGCCGTGTACGCCGTGGCCAACCCCGGCACCGTGCCCCAGGCGCTGCTGCACAACCTGAAGCACAACCAGGTGCTGCACGAGCGCAACGTGATTTTGACCGTGGCGTTTCACGATGTGCCCTGGATCGGCTTTGACGAGCGCGTGAGCGTGGTGCCGCTGGTGCCGGGCTTCTGGCAGGTGCAGGTGAACTACGGCTTCAAAAACACCCCCGACATTCCCCAGGCGCTGGAGCTGTGCAAGGCGCATGGCCTGCCCATCAACCTGTTTGAAACCTCGTACTTCCTGAGCCGCGAAATCGTGGTGCCCACCAAGGGCTCGGGCATGGTGAACTGGCGCGAGGCCCTGTTTGCGCTGATGTCGCGCAACGCAGGCAACGTGGCCGACTTTTTCCGCCTGCCCAACAACTGTGTGATCGAGCTGGGCACGCGCGTGCAGATTTGAACTGGCGGTTTGGTTTCGGCCACCACCCGTGTGAAGATGTGCCCACACCGGAGAGCACGCCCATGTTCATCACCCGCCGACACGTTTTGCTGACCCTGGCTGCGGCCCCCGTGGGCTGTGCCGTCCAGCGGCTGGCCCCCTTGGCCACACAAGCCATTGCCGAGCCAGGCGTTGCCCCGGTGGTCCGGTCGCCACAGGTGGGGCAGTCGTGGACATACCGGAAGCTCAACCACTTCAACGGCCAGACGCTTGCGGTGGTGCGGGAGTCGGTGGCATCTGTCAGCGCAGCGGGCACGGTTGTTCAGCGGCAGGAAGAAGGTGGCATGCCGCTGCCGCCAGAGCAGCACGGTGCCTGGGGCCAGCTGCTGCGCGACCCCGCATGGGACTACCCGCTGAACCTGGTGCAAGCCGTGCCTGTGTGGCCGACGTCGCTGGCGGTGGGGCAGCAGCAGGTCGCTCACACCCAGTACCTGGAAGACGGCGGCAGCTACCGGCACTGGGTACAGGTGTACACGGCGGTGAAGGGCTGGGAGCGTGTCACGTTGCCCTTGGGCACGTTCGACACCGTGCGGGTAGAGCGCCTGCTGCGGCTCAGCCACCACGACGCCACCCGCACCGACACCCTCCGGCGCGACGTGCTGTGGCTGGCCCCCGAGGTGGGCCGCTGGGTGGCACGCGACACGTCGGGCCGCTACCGCATCCCGGATGGCGATGGACGGGGCGGCGAGTACCTGGAAGACCATTTCCGCTGGGAACTGACGGCCTGGCAGTGACGCAGGGCACGCCAAGTTCAAGTCACGCAACCGCCGGGTAACAGCTTGGTGGCCGCCTGGTAAAGGCCTGATAGCGGTCGTGTCAGGGGTGTGGCATGGGGAACACCAGCGTGAAGCGGTTCACCCCGTTGGCGGACGTGGCGGCCACCGAGCCGCCATGGGCCTGCATGATGGCGCGGGTGATGGCCAGGCCCAGTCCCGCACCGTCAGAGGCAGGGTGGCGGCGGGCCGCATCGGCACGGTAGAAACGGTCGAACAGGCGCGGCAGCGCATCGGGGCCGATGGCTTCGCCCTCGTTGCTCACGCTGACCTCGGTGCCGTGCGGCGTGCTGCGGATGCGCGTCAGCACACGCCCGTGCTCCGGCGAATGGCGGATGGCGTTGGACAGCAGGTTGCTCAGCGCCCGGCGCACCATCAGCCGGTCGCCTTGAATCTGCGCACTGCCTTCCATGTGCAACCGCAATTGCCTGTCGGCGGCCAGGGCCTCATAGAAGTCGTACAGGGCCGCCACTTCGGCTTCCAGTGCAATGGTTTCCGGGTGGGGCAGGGCCAGGCCGTTTTCGGTTTTGGCCAGGAACAGCATGTCGGACACCATGCGGGCCAGGCGCTGGAACTCTTCCGAGTTGGAGGCCAGCGCGTCGCGGTAGTCGTCTGCCGTGCGCTTTTGTGTCAGTGTGACCTGCGTCTGGGTCAGCAGGTTGCTGATGGGGGTGCGCAGCTCGTGCGCCAGGTCCGACGAAAAGGCCGACAGGCGCTCGAAGTCGGCCTGCAGGCGCACCAGCATGTCGTTCAGGCTTTGCGCCAGGTCGGCCAGTTCCACCGGCACGGCATCCACCGGCATGCGCTCGTCGAGCTTGTGGGCACTGACGGCCTGGGCGCGTGCCTTCATGGCACGCAGTGGCGACAGGCCGTTGCGGGCGGCCAGCCAGCCCAACAGGCCACTGGCCAGCGTGGCCAGCGCCACGTAGACGAACAGAATGCGTTGAAACCGGGCCATGAAGTGCGTGTGGTGCACCGGGTCGAGCGCGGCCTGCACGGTCAGCGTGCCCCCGCCGGGGCCTGGCTCGGGCAAGGTGTCTTGTGCGGATTGCCAATGCGCGGGTGCGACGGTGGGTGTGGTTGCAAGTGGGGCAGTGGCTGAAGGGGTGGCAGTGGCTGACGGCGTGGTTGTGGCCGTGGCGTGTGCCGTGGCCGGTGCCTCGTGCGCTGTGTGTGCGGCGCTGTGCAGGTCGGCGCTGGCAAAAATGACCCGGTCGGCACTGCTCACGGTCAATGTCAGCCCCTGGTGGCTGCGCATCACGTCGGCCAACCGTGAGGTGAATTCGGGCAGGTTGGCCGACGTGCTGCCCAGCTCCTGAATCAGGTGAACCTTGTCGCGCAGGGTGGCCTGGTCCAGCTCGTCAAAGTGGGCCGACATGGCGGTGGCCGTCAGCCAGCCCAAGCCCAGCAACACGGTGGCCGACACCAGGGTGTAGAGCGCGGTCAGGCGCGCGGTGAGCGTCAGCCGGGACAGCCATGGCCTGGGCGTCATGGGCATCACGCAGGTTCCGGCACTTCCAGCACGTAGCCCATGCCACGCACGGTCTGGATGAGGCGGGGCTCGAAGCTGTCGTCCACCTTGGCGCGCAGGCGGCGCATGGCCACCTCGATCACGTTGGTGTCGCTGTCAAAGTTCATGTCCCACACCTGCGAGGCAATGAGCGAGCGGGGCAGCACCTCGCCCTGGCGGCGCATCAGCAGCTCCAGCAGGCCAAATTCTTTGGCGGTCAGGTCGATGCGCTTGCCCGCGCGGCTGACGCGGCGGCGCAGCAGGTCAAGTTCCAGATCGGCCACCTGCAGGCTGGTGGCCTCGGTGCCGCTGCGCCCCCGGCGCAGGATGGTGCGCACACGTGCCAGCAGCTCCGCAAACGAAAACGGCTTCACCAGGTAGTCGTCAGCGCCCATTTCCAGGCCCTTCACACGGTCGTCCACCTGGTCGCGGGCGGTCAGGAACAGCACGGGCATGGTCTTTCCACCCGTTCGGATGGCTCGCAGCACCTGCCAGCCGTCCATGCCGGGCAGCATCACGTCCAGGATGACCAGGTCGGGGTCGGCGTGCAGCGCCAGGTGCAGGCCATCGGGGCCGGTGGTGGCCAGGTCCACGGTGAAGCCCGCCTCGCGCAGGCCCTGGCGCAGGTAGTCGCCGGTTTTGGGTTCGTCTTCAACGATCAGAATTTTCACGCTCAAGTCTCCTGGGCCGAAGTGTGCCTGCAGCCGCACGGCCCTGCGCCCACATGACAAATTTGTAATGCAACCGACAGCTTGGTGACGGGGTGGCGTTTTCACAATCAGCCGCATCGAACCTCAAGATGGAGCTGTGCCTGTGACCTTCCCCTTGCCTGCCCTCAGCCAACGCCAGCCCACAAGCTGTTCGCAGGGCCACGCCCAGACCGGATGCCGCCCACTGGAGGCCCGCAAGCGTCCGGGGCTGGCGGCGTGCCTGGCCGTGAGCCTGCTGGCCCTGCCCATGGTGGTGTGGGCGCAGGCCGCCCAACCGTTGCCGCCCACCGATTGGACACGCGCCAACGCCGCAGTGGCCGAATTCCCGCGTGGCCACGCCGATGTGCTCAAGTGGGAGCTGCGCAACCTGCCCGCCGAGCAGGCCCAGGCAGCTGCGGCAACTGTGGCAGGGGGTCTCGGCCTGATGTCGCCAGAGGCGGCTGTTCGGCAAATATGGGTCGCGCACCGCAGCTTGGTCAGGCCTTTGAACAAAATCGGTACCGCGCAAGCCAGCCTGGTGGCCCAAGGCCGCTGGACCGAAGTGGACCCGTCACTGCAGCGCAGGGTTGAGGGTGTGGACGAACTGTTGGAAGTGGCCGCCCAAGGGCGCAAGGCCTGGGTGCAGGCGGTGGCAGCGCGCCAGGTGCTGGTACAGCACCGCACCGCGCTGGCAGCCGCCGAAGCCGCCAACGAGTTGGGCCGACGCATGGTGAGCGTGGGCAACTGGAGCCGTTTGCAGCAGTCACAGGTGCAATTGGCGCAGTCGTCAGCCCGTATGGCCCTGCGCCGTGCCCAGTACGCGGCTGCGCAGGCCGAAGCCGCGCTGCTGAAGGTGCTGAACCTCACGGCCACGCACACAGCCGTCAGCCTGCCCGACCGGTTACCCGAGCTGCCCATGCAACCGCTGGCACCGCAGGTGCTGGCCGAGCGGGCAGCGGCCATTGCCGGCCAGCTGCCACGGGTAGACGGTGCGCGCAACGCCGCCAACGCCCGTCTGGCACAACAAGCCTACCTGGCCAGCCACGCCCTGGCGCTGAGCGCGCGTGACGAGGTGGTCAAAACCCGCGAGCTCATCACCGAAGACACCGTGCTGCACTACAACGGCATGCTCAAAAGCGTGTGGGATTTGCTGGGCGAGGTGGGCAACCAGTCGCAGGCGGTGGTGAGCGCCATCGACGCCCAGCGCGACTTCTGGCTGGCCGAGGCCGATTTGCAATGGGTGCTGCAAGGCGGCGCACCCACCAGCTTCGTCAGCCTGGGCGGCGGTGGTGGCGAGCCCGCTGCGCCCGCCGGGCATTGACGGCCGCTGCACCGACCCTTCTCTGGTGGTTCGTGTGCCGAAAATGTATACATGTTTTTCCCCTTCATCGCTTTTGCAGTAATCGTCAAGTGCTTTGATTATTGAAGCATTCTGGAGTCCCCACATGAGCCTTCTTCAATCCCGCCGCCAGTTTTTTGCAGGTGCCGCCGCCTCGGTCACCGGGCTGGCCGTGGCCCGTTCGGCGCTGGCCGGTTTGCCCGAGCCGGTCATGCACACATCGGTCCACACCGCGCCACCGCTGGTGCCCACCACCGGGCGGCCTTACAACCCGGTGGTCACGCTCAATGGCTGGACCTTGCCGTGGCGCATGAACCAGGGCGTGAAAGAGTTTCACCTGGTGGCCGAACCCGTGGTGCGCGAGGTGGCGCCCGGCTTCAAGGTCAACATGTGGGGCTACAACGGCCAAAGCCCCGGCCCCACCATCGAGGTGGTGGAGGGCGACCGCGTGCGCATGTTCGTGACCAACAAGCTGCCCGAGCACACGACCATGCACTGGCACGGCCAGCGCCTGCCCTGCGGCATGGACGGCGTGGGTGGCCTCACCCAGCCCGCCATTCCCGTGGGCAAAACGTTTGTGTACGAGTTTGAAGCGCGCCGCCCCGGCACCTTCATGTACCACCCCCATGCCGACGAAATGACGCAAATGGCCATGGGCATGATGGGCATGTGGATCACCCACCCCAAAGCCAAACACCCGCACATTGCCGAGGTGGACCGCGACTTCTGCTTTCTGCTGAATGCCTTTGACGTGGAGCCCGGCAGCAAAACGCCCAAGGTCAACACCATGCTGGACTTCAACATCTGGTGCTGGAACAGCCGTGCCTTCCCCGGCATCGACACGCTCAACGTGCGCCTGAACGACCGCGTGCGCATCCGCGTGGGCAACCTCACCATGACCAATCACCCCATTCACCTGCACGGACACGAGTTTGTGGTGACGGGCACCGACGGCGGCCCCGTGCCCCACTCGGCCCGCTGGCCCGAGGTGACCACCGACGTGGCCGTGGGCCAGGTGCGCCAGATCGAGCTGCTGGCCGACGAGGAGGGCGACTGGGCCATGCACTGCCACAAAAGCCACCACACCATGAACGCCATGGGCCACGGCGTGCCCACCATGATCGGAGTGGACCACCGTGGTTTGGTCAGCAAAATCCAGAAAGTGGCCCCTGACTACATGTTGATGGGCGAGCGCGGCATGGCCGACATGGGCGAAATGGAAATGCAAATTCCCGACAACACCGCCCCCATGATGACCGGCACCGGCCAGTTCGGCCCGCTGGAAATGGGCGGCATGTTCAACGTGTTCAAGGTGCGCAAAGACCAGAAACCGGGCGACTATTCAGACCCTGGCCCCTACAAGTTCCCAGCAGGCACGGTGGCCCAAGAGTGGACGGGCGCGGCCTTGCCCACTGCCAGGCCCCAACCCGGCACCGATGCCAGCCCGCCCAAGGCCACCGTGGTGAAACCAGGTGGTCACGGCGCACACCATTGACAGGCTATACCCATGACACACACCACCTTTCTTCCCCGTTTCAGCCTGGCACTGGCGGCCATGGCCTTGTCAGGCGCGGCATTCGCCGCTGGCAACCATGCCGGTGGCCACCACCATGACCACGCCCCTGCGACCGATGAAACCGCCATCGGCAAACCCGGCGTGGCAGCCAAGGTTAACCGCACCATTGCGGTGGACATGGCCGACACCATGCGTTACACACCCGCCCACATCCAGGTCAAACGCGGTGAAACCATCCGCTTCGTCGTCAAAAACAGCGGCCAGATCAAGCACGAGCTGAGCCTGGGCACCGAAAGAGAACTGCTGGCCCACTTGGAGGAGATGAAAAAATTCCCCGACATGGAGCACGACGAACCCAACAAGCTCACCCTGGCCCCAGGCGGGCAGGGCGACATCATCTGGCATTTCACCAAAGCCGGGCCCGTGCACTTCGGGTGCCTGATGCCTGGGCATTACGAAGGCGGCATGAAGGGGCTGGTCAAAGTGGTGGCGAAGTAAGCCACGCACCATCGAACCATCGCGACCCCTGCCCCGTGCTGCCGGTACAGAAAAACGGCAGCACCCAAGTGTTCAACAACTGTTCCTTGCACACCATGACACCCACCTTCCGCCACGCCCTGACCGCCGTTGCCACTGCCACGGCCCTATTGCTGGGCACCGCCGCACCCCTTGCCGCCTGGGCGCAAACGGGCACCGACCACAGCCACCACGCCGCAGCCCCCGCCAAGTCGGCTGCCCTGGCCGCCGACCAGGCAGAAGGCGAGGTGCGCAAGCTCGATCTGGACGCAGGCAAAGTCACCCTGAAGCACGGCGAAATCAAAAGCCTCGACATGCCACCCATGACCATGGTGTTCACCGCTGCCGACAAAACCCTGCTCGCCCCCCTGAAGGTGGGCGACAAGGTGCGCTTCAAGGCGGTGCACGAAGCCGGCAAATACGTGGTCACCGACATTCAGCCGAGCCCGTGAGCAACACGGCGGTACTTGGCTGGATAGGTCAGGTCAGCCGCCGTACCCAGTTGTTGGATTCAGTTGCTGTAGATACTCTCAAAAACAGAGTATAAAAACATAGCTACTGACGCATTGAATGCGAGCGGTAAATGGTCTTTCTATATCAAAAATAACCACAATTTTCTGAAAAATACCTAACCCATGCCCTCGAAGCAAGCTTGGCGAGACGTTCAGGGTATTTTTGAAGAAAAATCGCGTCGTTTTCAGTACAAAATTGAGCATTAATGCATACAAATAATGCGCTGAATGCTCCTGTTTTTTGCTACTGTTTTGATATTGGCATCCGCGCCATGCACGCGCAATACGATGCCGTCCAGGCCCTTACCGTGGAGTTGAAGCCATGAACAGCCGCTATACCTTGCACCCCGTGCATACCGAAGCCGATTACCGGGCCGCACTCAAACAGGCCGAAGTATTTTTCGATGCCCCCACTGAACCTGACCCGGAAAGCGAAGACGGTGTGTTCTTTGAGGCGCTCATCACGCTGATTGACGCATACGAGGCCAAGCACTTTCCGATCACACCACCCGACCCCATTGAGGCCATCAGGTTTCGCATGGATCAGGCTGGTCTGACCGTGAAAGACTTGGTGCCCTATATTGGCCCGCGCAACCGCGTGTACGAGGTGTTGGCCGGCAAGCGGTCGTTGTCTCTGAATATGATCCGCCGGTTGAGTGAGGGGCTTCACATTCCTGCCGATGTCCTCATCCGCGAATCTGATTCAATCGCAGCTTGAGGTGGGTCAATCGGTTTTGCATGAAATGGACCGCCTGGTCATTTTGGGTTCCAACCGCAGGTTGCAAACGGCCCCTGCTGCCCACGCTGCCCCGACCCGTGGAGATGGACGCAGAGGGCATGGATGTCATTTTTGTAATGCAGGCGTCATGTTCCGGTTGCCCGCAGAGCCTCACAGTGCAGTCCATGACCAAAGAAAGGGCTACACCATGAACACATCCAAAGCACTGGCCGTTGCGCTGTCCATCGGACTGGCGAGCTTTGCTGCCATGTCGCAAACCACGGCCGACCACTCGCAGCACGCTGCGGGTGCAGCCACACCGGCGGCACTGGCGGCGCATCCGTCAGCAGCCGCTGCCACCGCGCAGCAGGTGTCGGCCATGGACAAACACATGCAGCACATGCGAGACATGAGCAACAAAATGGCCGAAGCCAAGACCCCGCAGGAGCGTCAGGCCCTGATGGCCGAGCACAAAAAGGCGATGCACGACGGCATGAGAATGATGGGCGGCGTGAGCGTGTATGGCAGTACATCCGCCGCACCCGCCACACACGCGGGTGGCCACCCCGCACAGGTTGGGGGCATGGGGCCGCACACGATGCAGCGACACGCTCTGATGGAAAAGCGCATGGAGATGATGCAGGCCATGATGCAAATGATGATGGACCACCTGCACACCCCCGCATCCCAGTAACCTGCAACGGGCACCACCATGACAACGAAACCACACACTGAATTGACCACGCTCAGCCGCCGCCACGCCTTGTTCATGGGCGCGGGCGGGCTGGCCATGGGGTTGGGCTGGGCGCTGCAAGCGCGCGCTGCCGCGCCCAAACCCTTGGTCGAGGTCTGGAAAGACCCCAACTGCGGCTGTTGCAAAGACTGGATCACCCACATGGAAGGCGCGGGCTTTCAGGTCACGGTGCACGACAAAGGCAACAACGCCGCGCGGGCGGCACTGGGCATGCCGCAGCAGTTTGCCTCGTGCCACACCGCTGTGGTGCAGGGCTATGTGATTGAAGGCCACGTGCCCGCAGCCGACGTCAAGCGCCTGCTGGCCGACAAACCGCAGGCGCTGGGCCTGGCGGTGCCCGGCATGCCCGTGGGCTCACCGGGCATGGATGGCCCGGTCTACGGTGGCAAACGCGACCCCTACAAAGTGCTGCTGGTGCAGAAAAACGGCAGCAGCCAGGTGTTCACCAGTTACGCGTGACGCTGGGCGCGGCAGCATGCCCCCGGTTTGAAAAGGCCCATGGGCATCGGCTTGCAAAAAAATATTGAATAAAAAAGTGCTTCGCCGCTTTATATATATAGATAGTCAGCTATATATTTGATATTTTCGGCGCTGTGTGCGCTGTGTGCGCTGTGTGCGCTGTGTGCGCTGTGTGCGCTGCCGCACAGTCTTTGGTCGTTCCATGGGGCAATGTATGGCCTGGCGCACAGGGCCTGTGGACAAACTGCCCGCACCCCAAGGCCGTTTTGTCTGACTGGAACTCACATGCTTTACACCCTGGCCGTTGTCCTGATTGTTCTTTGGTTGCTGGGTTTGGTGACCTCTACCACCCTGGGTGGGTTCATCCACGTGCTGCTGGTGATTGCCTTGGTGGTGGTGTTGCTGCGCGTCATCAGCGGACGGCGGCCATTTTGAGCCGCTTTGGTCGGGGTGATGATGGCCCGGACAGGGGCTACAGCAGCGGCGTGCTGAAGGCAGAAGCGCTGCAAAACGCCATCCTGACCAGCGCCAATTTTTCCATCATTGCCACGGACGAAAAAGGCATCATCCAGCTGTTCAACGTGGGGGCCGAGCAGATGCTGGGCTACCGTGCTGTCGAGGTGATTGACCGCACCCGCCCCAGCGACATGCACGACCCTGCCGAAGTGCGCGCCCGGGCCCTGGCCCTGAGCGCTGAGCTGGACACCCAAATTGCCCCCGGCTTCGAGGCGCTGGCGTTCAAGGCCTCCAGGGGCATTGAAGACATTTACGAGCTGACCTACATCCGCAAAGACGGCAGCGCGTTCCCGGCTATCGTGTCCATCACTGCGTTGCGCAACGATGCGGGCGGCATCATTGGCTACTTGCTGATCGGCACCGACAACTCGGTGCGCCACCGCGTGCAGCAGCAACTGGGCGAGGCGCTGTTGGCCGCAGAAAAGGCCAACCGTGCGAAGACCGATTTCATCTCCAGCATGAGCCACGAGCTGCGAACGCCGCTCAACGCCATCCTGGGTTTTGCACAGCTGGTCGATTCGGGCACCCCGCCGCCCACGCCACTGCAAAAACGCAGCGTCGACCAGATCCTCAAAGCAGGCTGGTACCTGCTGGAGCTGATCAATGAAATCCTGGACCTGGCGCTGATCGAATCGGGCACCGTGAGCCTGTCGCACGAGCCGGTTTTGTTGTCTGAGGTGCTGGCCGAGTGCCGCTCGATGATGGAGCCGCAGGCACAGCAGCGTCGCATCGGCATGGTGTTTTTGCCGCTGGATGCGCCCTTCTACGTCATGGCCGACCGCACGCGGCTCAAGCAGGTGATGATCAATGTGCTGTTCAACGCCATCAAATACAACCAGGTGGGTGGGCATGTCACCGTCAAGTGCACGCTCACACCTGATAACGCCGTGCGCATCAGCGTGCGCGACACCGGACGGGGGCTGGCCCCCGACAAGCTGGCCCAGTTGTTTCAGCCATTCAACCGGCTGGGGCAAGAGCAGGGCGCTGAAGAAGGCACGGGCATTGGCCTGGTGGTGACGCAGCGGCTGGTGCAGCTGATGGGCGGCGACATCGGTGCTGACAGCACGCTGGGCGTGGGCAGTGAATTCTGGGTCAGCTTGCCCCTCACCACGGCACCGCAGCTCGACACGCCGCCTGGCGACCCGGTGCTGGCCCCTGCGGCGCAAACCCCCATCGCTCTGGATTCGCTGCGCACCTTGCTGTACGTGGAAGACAACCCGGCCAACCTGGAGCTGGTCGAGCAGGTGATTGCCCGCCGCGCCGACCTGCGCCTGCTCAGCGCGGCCGACGCCAGCCTGGGCATTGAATTTGCCCGCCTGTACCAGCCCGCTGTGGTGCTGATGGACCTCAACCTGCCGGGCCTGAATGGCACGGATGCCATGCGCATCCTGCGGGCCGACCCGAGCACGGCCCACATTCCCATCATTGCGCTGAGCGCCAACGCCGTGCCGCGCGACATCCAAAAAGGCATGGACGCCGGCTTTTTTGACTATGTGACCAAACCCTTCAAAGTGCAGCAGTTGCTGGCTGCATTGGACGCGGCACTGGTGTTCTCCAGTGCCCGGACCCTCACCACGCACAACAACGAGACAGCCCCATGACCCTCACCCCCCAGCACATTCTGGATGCCCGCATCCTCATCGTGGACGACCAGCCAGCCAACGTGAGCCTGCTGGAAGACATGCTTGAAACGACAGGCTACACACAGGTGAGCAGCACCACAGACCCCACCCAGGTGTGTGCGCTCGACCAACAAACGCCGTTCGACCTGATCCTGCTGGACCTGCAAATGCCGGTGATGGACGGCTTTGAGGTGATGGAAAAACTCAAGGCCACCCATGCCGACGGCTACATGCCCGTGCTGGCCATCACCGCACAGCCCGGTCACAAGGTGCGTGCCCTGCAGGCTGGGGCCAAGGACTTCGTCAGCAAACCGTTTGACCTGCTGGAGGTGAAAACCCGCATCCACAACCTGCTGCAGGTGCGCCTGCTGTACCGGCAGCTCGACAGCCTCAATCAGAAGCTTGAGCAACAGGTGCTGGCACGCACGGCCGAGCTGCGCGACAGCGAGGCGCGCTACAAGGCACTCACCGAGCTGTCCACCGATTGGCACTGGGAACAGAACCAAGCGGGTGAGTTCACCCGCGTGTCGGGGCCGGTGCTGGAAATTCTGGGCCTGACGGCCAATGCAAACGCGCTGGAAGCGGTGTTGACCCACCCTGACGGCGAGGCCGGGCCCACAGACGAGCATGGCTGGAACACGGCAGAGCGGGCCGACCTGCAGGCCCGGATTGCATCACGCAACCCGTTTCTCGATGTGCTGTTGACCCGTACCTTGCCCAACGGTTTGACCCAGCAATACCGGGTGAGTGGCACGCCGCTGCTGGATGGCCAGTGCAACTTTCTGGGCTACAGGGGTTTTGGTGTGGAGGTTCATGCCGGATTGGGAACTTGATGCCGGGTCAATGGGCATCGGCCTGCTTGGCAGCTTGAATGGCATCGCTTGAATCGGCCGAGCTGCCGTTGAAGTACAGGTTCAACGCCACCGACACGATGGACGCCAGCAGAATGCCCGACTCGATCAGCGGGTGGATGGCGTGTGGCATCCACTGTTTGAAATTGGGTGCAATCAGCGGGATCATGCCGATGCCAATGGACACCGCCACGATGAACAGGTTGTGGCGGTTGCCCTTGTAGTCCACCCCGGCCAGGATGCGGATGCCCGTGGCCGCCACCATGCCGAACATCACCAGCCCGGCGCCACCCAGCACGAAGGTGGGCAGCGACTCGACCAGCGCCGCCATTTTGGGCAGCAAGCCCAGCACCATCAAAATCACGCCACCGGCCACGCACACGAAACGGCTTTTCACGCCGGTCACACCCACCAGCCCCACGTTTTGCGAGAAGCTGGTGTACGGGAAGGTGTTGAAAATGCCGCCAATCAGCGTGCCCAGGCCGTCGGTGCGCAGGCCTGCGGTCAGTGCTTTCTGGTCAATCTTGCGGTCGGTCATGTCGCCCAGGGCCAGGAACATGCCGGTGGATTCGATCATCACCACCACCATCACCAGGCTCATGGTGACGATCAGCACGGGGTCGAACACCGGCATGGCAATTTCGAACGGCAACACCAGGTCGAACCAACCGGCTTTGGCCACTTTGTCGAAGTTCATCAGCCCCATGGCGGTGGCGAAGATGCCGCCGATGACGATGCCCAGCAGCACCGAAATGTTGGCCACAAAGCCCTTGGCATATTTGGCAATCAACAAAATCGACACCAGCACCAGCGTGGCTATGGCGATGTGCGTGGTCTGCGCATACAGCGGGTTGTCCACCGTGCCCACCAGCGACAGGCCTTTGGGTACTGCCGGTGCGGTGCCGTTGCTGGCCAATGCGGCCACATCGGCCAGCCACTTGGCGTGCTCGGGGTTGACCACCTTGGGGGCCGTGGGGCCAAACGGGTTGCCAAAAATCCAGTTGATGCCCACGCGCATCAGGCTGATGCCAATGACGGCAATGATCGTGCCCGTGACCACCGGCGGGAAGAACCGCAGCATGCGGCTGACCACCGGCGCAATCAATATGGACACCACCCCCGCGCCGATGATGGAGCCAAATATCAGCCCCGCACCCGCCGTGCCAGGGTTGGCGTTGGCCATGGCCACCATGGGCGCCACCGATGCAAACGTCACGCCCATCATCACCGGCAGCTTGATGCCGAACCATTGCGTGGCCCCCAGCGATTGAATGAGCGTGACCAGCCCGCAGCAAAACAGGTCGGCCGAAATGAGCATGGCCACCTGCTCGGGGCTGAGCTTGAGCGCCCGCCCCACGATCAGCGGCACCGCCACGGCCCCGGCGTACATCACCAACACATGCTGCAAGCCCAGTGCGGCCAGTTTGCCCGTGGGCAGGCGTTCGTCAACGGGATGGGTGGAAACGGTCATGCACAACTCCTTCAATCAGGTTTGTAAAACTGTATACAAAATATAAGGTTGTTTGTATACATAATTACCCGGATGGAGGGCGCATGTGCAGCTCAACTGGTTCACGAATGCCATGCCCATCCGTCACAGGGCGCAAACCCAGCAAGCAAGGCAGCGAGCCGCCACTGGCTAAAAAATCGAAACAGAAATGGCCTAGGCAATTTTCTGTATTGGATTGTTTGCTATCAAAATAAATATTTGAGCAAGATTTGCTTCCAGCGCTTCATGTGCATCGGCTGGCAGCTATCAAATCAGGTTCAATGCCCATGCCCACAGCAACCCTGTTGTTCAGGTGCCTGCTCCACACCCTGCGCCAACTCCCGCCGTGCCTGCCGCAGCACCTGCCACCCGCCGTGCAAGGCCAGCGCTGCCATGAGGCCTGCCACGCCCAGGTCGGGCCAGGCGGTGCCGGTGCCGAACACGCCCAGCGCTGCGGCCATCACGGCCAGGTTGCTGATGGCGTCGTTGCGGGTGCACAGCCACACGCTGCGCATGTTGGCGTCGCCTTCGCGAAAGGCGTACAGCATCCATGCCACGCTCAGGTTGACCGCCAGTGCCAGCACGGCCACCACACCCATGGTGGCGGCGTTGGGCACCTGGCCGTGCCACACGCTCCACAGCGCGCTGCCCAGCACATACAGGCCAAAGCCGATCATGCTGGCGGCTTTCAGCATGGCTGCGCGGGCACGCCAGGCCACGGCGGCGGCCAGCACCGCCAGCGACACGCCGTAGTTGAGCGCGTCGCCTGCAAAGTCCACCGCGTCGGCGAGCAACGACAGCGAGCCCGCGCTGACACCGCCCACGATTTCCACCACAAACATGGCGGCATTCAGGGCCAAGGCCACCCACAGCACACGGCGGTAGCGGGGCAGATCCACCAGTTTCTCGGCAGCGGGGGTTTCGTGGTGGCAGCAGTGGGCAGACATGGTGGGCTCCTGGGGAAAAACTGCCTGTATTTGAAACCCTGTAGCCGCTACAGTGTCAAGCATGCAAATCAAACAACTTGCCGCCGCCACGGGTGTGGACGTTGAAACCGTCCGCTACTACGAAAAACAAGGCCTGCTGCCCGCCCCGGCCCGGCTGGACAACGGCTACCGCAACTACGAAGCGGCGCACCTGGAGCGCCTGTCGTTCATCAGGCACTGCCGCGCGCTGGACATGCCGCTGGCCGAGGTGCAGCGCCTGTTGAGTTTCGTGGACGACCCCGCCCGCCACTGCGCCGACGTGAACGAGCTGGTGGACGCGCAGCTCAGTCGCGTGCGTGCCCGGCTGGCCAGCATGCTGGCACTGGAAAAGCAGCTGGTGCAGTTGCGTGCCCGGTGCACCGTGCCAAATGCTGGCAGTGCTGACGGTGCCGAGACCACTGACGATGCTGGCGGGGCGGGACGTGCAGACCGAGCCGACAGTGCGGCCTGCGGCATCCTGGCCGAGCTGGTGTCAGCCGCACACGGCGAGGCGTGCGCCTGCCACCCAGGGGATGCGCAGCCGTGACGGTGGGCAAGACGGTCCTGGGCCCTGTGCATGGCGGGCACACATGCAGCTTTCAGCCTGATGCAGGGTGAGGACCCGGGGCCTCCACGTCGCCCGCGTTCACGCCACGCGTGGCTTGACCAGAGCGGCCGCCTCTTTGGCACGGCTGCGGGCCACTTGCACGTCGGCATCGAACGCCAGGGCCACGCCCATGCGGCGCTTGACGAAGCTTTCGGGCTTGCCAAACAAGCGCAGGTCAGTGTTGGGCACGCGCAGGGCATCGGCCACGCCGTCAAACACCACGCCGGTGGCGTCCACGCCGCCGTAAATCACGGCGCTGGCACCGGGGTTTTTCAGCTTGGTGTTCACCGGCAAACCCAAAATGGCGCGGGCATGCAGTTCGAATTCGCTTTGCACCTGTGTGGTCAGCGTGACCAGGCCCGTGTCGTGCGGGCGGGGGCTCACTTCGCTGAACCACACCTGCTCGCCCTTCACAAACAGTTCCACGCCGAACAGGCCCAGGCCGCCGGGTTGGCCGTCGTGCCCCAGCCCCAGGTTGTCGGTCACGGTTTTGGCAATGTGGCGCGACGCGGCCAGCGCCTTGGGGTCCATGGGGTGGGGTTGCCAGCTTTCCACGTAGTCGCCGCTGACCTGTACGTGGCCAATGGGGTCGCAGAAATGGGTTTCGATGCGGCCATCTGCACCGCGTGCGCGCACGGTCAGCTGGGTGATTTCGTAGTCGAAGTCAATGAAGCCTTCCACGATCACGCGGCCGTGGCTCACGCGGCCACCGGCCATGGCGTAGTCCCAGGCTTTTTGCACGTCGGCCGGGCCGTCAATCTTGCTTTGCCCTTTGCCAGATGAGCTCATCACCGGTTTGACCACGCAGGGGTAGCCAATGGCGGGGCCACCCACGCCGTCGATGGCGGCTTGCAGCTCGGTCAGCGAGTCGCAAAACTTGTACGGGCTGGTGGGCAGGCCCAGCGTTTCAGCGGCCAGGCGGCGAATACCTTCACGGTCCATGGTCAGGCGCGCGGCCCGGGCCGTGGGCACCACACGCACGGTGCCTGCGGCCTCCAGCTCTTCGAGCATGGGGGTGGCAATGGCCTCGATTTCGGGCACCACCAGGGCAGGGCGCTCGGCTTCGATCAGGCTTTTCAGCTGTGCCGGGTCGCTCATGGTGATGGTGCGCGCATGGTGCGCCACCTGCTGACCAGGGGCGTTGTCGTAGCGGTCCACGGCAATGGTTTCGACGCCCAGCCGTTGCAGCGCAATCAGCACCTCTTTGCCAAGTTCGCCAGACCCCAGCAGCATGACTTTGGTTGCGTGGGGGGACAGGGGTGTGCCAAGTGTGGTCATGTTTGAATCCACGCCCTTGCGGGGCGAAAAATAAGTGCTGAGCCTTCAACCCGGCGCTGGTTTGGGGTGAAAAACACCTCAGCGCGGGTAGAGGGCGGTGGGGATAAAGCCGGACGCAGGGTTGCCGCCGTGCGCCAGAAATTCTATCGGGCCGACGCACCCGTTTGGTTTGGCCGATGGGGGAGTGCGTGGGTCAGCCTGAAGGCCACCCACAGCGCCAGGCTGCCGAACAAGGCCGCCCCCGCAGCCTGGCCTGCCAGCACCTCGACCGGCCCGTACTGAGCCCCCCACCAGGCAAACGGCAGGGTGCCCAAGGTGGCGCGTGCCCAGTTGAACCCGGTGGACCACAGCGGGTGCCCCAGGTTGTTGAAGGCCGCATTGGCCACGAACAGCGCACCCATGAAGAAAAAGCTGGCCGCTATCCACGAGCAAAAGGCATGCACCATGTCGGCCGCCACGCCTTGCAGCGAAAACAGGCTGATCAAAGGCCCTTGCAACAGGGCTAACAACAGCCAGGCCGCAGCCACGGCGGCCACCATGAAACCCACACTGGCCCGCAAGCCCGCCTGCACCCGGTCAAACCGGTTGGCCCCCAGGTTTTGCGCCAGCACCGGACCGACCGCACCGCTGAGCGAATAAATGAGCCCGAACGCCACCGGCACCAGCCTGTCGATGGTGGCCTGGCCCGCCACGGCGGACGGGCCAAACTGCGCCACGCTGTGCGTGACAAACGCCGCACTCACAGGCGTGGCCACGTTGGTCAGCACGGCAGGGCCGGCCACGGCAAACAGGGCTTTGGCATCGGCGCGAAGCCGCTTCAGGTTCAGCGGAGCCAGCAGCTTTTGCACGTGCCACGCACCGTACACCCCTACACCCGCCAGTACCACGCGTGCGATGACCAGCACGGTGGCCGCGCCGTCCAGACCCATGCCGAACCCGAAAATGAACAGCGGGTCGAGCACGGCGGTCACCAGGGCGGGCACCAGCGTGACCAGCATGGCCCGTCTGGCATCGCCCACCGAACGCAGCAACGCACTGCAGGCCATGCCCACGCCCAGCAGCACGGTGCTGGGCAGCGTGATGCACAAAAAACGGTGCGCCAGTTCAAGCACCCGGCCTTCGGCCCCCAATAGGTGCAGCAGGGGTGTCAGCCAGAACAGCGTGGCCGCCGTCATGGCCACCGCCAGCGCCACGCAAACGACCAGGCTGGACGTGGCCAGCCCACGGGCCTCGGCCATGCGTTGCGCCCCGATGTGCCGCGACACCACAGCGGCAATGCCGATCAGCATGCCGATGAACACCGACAGGTGAAAGAACCCCACCACCCCGGCAAAGCCCACCGCCGCCGCAATGGCCTGCTCGCCCAGCATGGAGATGTACAGCAGGTTGATCAGGTCCACCGCAAAAATGGCCACCAGCCCGATCGCCCCCGTGCCCGCCATGACCACGATGTGCCGCAACAGCGAGCCCGTGACGAAGCGGGGTGTGGGTGCCGCAGGTTTGCCGGATGTGTGGGGGGTGCTCATGTGGGGGCACAGTCTATCGGGCTGCACGGCCAGGGGTGCGCCATGTGCGATACAGGCCGGCCACCAGACCTGATAGCCTCACGCCCTTTGACAGCTTGAGGGCAAGGCACATGGCATTGAGTACGTGGTGGTTGTTTGTGGGCATGACGTTTGTGGTGTCGGCCACGCCTGGCCCCAACATGTTGCTGGTGATGAGCGTGAGTGCACGCCAGGGTTTTCAGGCGGCATTGCAAGCCATGTTGGGCTGCATGGTGGCGCTGCTGCTGATGATGAGCCTGTCGGCCGCCGGGCTGGGGGCGCTGTTGCAGAGCTTCCCGGCTGTGTTCGACGCGCTGCGGCTGGCCGGGGCGGCTTACCTGGCTTACCTGGGCGTGAAATGCTGGCGGGCACCTGTGCAAAGCGATTCAGCCAGTGACCAGGCCGTGGCGCTGCCGTCTGCAGCAGACGTGCCAGAGGCCAAGACGTTGTCCGGCGGGCAAGTGCGGCACGGTCACAGCATGTCAGTGGCGCGGCAGGGCTTTTTGGTGGCGGCCAGCAACCCCAAGGCCATTTTGTTTGCGGCGGCGTTTTTTCCGCAGTTCATACAGCCTGATGCACCGCAGTTTGCGCAGTTTGGCATCTTGCTGGCCACGTTTTCTGTGATCGAGGTGGGTTGGTACCTGGTCTATGCCGCCAGTGGCCAGCGCCTGTCGGCCTACCTGCAACGGGCACACGTCATGCGGGCGTTCAACCGGCTCACCGGTGGGGTGTTTGTGGGGTTTGCCACTGTGATGGCCCTGGCGCGTGAGCATTGACCCTGGGGCAGGCGAAGCGCCCGGGCAACCCCCGCGCCGCGCCGTGTGCGGTGTTTGCCAGCGGGCGGTCAGGGCATGCCTGTGCCGCTGGGTCACGCCCGTGGCGCACACCACACGCGTGCTGATCCTGCAGCACCCGCTGGAAGTGCACCACGCCAAAAACACCGCACGCCTGTTGCACCTCAGCTTGACTGGCAGCCAGTTGCTGGTGGGCGAGGTGTTCGATGTGCCTAGCTTGCAAACCGCGCTGCAAGGCCCCGCCACCAACGTGCTGCTGTACCCCGCTGGAGAACAACCCACCGCTAAGGTGCCTGCGTGGCCCTCCGGGCGGCATGCACCCGAGGCACCGTTGCGGCTGGTGGTGCTGGACGGCACCTGGCGCAAAAGCCGCAAGATGCTGCACCTGAACCCGTTGTTGCAAAGCCTGCCCCGGCTGTCGCTGGACGGTGCGCACGCCTCGCGCTACCTGATCCGCAAGGCCCACAAACCGGGCCAGCTGTCCACACTGGAGGCCACTTGCGCCGCACTGGCTCAACTGGAAGGCCGTGGCGGCGATGCCTGTTTGCCGTTGCTGCAGGCGTTTGACGGGTTCGTGGCGCAGCGGTTGGCGTTCAACCCGTAAGCGGGCAGGGCTGGCATCACGCGGTACAACCATTGTTGTGGTGCCTTGACGTGGCGCAGCCGATCTGCTGCCTTTGCGACGCTCAGTTGGCCTGGATCAAGGGAAAACCCTGAGTGTGCGGGTAGCATTCAGCTTCAACCCACACAAGGAGTCATGTTCCATGGATCGTCGTTCGCTGATCAAAAACGCAGGTATTGCCGGTGTACTGGCCGCAGGCATGGCACCCGCCGTGCACGCACAAGCCGCCGTGCGGTGGCGCCTGGCATCCAGCTTTCCGAAATCGCTGCCCACCATTTTTGGCGCAGCCGAGAAGTTTTCTGAGACCGTCAAGGCCTTGTCTGGCGGCAAATTTGAAGTGTCGGTGCACGCCGGTGGCGAACTGATGCCCGCCTTCGGTGTGGTCGATGCTCTCCAGAGCGATTCGGTCGAAATGGCGCAAACCGCTTCGTACTATTTCACCGGCAAAGACCCCATTTTTGCGTTCGGCTGTGCCGTGCCCTTTGGCCTGACGGCCCGGCACATGGACGCCTGGATGGAGCACGGCAACGGCCGCAAGTTGCTGGACGAGTTCTATGCCAAGTACAACATCCTGTCGATGAGCTGTGGCAACACCGGCACGCAGATGGGCGGCTGGTACCGCAAGCCCATCAAGAGCGTTGCCGACCTCAAAGGCTTGAAGATGCGCATGGGCGGTGGCCTGCTGGGCGAGGCCATGGGCAAGCTGGGTGTGGTGGCACAGAACATCCCGGCTGGCGAGGTGTACCAGGCGCTTGAGAAAGGCACCCTGGACGCGACCGAATTCGTCGGCCCGTTTGACGACGAGAAACTGGGCTTCAACAAAGTGGCCCCGTTCTACCACTACCCCGGTTGGTGGGAAGGCGGCGCCGAGCTGGAGTTCTTCATCAACAAAAAGGCGTTTGAGGCGCTGTCGCCAGAAAACAAAGCCATCGTGCGGGCTGCCGGTGCAGTGGCTGCACGTGACATGACCGCCAAATACGACGCACAGAACCCCGCCGCCCTCAAACGCCTGGTGGCTGCAGGCACCAAACTCACGCCGTTTTCGAAGGACGTGCTGGATGCGGGGTTCAATGCGTCGATGGAGGTGTTTGCCGCCCACGAAGCCAAGTCGCCCGAGTTCAAGAAAATCCACCAGGACATGCGCGCCTTCCAGCGCGAGCAAGTTCTGTGGAGCCGTTTCTCGGAATGGCGCTACGACAGCTACATCGGCGCAGCCAAAATTTGAGTTGAGTGGCTTCACTGTGGCGCAGGGTGCGCTCAGTGCTGTATCAGTGCAACCCTGGCAGCGGCCACCACTTCCCGGGTGAGGCCATCAAGCAACGCCGACGCTGCGCGCGCCTGCTGCCAGTGCAGCGGCACATCCAGCGGGGTGCCGGGCACCAGTTCCACCAGCGAACCCGCAGCCAGGTGTGGCACCACCATCGCTTGCAACTGCATGCCCCAGCCCATGCCAGCCAATGCGGCGGTCACGAAGGCCTGGGGCGAGGGCAGCGTGTGGCGGGGCAGCTCCACATGGCGGTCGCATTGGCGGTGCGCCCAGCGGGTCTGCAGCCCGTCTTTGGTGTTGAACACCAGGCTGGGGGCCTGTGCCAGGGCTGCTGCGTCCACCCCATTGGGGAAATGGCGCGCCACGAAGGCCGGGCTGGCCGCTGCCACGTAACGCATCGCTCCCAGCGGGCGGCTGTTGCAGCCTGTGGCGGGCTGCGCGTTGGCCGTCACGGCAGCCAGCACCGCGCCGCTGCGCAACCATTCGGCGGTGTGCTCCTGGTCGTCCACGGCCACGTTCATCAGCACCGGCGCATCGGCCGCGAAGGCCGCCACGGCGGGGGCAAACCAAGTGGCCAGGCTGTCGGCGTTCACCGCAACCGGCAGGGGCACGCGGGTGATGCCTTCTGGTGCGAGCGCGGGCAGGGTGTCTTGCAAATCCTGCTCAAGCAAGTGCACACGGTCCACGTGCTGGCACAGGCGGCGACCTGTTTCGGTGGCCATGCAAGGCTGGCCGCGCACCACCAAGGCACAGCCCACGCGCTCTTCCAGCAGACGGATGCGTTGCGACACGGCCGACGGTGTCACGTGCAGGGCACGGGCCGCACGCTCGAAACTGCCTTCGCGCACCACAGCGGCCAGCGCAAACAGCGATGCATAGTCCAGCATGAAATTAGAAATACTTAAGTTGATAAAGAAACCATAGTTTGTCTTCATTCATGAGTGGGGGCAAGCTTGGCGCATGACTTATTCAGCTGACACCGTTTCCCTCGTTGCCCCTGTGTTTGTGCAGGGCTTGGTCCTGAGCTTGGGGCTGATCGTGGCCATTGGGGCGCAGAACGCGTTCGTGCTGCGCCAGGGCTTGCGCCGCGAGCACGTGGTCAGCGTGGTGCTGTTCTGTGCCGTGGCCGATGCTGTGCTGATGTCCGCAGGTGTGCTGGGCATGGCCCAGGCGCTGGGCGAGCGCCCTGGCCTGGCTCGCGCACTGGCCCTGGCAGGCGCGGCCTTTTTGGCGACCTACGGCTGGCAGGCCTTGCAACGTGCGCGGCAAACCCACCAGCTGCAAGCGGCGGGTGGCGGCGCGGGCCTCAGCCGGGGTGCGGCCATGGCGCAGGCGGCGGCGTTCACGCTGCTCAACCCCCACGTGTACCTGGACACGGTGTTGCTGGTGGGCAGCATCGGTGCGCAGCAACCGGCTGATTTGCGCGGCTGGTTTGTGGTCGGGGCCAGCATGGCCAGCTTGTGCTGGTTCGCATCGTTGGGGTTTGGCGCGCGTTGGTTGGCCCCGTTGTTTGCACGGCCCAGGGCGTGGCAGGTGCTCGATGGCCTGATTGGCCTCACCATGGGCGTGATGGCTGTGCTGCTGGTGCGTCATGCACTGGTGGGTTTTTGAGGGGTGAACATGTACATCAGAAAGCAGCATCAGCTCACAGACACGGATGCCCTGTGGTGCCTGATCGAAACCCATGCCCTGGGTGCCTGGGTGTGCCACGGTGAGCAAGGCCTGGTGGCCAACCACGTGCCTTTTTTTCTGGACCGCGACAAAGGGCCGCACGGTACCTTGATGGGACACGTTGCGCGGGCCAACGGGGTATGGCAGGTTTTGACATCCAACACGCCGACGATTGTGATGTTTCAAGGGCATCAGGCCTACATCACGCCCGGGTGGTACCCCGGCAAGGCCCTGCATGGCAAGGTGGTGCCCACTTGGAACTATGTGGTGGCTCATGTGCACGGCGTTGCCCGCGTGATCGAAGACAGGCGCTGGAAACTCGACATGCTCGACCGGCTCACACAGGCCCAGGAAGCCAGCCAACCTTTGCCGTGGCGCGTGGCCGATGCCCCTGCCGATTACATCGACAAGATGCTGCGTGCCATCGTGGGCATCGAGATCCCGATTGACCGTTTGGAGGGCAAGCTCAAAGCCAGCCAGGACGAGGACGAGCAGGACCGCGTGGGCACCGTTGCCGGGCTGCGGCCCCAAGCGGGCACAGATGCCGCTGGGATGGCTGAACTGGTCAATGCGGCCTTGGCGTCGGAGTTGGCTTCGCGGTTGTGAGCCTGGTGTGGGGCATGGCTTGGTGTCGCTTGCCTCATGTCCGCGCCAAGGCCCATGGCCTGACCATGCCGTTCTTCGCCAACTTCACTGAAAATGGGGTGACCGCCATCGCCTGAATGCCACCGCACCCGCCGCCACCCAGGAGACCACCCATGCGCAGCAAAAACACGATTTGTCTTTGGTTTGACGGCACTGCGGTGGACGCCGCGCAGTTCTACGCCCAGACCTTTCCCAACAGCACCGTCGAGGCGATTCACCGTGCACCCGGTGACTACCCCTCAGGCAAGCAGGGTGATGTGCTGACGGTTGAGTTCACTGTGATGGGCATCCCCTGCCTGGGGCTGAACGGTGGCCCGGCGTTCACGCACACCGAGGCGTTTTCTTTTCAGGTCATGACCGACGACCAGGCCGAAACCGACCGGTTGTGGCACGCCATCATCGACAACGGCGGCCAAGCAAGCGCCTGCGGCTGGTGCAAGGACAAATGGGGTCTGTCGTGGCAGATCACGCCACGCGTGCTCATGGACGCCATTGCCGACCCCGATCGCGCAGCGGCCAAGCGCGCGTTCGAGGCCATGATGCAGATGGTGAAGATTGACATCGCCGCCATCGCAGCTGCCTTGCGCGGCTGATGCCACCGCCTTCGTTTTCCCGTCGCACAGAGGGTGCCCTGCACCGCTGCGGGTATGGCTTGCTGCTACGAGCTTTTTTGGGGAGACAGGCCGCAGGACTGCGACTGCGGGTCACCCAGCAGCGCCTGGCTGAGTTGGTCCACCAGCCCGCTCCAATCGGAGTCCTGCGACAGCGATTCCGTTAGGAATTGGGCCTGTGCAGGTGTCCAATAGGGTGCATCAGGCAACCGTTTGCAGGCTGAAACGGCCGTGTGTTTGGCCAGAAAGTCGGCGATGCTGGCGTCATCGTCGGGCAACCCAAGCTGTGCAAACAGCTCGCTGAAGTGGTGAATGGCTTTGTCCATGGCGTCGCCTCCAGGTTGTTTCCCAAAAGAAGCCATGGTGCGGCAACCGGTGCGGTGTCACCGTGCGCTGACGAACTCAAGCTGCATGGCAGGCTGGCCTGGCCCCGTGAATGGGGGCCACAGCACTGACGGGCTGCATCGCGGGCTTCAGCATGCATTGTCCAGCGCAGTTCACACGCAACAGGAGACGGCACCATGAAAACCATCCCACTCGCGCAACCATTCGTTGCACCTGACACCACCGGTTCCCGCGTCGTGTCCGACAGTTTCGGTGTGGTCAGCCTGCCTGCTGGCGTGTTGTGGGGGGCGCAAACCGCGCGCAGCCTGCAGTTTTTTGCCATTGGCGAGCAGCGCATGCCCATGGACATCGTTCACGCGCTGGCCTGGGTCAAATGGGCGGCGGCGGGTGTCAACCGCGAGCTGCAGCTGCAGCCGCCTGCGCTGGCACACGCCATCGCAGCGGCTGCCGAGCAAGTGGCGCTGGGCCAGTGGGATGCCGAGTTTCCGCTGTCGGTCTGGCAAACCGGCTCGGGCACGCAGAGCAACATGAACGTGAACGAAGTGATTGCCAGCCTGGCCACCCAAACCCTGGCGCAGGGCGTTGGCTCAGCCCCCACGGTGCACCCCAATGACGATGTGAACCTGGGCCAATCGTCCAACGATGTGTTTCCCAGTGCCATGCACCTGGCCGTGGGGCTGAACGCCCAGTCCACGCTGTTGCCCGCCCTGGACGGGTTGCTGGATGCGCTGGCTGCCAAAGCCCAGGCATTCGATTCGGTCGTCAAAATTGGCCGCACCCACCTGCAAGACGCCACCCCCGTCACGCTGGGGCAAGAGTTTGGTGGCTACGGCGCACAGCTGGCGCTGTGCAGGCACAGCCTGCTGAGTGCGCTGGATGCGGTGCACACGCTGGCCATCGGGGGCACTGCCGTGGGCACCGGCCTCAACACCCACCCCGAGTTCGGACAGCGGGTGGCCGCCACACTGGCGTTGCGGCTGGGCTTGCCGCTGCGCCAGGCCGACAACCTGTTTGCTGCCATGGCGGGCCACGAGGCACTGGTGGCGTTCCATGGTGCGTTGAAGATGCTGGCCATTGCCCTGAACAAAATGGCCTGCGACATCCGCCTGATGGGCAGCGGCCCGCGTGCGGGTTTGGGTGAACTGGTGCTGCCGCCCAACGAACCCGGCAGTTCCATCATGCCCGGCAAGGTCAACCCCACGCAGGTGGAAGCCCTGACCATGGTCTGCGCCCAGGTCATGGGGCACGACGTGGCCATTGGCTTTGCGGCCAGCCAGGGCCAGTTCGAGCTGAACGTCTACAAGCCCCTGATTGCCCTGAACACACTCGACAGCCTGCGCCTGCTGGCCGACGCCATGCGCAGTTTTGCGCGGCACTGCGTGGCAGGCTTGGTGGTCAACCAGGCGCGGGTGGACGCGTTGCTGCACAGCTCGTTGATGCTGGTCACTGCCTTGGCCCCGCACGTGGGCTACGACCGGGCTGCCCAGATTGCCAAACACGCCCAGGCAAACCACACCACCTTGCGCGAAGCAGCGCTGGTGCTCGGTGCCGTGACCGCCGAGCAGTTTGACGCTTGGGTCAACCCCGCGCAGATGCTGGGCCCCTCGGCTGCAACGACGTAAACGACCCAAACGGTGCAAACGACGCGGGCATGACACAGCTGCGTTCATGTACCACCTCAATGTTCGCCAGCGAACTGTCCTGAAAGCGGTTGGCCCCTACGCTGCAGTTTTACAAGGACGAACCATGAACCGCACTTTTTTGATTTCCGCCATGTTTGCCAGCTTGAGCCTGGTGGCCTGTGACCGCGCCACGGTGGTTTCCGTGCCGACCCCGGTCCCAGTCGCCGTGCCGGGCCCCGCTGGTCCCTCGGGTGCCACCGGTGCCACAGGGTCGACAGGTTCTACGGGTGCTACAGGTGTCACTGGCGCCACGGGTGGGCAAGGTGCCACAGGCGGGCAGGGCGCCACGGGTGACCAGGGCAAAACGGGCGCAACGGGCAAAACGGGTGACGGTGGAACGGTCATCGTCCTGCCGCCTGCGTCTGAACCAGCGAAATGAGTTCAGACGGGCGTCGTGTGAGGAGGGCCTGATACACCCGCGCACGGCCGATTGCAGCCGCCTTCACGGTGGATTGGATCACCAACGCGGTGCACCGCTGTGTGCATGCAGAGGGCGACACGCACCTGGCGCCACCGGGCAGGCAAGGGTGTTTGGCCTCAAAATTTATAAAAAATATGCCTTTTGCGCTTTTGAATAAAGCGAAAGCAGCTATTTAAATGATAGCGCATTTGGCATCTGTTTCCAACGGCCTGAAGGCCATGTTTCCCCCACCCAGGAGTTTTGATATGCCCAGCTTCGGATCCCCCTTTTCAGGCTTGGCCCACGGCAGAAAGCTGACCGAGCCGGAACTGATCCGCGCCATCCGCTTCATGGTGGCCGCCGAGTACGAGGCCACCCAGATGTATGTGCAGCTGGCCGAATCCATCGACCACCCCATGGCGGCCAAGGTGCTCAGGGACATTGCAGACGAAGAACTGGTTCATGCCGGTGAGTTTCTGCGGCTGCTCCATGAGCTGGCACCCGACGAAGCAGCGCTCTACGCCAAAGGGTCGCGGGAAGTGGAAGAAATGCTCGTCGGCAAATAGGCGCGACCGGTCGGCTCAGGCGACCCAATTGTTTGCAAGCGTGGCGAGGGACCGCAGTCAGCGTCCCCAGCCGTATGCGTAGGCGGTCATGTAGGTGTAACAGACGCTCGCATCGTCAGCCAGTTCGAGAAAGCTGAATTGGCGACGCTGCCAGGGCGCGAAATCGTGTTCGCTCATTTCCTGGGTCAGGTCGTGCAGCACCATGCCCCGGTCGGCAAAAAAACGGTGGCGCGCAGGGCCTTCCATGACCACGCGCACATCACGGTGGCGCGTGTCGGCCTTGATGTGGTCCATCAAGGCAAGCAGGGTGTCCCGCTGGCCTTCGAGCATTTGCATGAAAAAGCCGTCCCGGTACACCAGGCAGCCCGAAATGTCGTTCGAGCGATTGAATGACTGGGCCAGCTTTTGCAGCGGGCCCAGGTCTTCGCCCGAGAGTGAATGCGTGGCCTGGCTGACGTAGATCAGGCAATACAGCGGGTAGGCCGCGCTGGGGGTGGCTGCTTGCAACTCGCGAGCAAACGTGTCGACAAACGTCGATGCCGTGAGTGGCCGATGGAAGTAATAGCCCTGGATCAGATCGCAACCATAGGCACACAACTCGTGTCGCTGCGCGCCCGTTTCAACACCTTCTGCCACCAGCTTCATCCCCAGCGAGCGTCCCAGACCGATGACAGCCCGGATGATGTTGCGGCTTTCTTCACTCTTGTCGATACCGTCGACAAAGGCGCGGTCGATCTTCAGCACATTGACCGGCATGCGTGTCAACTGCGCCAGCGACGAATACCCGGTGCCGAAATCATCCACCGCCACGCGCAGGCCCAGGTCAGCCAGGCGACGCAGGATGCGCAGATTGGCTTCGACATCGGCCATCAGCGAGGTCTCGGTGATTTCCAGCAGCAGGCGCGTCGGGTCGGCCCCCGTCTCGCGCAAGGTGGCTGCAAAATCGTCCACCAGTGTCTCGTTGCTCAACTGTCGCACGGAGACATTGACCGAGACATACGGTGCCTGCTCACCCCACCGGTTGCGCCAGTCGGCCTCGGCCAGACAAGCCTGGTGGAAGACCCAAGCCCCGATGGGCACGATGGCACCGGTGAGTTCGGCAATGGGTATGAACACCGCTGGCGAGACCTCACCCGTCGGCGGGTGCCAGCGCAGCAGCAATTCGGCTCCCACGATGCGGCCGCTCTCGGCGGCCACAATGGGCTGGAAGCGCGGCGACAGTTCGTTGCGCTCAATGGCCGTGCGCAGGCCGTTGGTGATGTGCAGCCGCTGACGGGCCACGTCTTGCAGGCTCTCGCTGAAAAACTGCCAACCGTCACGCCCTTTTTTCTTCACCGCATACATCGCCGCGTCGGCAAAACGAAGCAGATCATCGGCACCGTGGGTGGTGCCACTGCCGATGGCCACACCGATGCTGGCGGTGACAAACAGTGACAGGCCGTTGAAATGGACAGGCTTGCGCAAGGTGTCGTTGATCCGCTCGGCCAGCACCGACATCGACGTGGGCTGTTCCACCTGCTCGCACAAAATGACAAATTCGTCACCGGCCAGGCGCGCCACCGTGTCGCCGGGCCGCACCTGCTCGATCAGGTGGGCCGCGACCGACTTCAGCAGCACGTCGCCGGTTTCGTGACCGTGGGTGTCGTTGATGAGCTTGAAACCATCGAGATCGACAAACAGCAGAGCCACGTTCAAACCGCTGCGGCGCGAACGCAGCAAGGCAGTGGCCAGCCGCTCACGGATCAGCGCCCGGTTGGGCAGGCCGGTGAGCGGGTCGTGTGTGGCACGTCGCGTCAGTTCTTCCTCGGCCTTTTTGCGCTCGGTGATGTCGCGGATGGTGACGACCAGCAGCCAGTCTTTGCCTTGCCTGACCTTGGCGATGGAGCCCTCCATCGGGAAAAAACTGCCATCTTTGCGGTAACCCATCAACTCTTTGCGCTCGGACATCCGGCGCTCGGTTTCCTTGCCCTCGACAAAATCACGCAACTGCTCGACATGCCGCTGGCGGAAATGGGGGGGCAGCAGCAGGTGTACCGACAGGCCGATCATTTCCTCCTCTTTGTAACCAAACACCTGGCTGGCACGTTGGTTGGATTCGGTGATGAGGCCTTCGGCATCGGTGGCCAGGATCGCCATGTCGGCGATGGAAAATATTTGGTGGGCGGTGCCGAGTTTGCGTCGCGCTGCGGACGCTTCTGCCGCCAACCGGGCCGTGACGGCGGGTGTCTGCGGGGATTCGTGCAGCAGCGCGACCTGTGCCTGGTCTCGGTAGCGTTCCGGTATCAACGGCGCCATGCGACCAAAGCTTTCGATGACCGTGAAGGTGCCATCGGCCTTGCAGCGCGCAAGGTAGCCATTGATGTGCGCGTGGTGGGTGGCGCCGTCCATCTCAACGATGCCCTGTGCCCCGGTGACGCGCACTTTTTCCAGCGCATCGACCAGCGCCTCCACGTCGGTCGTTCCCGCTGCTTCCAGCGCGTTCGCGAAGGCATGCACACACAGGTAGGTGCCTTCCCCGAAGTTGGTCAGCACACCATTCCCGTGCGGCCAGATGCCGTTGATGCCGGGCTGGTCCCGCAGGCGCCGCAGGTAGCGGTGGTTTTCCGGGGTGTCGAGCGACATGAAATAGCTGTTGCTCGAATAAAAGCCCTCGCGAACATGAGGCGGCAACAGGCTGACCATCATTTCGTCGTAATGCCCCATCACCACGGCCATGCGCTTTTTCAGCCCGAGCTCGGTGAAGCGGGTCAGCAAAGCGATCTGGTCTGTGCCAGCAAAATAAGGCACGAACACGTCGGCACCCGAGCGAGCGACCTGGGCCAGCAGCTGGTCGATGGCGTCGCTGTCGCAACCGATGGGCAGGTATTCCTCGCCAACGATGTCACCGTCAAGGCGCAGCAAGGCGCGCTTGGCAGCATCGATCGAGCCGCGTGGCCATTCGTAGTTGTTGCCAGCAAAAAACATTTTGAGGCCGTAGCGCTGCGCCATGTACGGCATCATTTTGTCGATCTGCTGGTTGGGCAGTGCGGCAAAACTGAAAAAGTAACGCCCGCTGATGCTGCCTTCGTAGAACGAGAAATTGAGCAAGGGAATCTGTTTCGGCTGTGCGACCTTGGTCGCCACGGCGATGCGCGAGTTGGACAGCAGGTTGCCGATGATGGCGATGCAGCCGTGATCGTCGACCAGGCGTTCGGCCGCAGGCACAGCGGTGTCGGGCAAGCTGCCGTCGTCCTCGATCACCAGTTCAAGCCGTCGGCCCAGCAGGCCGCCGCGTTCGTTGATTTCGTCGCAGGCAATCCGAGCTGCCCAGACAATTTCTCGGCCATAAATTTCAACGAGTCCTGTGAGGGGGGGCATCAAGCCAAGGCGAATTGAATCAGGCATGGTTTATGTGTCTAATTAATCTTGCCGCACAGGCAAGCCAACGATGTTCGTCCTGATGGGGTGCTGTGTCCCAGAAATCACGTGCGGATGACGCAGACAGTGGGAGCCGTGACACCTTGCGGCCAAGATTATCGTCACACGAGCACATCTGAAAACTGACAAGGGCTGCCAGATGCCGACTGGGCAGACCTCGGAAAAGCCCATTTTCTTGAGCTGACCCGACATCACTTTTGGCGTGCCCGGTGGTGCTCGGCCCGTGGCCAGGCCCTGGCATCACGCACCAGTTGTGCGCAGTCGCTGTCCTGGCCGGGGCCGGCATCGATCAGGGGGATCAAGGCCAACAGCGGGTTGATGGCTCCCAATACCACGGCACCGAGCGCACGCGCGGCCACTTGAGCCTTGTCGATCTCGACCTTGGGTTGCGCAAAGCTGCCGCGCAGATAGATGGGGCTGCGCAAGGCCACCGGGCTGGTGTTTTTTGTTTTGGGGTTGAGTGTGATGTCCAGCCGCTCCTGCGCCAGGTCGATGCTGCCTGTGCCGATCAAGGTGGTGATCTGGGTGTCCAACACCAGTGCCTCGGTTTGCATCACGCCCTGTTTGACATTGAAGTCGGCCACCGCGCAGCGCAACTTCACCCGCTTGTCCCCGGTCAGGTTCAGTGCCAGCATTTCCCACAGGTGCAAGCCCGCTTGTTCCATCATCAGTTTGCTGACCTGACCGCCCGCCACCACCAGGCCCAGTTTGCCGTTGGCGCTGGCCAGCATCTGGCCCACCGAATGGCCACTGCCAGTCAGGTCGAACTCGCCGTTGATCTGGCCAATGCTGCTTTGGTTCAACGCGAAGGCTGGTAACAACTGGGCCAGCAACAGCTTGCGGGCACGCACGCGGGCGCGGGCCTGAATAGGCGGGTGACGCCCGTCGAGCGTGATGTGGGCACTCAGTTGCCCGCCAGCCAGGCCAAAGTTGAGCGGGTCCAGCGTCAACACCGAGTCGAGCAGGCGCAAATGGGCCTCCAGCTTGTCCAGCGGCAGGGTTTGGCTGCGGCGCAGTTTCACGGCGTTGAACTGAACGTCCGCATCCACCGAGTGCCAGCGTGTGGTGTTGAACGGCACATCGGGCAACACCCGCTGCGCTGGGTTGGGGCCCGCTGCCGCTCGGCGTTCAGGGCGCGCGCCGATCAGCGGCCCCAGGTCGTCCAGGTCGAGCAGGTTGGAGCGCAGGTTGGCGGTCAGTGCCGGGCGCTGGCCACCGGTGACCACCTGCACGAAACCGGCGATGTCGCTGGTGCCCATGCGCCCGGTGAAGTCCTGGTAACGCCAGGTGTTGCCGGTGCGCAGCAGGTGCCCTTGCGTCACATAACTGCGGGTGGCCGGGAAGGCGATGCCCAGCAGGGGGTAGAGCTGTTCCATGCTGGCGCCGCGCAGGGTCATGCGCATGTCCACAGCGCTCAGGTTGAGCAAACCCGTCACGTTGCCTTCAAGGTGCGCACCGGTCTGGCCAATGCTGCCGTCCAGCGTGAGCGGGTAGGGCCGGGTGGTGTCACGCAGGGCCAGCACCGGCCCGCCCGTGCCCTGGGCTTTGAGTGCCAGGCCCTGGTAATGGCCCGCCACGTTGAAACGCAGGTTGCTTGCGGTTGCGATTGCGATTGCTGTTGCTGTTGCTGTTGCAGTTGCAGTTGCAGTTGCAGTTTCGGATGTGGATGTGGATGCGCTTGCCGTTGTGGTTTTGCTGGTGCCGTTGCCGTTGCCGCTGCCCGTGGCCTCTGGCGGCGCGGTCGAGAGTTCGGCGCGCAGGTTGGTTTTCTGGGTGGCATCGTCATACCCCAGCGTGCCGTGCGCGAGCGCCACACGCCCGATCAGGATGCGCGCGTCTTCGTCCTGTTGAGCCAGGTCCAGCAACCAGCTTTTGCGGCCATCGGCAGCCTGCTCCAGAAAGACCCTGGCGCGGTCCAGCGCCACTTCGGGGAAGATGAGCTTGCGCCGCAGCAGCGCGGGCACATCCACACTGACCGCCACGCCCTCGGCCGCCACCATTTGGGGCTCCTTGGCCCAGGCGGGGTTGGCAAACGTCACCTGGGCCGCATGCAGGCGCACGGCTGGCCAGCCCAGGTTCACCGACAGGTCGCCCTGTATGGCCAGCACGCGGCCGGTTTGCGTGATAGCCAGGCGTTCAAGTGGGCTGCGCAGCCAGTTCCAGCCCAACAGCGCAATCAGCAGTGTGGCCAGCAGGAGGGGGCCGAACACGGCCACCCCCAACCACAGCAGCACGCGAGTCAGGCGTGAAGGCATGTGCATGTCACTTGGGTCTGTCAATCAGAAACCGGGCGACTTGTGCCAACACCTGCTGCACCACCGTGTTGGCGGTGGCCACGCCGCCTTGCGGGGTGTCGCTGGCCGCCGCAGCTTCTGCGCTGAACTCTTTCCAGGCCAACACCTTGCGGGTTTTTTCTTCGGTCAGGTAGGCGCGCAGACGCAACTGCACCCGGCTGGGGCTGGCCTGAAAGTTGTGCTGCAGCTGCAGCAGCTCGGTGCTCAGCCGCAGGTCGCCCGCCGCCGTGCCCGACGCCAGCACCACCGCTGCAAATGCCCCGGTTTGCTGGGCCGCTGACACCAGCAGGGGCCCCAACATGCGCGCGGGCGGGGCCACCCACTCGTGGTGGGCAAAGTATTCAAGCTGGTGGGCCTGGCGCAGGTAAACGATGCGTTGGCTGTCAAAGCCCGACGCCGCCTGGGGTGGGCTGATGACCAGTGTCAGCTGTGATGCCGGTGCTGTGCCCGGCACCGGCATCACAGCTGACACTG
>JAVBXK010000048.1 GCA_030824555.1 bacterium
TTGGCGTCTGACGAGATGGCCAGTGTGCCGCTGTTGACCACCGTTGTGCCGCTGTAGGTGTTGGTGCCAGACAGCGCCAGGGTGCCCACACCTTCTTTGACCACAGAACCCGACGCACCCGCGATGCTGGAGCCGATGGTGAGGCTGTCGCCCGCGGCGTTGGTGACGTTGAGTGCGCCAGCCAGGTCCAGGGTGCTGCCGGTGATGGTGAGCGTGCCGACGGCATCGGTGTCGAAGGTGGTGCCGGTCTTGACGGTGGCATCGCTGGCGAGGTTGATGGTGGTGCCGTTCAATCCCGCTACAAACCCGATGCGCCCGTTGTCCAGGCTCCAGTTGAGGGCTTCTCGCAATGACAGGCCGCCGCCATCTGCAAAGTCTGCGGCCAAGTCCGCACCGATGGTGGCATCGTCACCGCTGTCGAGTTCGGTGGTGACGACGAATGCCGTCATGGTCAGCACCACGTCGTTTTGGTTTGTGCCGCCCATGTAGCTGATGGTGAAGAGGGCACCACCCACTTGCACTGTCTCACCTTCGGCCTTGCCAGCAAACGTACCCGTGATGGCGTCAGCGCCGTCATTGGCAATCAGCGTGATGGTGTCGCCGACCACTGGCGTATATCCGCTGCCCAGGTTCAATGTCAGTGGTGCACTGCCAAGGATAAGTGTGCCGGTCAGGTTCAGCACCGTTGTGTGGTTGCCCGTGAGCGTGAAGCTCATGGTGTCGTTGGTGTCAAGTGCCAGGTTGTTGGGCACGTTGATCTGGCCCGCACCAGTGTTCGTTATTTGGATGTCATTGTTGTGGCTTGAGTCGACAACGATGCTTTGACCCAACCCCAAGGCCGAGCTGATGGCGATCTGGCCGGTGCCTTGCGTGGTCACGGTGGCACCATTGCTCACACCACTCACGCTGACCAGGCCGGTGCCGGTGTTGTTGACCGTGAAGCTGGCATCGGCGTCCGGGCTGGCAATGCTGGTGGCACCGGTGCCATCAGCCGTCAGGCTGGCACCGTTGTTCAGGCCCGACACCGACACGGTGCCGCTGCCGCTGTTGTGCACCACCAAGTTGCCAGCTGGGTTGGTTACAGCCGTTGCACGGCTGCTGGCGGTGGTGATCTCCGCCCCTGTGATGGGTGCATCCACCGTCATGCTGCCAGTGCCGGTATTGACCAGCGTCATGTTGCCATCGGGGTTGCTGACGCTGGTGTTGCCGTTGCCGCTGACAGTCAGGGTTTTGTTGGTGTCCAAGTCAGACACACTCAAACTGCCATTGGCGCTGTTGTTCACCGTCAGGTCGCCAGTGGGGTTGGCGACCGTCATGGGGCCGCTGCTGCTGCTGGTGATGGTTGACGCATCGGGGGCACCCGTCACATTCAGTGTGCCCACGCCATCGTTGTCAAAGGTCACGTTGGTGTTGTCAGCGATGTTGACCGTCATGGTCTGGCCGACGGTGACATCGGTATCGAATTTAATCGGGCCGGTGCCGCTGGATTTGACGGTGCCCGTTACGCCCGCAGCATCGTTGGCCACGGTGACCAGACTGGTGCTGAGGTTTTCCAGCACAGCCGCACCGGCTGCCGGGTTGCCCGAGAAGCTGCTAACCGTGGTTGGGCCTGTGCCGGTGAAGTACACGGTCACGCCATACGGCACGTTGGACAGGTTGATCAAACCAGTGCCGTCGTTGTCGATGGTGACGGACTGACCAGGGGTCAGGTTGGACAAGTCGACGGTCTGCGGCCCGCTGCCGGTGCTGTTGACCGTGGCTCCGTCGTGTACGCTGCTGACCGTCACCAATTGCGTGCTGTTGTTGATCACGTTCACGTTGCCCGCTGGGCCGGTGACGTTGACTGGGCCGTTGGCACCGCTGTTGACGGTCAGGCTGTTGCCGGTTTTGATGCCTGCCACTTCCACCGTGCCGGTGCCTGTGTTGGACAAGAAGGTGTTGCCATCCGGAACGCTGACCGTGATCGGGCCGGTGCCGGGGGTGGTCAGCGTTTTGTTGGTGTCAAAGCCAGTCACCGTCACGGTATTGCTACCGGTGTTGTTCACCGTCAGGTTACCGGTTGGGGTGACCACTGTGGTGGTGCCTGTGCCCTCACCCGTGCTGTTGATGGTGCTGCCGTTGGTCACGCCCGTGACGTTGACAAAGCCGGTGTTGTCGTTGTCCACCGTCAGGTGCGTGTTGCTGGCGGCAGCCACGGTGATGCCGTTGTTGCCAGTCAACTCTGAATGCACCGTGATCGGGCCTGTGCCCTGGGTGGTCACGGTATTGCCGTTCAAAGTGCCGTTGACCGTGGCCACACCCGTGCCGGTGTTGTTGACCGTGACGTTGGCGTCCGGGTTCTGGATGGCGCTGGGGCTGGTGCCGGTGGTGATGACGGTTTGAGCGTCATTCACGCCAGTTGCTGTCAGGCTGCCCGTACCCGTGTTGTGCAGGGTCAGTCCTGCCGTTGGGTCGTTCACATTGGTGGCGCCGCTACCTGTTGTGTTGACCACCTGCGCCGCTGGCGCGCCGGTGATGGTGACTGTGCTGTTGGCGCTCTGGTTGTGAACGGTGGTGGTGCCGCTGTCGGGGCTGGCCAGGGTGACCGGGCCGGTGCTGGTGCTGCTGTTGGTCAGTGTGGCGGCGGTGTCCAGGCCGGTGACGGTCAGCGGATTGGTGCCGGTGTTGTTGACGGTCAGCGAACCGGTGGGGTTGCTGACATTCGTGATGCCATTGGCACCACTGCCGGTGTTGGTAATGGTGCTGCCAGCGGTCACACCCGTGACGGTGATGGTGCCGGTGTTGTCGTTGTCCAGCGTGATATTGGTGTTGGCGGCGGCCGCGACGGTGATGGCGTTTCCGGTGGTCAAGACCGAGTTGACGGTGATGGGGCCAGTGCCTTGCGTGGTGACGGTGCTGCCGGTGGTGGTACCGGTCACGGTGGCCACACCGGTGTTGGTGTTGTTGACCGTGACGTTGCCATCCGGGCCGCTGATGCTGGTGGCGGAGGTGCCGGTGGTGGTGACGGTCGCACCCGTGTTGACCCCCGTGGCTGCCAATGTGCCCGTGCCGGTGTTGTGCAACGTGAGACTACCCGCCGGGTCGCTTACCGTGGTGTTGCCGCTGCCGGTGGTGGTCACAGACTTGTCGGCCAGCAGGCCGGTAACGGTGTCCAGCCCCGTACCGGTGTTGACCACGTTCAGGTTGCCTGCCGGGTTGCTGATGCTGACTGGGTGAGTGCCGTTGGTGGTGATGGTTTTGCTATCGGCCAAGCCGCTGGCGGTCACGGTGCCGGTGCCGGTGTTGTTGACCGTGACGTCGCCAACCGGGTTGCTGACGGTGGTCGGGCCGGTGCTGTCGGTGTTGATGGTTTTGCCGTCCAGCACGCCAGTGACGGTGACCAGACCTGTTCCGGTGTTGTGGATGGTGCCGTTGCCGTCGGGGCTGGTGCAGGTGGTGGGGCCGGTGCCGGTTGTATTCAGTGTGGCGCCGTCGTCCAGGCCGGTTACCTTGACCGTATTGGTGCCGGTATTGGCGACGGTGATGTTGCCGGTGGGGGTGACCACGGTGGTGTCACCCGTGCCGCTGCCGGTGCTGGTGACCGTGCCGCCGGTGGCGACGTTGGTGACGTTGACGCTGCCCGTGCCGTCGTTGTCGACCGTGACGTTGTTCTGGTTGCCTGTGGCATCGACCGTGATGGTAGCGGGCGTGGTCAGCACCGAATTGACCACGATGGGGCCGGAGCCTTGCGCGGTGACGGTGCTGCCGTTGGTGGTGCCGGTCACGGTGGAGGTATTGGTGCTGTTGTTAACAACGGTGACGTTGCCAAGCGGGTTGGCCACGGCCGTGGGGCCTGTGCTGGTGCCAGGAATGGTGACGGTGCTGGGGCTGGCAACGCCAGTGGTGGTCAGCGTGCTGGTGGTGGCGGTGTTGTTCAGCGTCAGGTCGCCCGCCGGGCTAGCCACCGTGACGCCACCATTGCCCGTGCCGTTGCTGTTGACGGTGCTGCTGGAGGTCAGGTTGTTGACCGTGATGGTGCTGGTGCCGTTGTTGGTAACGGTGGTGTTGCCAGCTGGGTTGCCCAAGGCAATGGGGCCGGTGCTGGTGGGGCCCACGGTGACGCCGCCGTCAGTACCGACCGGGGTGACGTTGACCGTGCCACTGCCAGTGTTGGTGATGGTCAGGTTGCTGGCGGGCTGTGCATCGTTGACTGTGATGCCGGGGTTGGCAGAGGTCTCAATGACAATCGGGCCAGGGCCTTTCGGGGTGACCGTCTCGCCAGAGGGGACACCGGTGACGGTGGTGGTGCCGGTGCCTTGGTTGTCGATGGTGACACCGCCGTTGCCAGTGCCCGGATTGGCCACCGTGACGGGGCCATTGCCCTGTGTGGTGACAGTGCTGCCACCCGTGGGGCCGTCGAGTGTGATGCCGGTGCCGCCCGGATTGGGGGTGTCATTGGTGACGGTGGTATCGCCGCTGGGGTTTTTGACGGTGATGGGGACGTTCAAGCCGGTGGTGCTGATCAGGCCCGGACCAGTGGTGGGGGCGATCAGACGGACATCTGAGAAGAAGTCGGTAGCAGGCGAGCCAGCGGTGATCTTGACCCGCACCAATTTGTTGGCATCGTCCGCTGCCGGGGTGAAGGTGCTGTTGGTGGCGAGCGCAATGGCTTCCCAGGTGTTGCTGGTGGTGTTGTACGACTGCCAGACGTAGCTCTTGTTGACCCCGGCGCCACCGTCGTCCACGTCGGAAATGGTGTTGGTTGCTGTCAGTGTTTGAGCAACCTTGGAGGTGCCGGTGGCGGTCACGCTGCCGGTGGGGGCATCGTCGGTGTAAGTGACGCTGATAGCGACGGTGCCGTTGGTAGTCAGTGGTGTGGATGCGGAGTCGGTGATCGAGTAAGCGACATTCTCTGTTTGCGTACCTTTCAGGCTGGCAGTGGTATTCGCGGTAAAGGAATAGGTGGCGGCAGAAGTGGTGTTGTCTTTGGTGAGCGAGCCGTAGGTCGACGAGCCGATGGTTACGCTGGCGATGTTGGAGTCAGCATCTGCGCCCAGGTTGCCACTGGCCGTGCCGCCTTGATTGACGGTGATGCTGGGGTCGGTAACGGTGGGGGCAGTGTTGGCGGGTGCCCAATCTGAATTGCTGAAAGTGATCGCCAATTGAGGATCGATCAGTAAATTGCCTGCGCTACCTTGAGCAACGCCGTTGTTATCAATATCTGCCGCAGCACCTGAGAGGACGATGCTGGCGCGGATGATGTGACCATCTAAGCCAGTGTTTCCGACATAATTGACATTTACACCGCCGTTAGCAGCACCACCGCCAATATTAAAAGTAACTGTATCTGTTTCCAGAATAGTGCTGGCATTTGTTATATCTATCCATTCAATGGTGGCGGTTAGGTTTGCGGTAGGCGAGACCAATCCACTAGAGTAACCGGCACTAATCACAATATTAAGCTGGTATGGAATCGCCCCGGAGCCGCTGCTAGCGAAAACACCCGGTGACGCCACACTAAAGTCCCAGCTGCCATCGGTAAACGTGAGAATTTCATCGTAGTTGGCCACTACCAGCGGATCTGCTTGAACCACGCCCGCCTGCGCCTCCAGCTCCCAATCCCCCCCCTGCGCCGCCGCTCCGGTCAAATCGGTCGAAGCCGCCACATCCGCCCCGGTGAACTGGGCAATCTGCTCGATAAACGCCTGCCCCGCATCACCCTGCGCCACGTTGCAGCCGTACAGCAGCAGGTCGCCTTCCGCCGTCAGGCTTTGCCCGATTTGCCCCAATTGCGTTTGGAACGAGCCGAGGTTGGCGCTGCTGAGCATGGTGCTGCCCAGCTGCGCGCTGCCCGCACTGCCGTGGCCCAGCACATGGATGGCGTCAATGCCGCTGCGCCCGGCCAGCACGTCCAACATCTGCGCCAGCCCGTCTCGGCTGGCATTCAGTATGTGCACTTCGGCACCAGCGGGCAGACCAGCCAGGAGGGTGGAGATATCGCTCAGGCGACCGTCGATGAAGACAATGTCTGTGCGCTGATTTGTAGTGGACGTGTTCATGTAGGGGCCTCTGTTCACCTGAAAAGCTAGGTGATCGGAGGGTAGGTTTTCAGCCAAACTGAAACCTACGGTTACCTACATGGAGGGGCATTGCACGCCGCGCGGTGGCACTGTGTTGGGTACCGCACAGTGTTTGCTGAATGTATAGCAAACTATTGTTTATAGAAAAAAGATACGGGCATTTTATATTTAAATTTGTTGCTAGGCCTAAGCCTGGCAGCCCCACAAGGCTATCGGTCAACCGCTGCGGGTGGGTTGCGTGTCTCGTTGCGCCACGGCCGTTTACGGAGCAGCCCTGGTACATTTTCCTGGTCTGCGGGTTCTCTTACCGTCCGATTGACTGAAGGAGGCTTGATATGTCTGTGGTTACTTTGCGCATTCCGGACGATAAGCACCTGCGGCTCAAGCAACTGGTCGCCAGCCGCAATACCAGCGTCAACAGCCTGTTTGATGAACTGGCCACCACTGCGCTTGTGCAACACGATTTAAGCCTGCAGTTTCGCGCTGCTGCGCAGGCAGGTGACGCGGCTCGCGGGTTGGCCCTGTTGGACAAGTTGGACGCGCACTTTGCCTCGAACAAAAGCGTTTGATTGCGCTTTGGTGTGTTCAGGTGGCTGAATGGGTGCGCCCCCATTCGCGCATGGCTTCGTTTACACGGGTTTGCCAGCCTTTGCCGCTGGCTTTGAGCGCGGCCAGCACGTCTGCATCAAACCGGATGGTGGTGGGCACTTTCAAAGGCTTGTTTTTGGGGCACGCTGGGTGAAGGGGTTCAACACGCCGACACTGCAACCATCAAAGTCGGGCACGTTGCGGGTCACGATGGTGAGGGCGTGCACCTGTGCGGTGGCGGCAATCAGCATGTCTGCCTGGGTGCGGGTTTGGCCGCTGGCCTGTAATTGGCCCCGCAATTCGCCAGCGCGCCGCGCAATGTCGCAGGTAATGGGCAGCACTTGGTGCCGCTGCACAAAGGCATCCAACTAAGCCAGCAGCCGTGCCGTGGGATGCCAGCTCAGGCCAAACATGATTTCGTCAACCGTGACGACTGAAACGGTCAGCCGGGGGTTTGCATCACGCACCCTCTATAAGTGGGGTTGACCAAGCCCAAGGCCGGGCACCATGATGCTGACTGCGGCAATGAATGCCTCCCGGCCATCGGCAATGCTGAAAGTCCCATTTTTACTGAAAAAACACAGTAAAAAAGAGGAGCTGTCAGCGCTTTTATTTAAAGCAATAAATTGGTTTTTGGTATTTAAAAATAGACCAAAATTTGCAAAAACCATCTACATGGCATGTTCAGCGGCGGGCGTAGGTATTTTTGAAGAAAATACGCTGTTTTTTGAGCATTGTTTTATGCTTCAGCGCATGTTTTAAAAGCACTAAACGCGCTTGTTTTTTGCTACTGTTTTTGCCCCTGACATCGATGTCCCGGCATGCCAATGAGCAGCGCGCCCGGTTGAAGCTGCTGGCAAAGATGCCTGGCAATGCGCCGTAGCGCGACGCGAGGGTCGCCAAGGTGTGCTGCCTGCTTGACTGCCGGGCAGTTTGCGAAGGCGGTAAGCAGCCCGGTGTCGCCAACTCAATGCTGCCCAATGCTCAGCTTCATGCACAGTTTGTAGCCTTGGCCGCGCATGGCTTTGATGGTGGGCTCTGCCGCACCCACTTGCTGCAGTTTTTTGCGCAGCCGCACCAGTTGCACTTCAAGTGCTTTTTTGGTGGTGTCCGTCACGGGTTTGTCGTCCAGGGCAATGAGTTGCCAGGTTTCAAGCTGCTGGTCTTTTGCCCGGATGAACGCGGCCAGTTGGGCCGCTTCATGGGCCGACAGGCTGACGCTGTTTTCGCCGTTCTGGCTGGTCAGGCTGAGGGTGGCCAGGTCGAGCACGCATGCACTGGCATCCACGCTGGCAGGTTTGATGCGCCGCGTCAGCGCCCTGATGGCGGATGCCAGTTCGTCTATGGATGTGGGTTTGGTCAGGTAAATGTCTGCACCGCATTCGTAGCCCTCCATGCGGTCGCTCACCTGGCTGCGTGCCGTGACCATGATGATGCCAATGTCGGGTTGCGCAGCCCGAATGCGGGCGGCCAGGCTGATGCCGTCTTCGCCTGGCAGGTTCAGGTCAATCACTAGCAGGTCGATGGGCAGCAAGCCGGTTTCGTCGGGCAGGGCCTCGGCGCAGTCAACGCCGCGCACGTTGTGGCCGCGCAGGCTGAGAGCTTCAACCGTCACGTCGCGCAGGGCGTCGTGGTCTTCAACCACCACAATGTTCAAAGGCGTGGGCATGGTGTGGGGTTGAATAGCGGTGGTATGGGCTGCAGGCATGGCGGCAGGGTAGCCCCATCCCATACTTGAAGCCTACCAATGCCTACACGCAGGTGAGGCATCAGTGTGTTTCGGGTACCCAAAGTTCAAAGTTAACCACCCCGTCTGTGGGGGCGTAACGCACCCAGCCGCCCAGCAAACGTGCCACGGTGTGCACCAGGTACAGCCCCAGGCCCGAACCTGTTTTGCCGTGTGCGCGTGCGCCACGGTGGTATTTTTTAAACACCCATTGCGCATCGGGCATGCCCGCGCTGCCCTCGGCGTTGCTGACGGCAATCAGCACGCCAGGTTGGCGCAGGTGGGTGTGGCGCTGCGCTTGGATGCTGACGGGTGAATCGGGCGGGGCGTACTTCAGCGCGTTGTCTACCAGGTTGTTCAGTGCAATGCCGAGCAACTGGGGGTCGGTGTGCAGGGCGGGCAAGTCGGCAGCGGCCATGTGCAAGCGCGCGGTACCCAGGTGGGTGGTGTGCACGTCGGCCAGCAGTTCACTCAGTTGGCAACGCTGCGTCAGCAGGGGGCTGCCTTGTTGCTTCAGCCGGTCTGCCTGCAGGCAGCGGTAGATGATGGTGTCCATGTCTTGCACGGCTTGCAGGGCATGTGTTCGGGTGCGCTCTGACAACACGCCCGTTGCGCCCAGCGACATGCGCAGCACAGACAGCGGGGTTTTCAGCTCATGGCTCAGCATGGCCATGAAGTTGTCTTGCTCCTGGCGGCGTTTGATTTCGACGGTCAGCAGCGCAGCCAGCACCAGCAGGCTGCCCAGACCCAACATCACCCCCGCAGCAGGTAAACGCAGGCGGCGGTACACAGCGGCGGTCACGTCAGCTTCAGAAAACCCCGATGCCACCACCAGCGGCAGTGAGTCCAGTTTTTTGTACACAAAATCGCGGTCAATGCCATCTGTCCGAACGGTGTTGCGGTAGTTGCCTGTGGGCGCTGCAAGCAGCGCCTGCCAGAGGGGCGAGCGAACGGGCTGCGACCACAGGTCGGCATCAAGAAGGGGCACCGAGGCCCTTGATTTTTGATCGACCGTGCCAAGCAATGCAGCCACGTTCTGTGTGCCGCGAAGCTGTTGCGCGTAGTAGGCGGACAGTGCCTGTGGATTCACTGTGGCCAGCACGATGCCGGCCATGCTGCCGTCGGGGTGGCTGATGCGACGGGTCACTCGGAAGTGCAGTTGGCCGGTCACCCGACCCGTTTCAACTTCAGATATATGCAGCTGGTCGGTGAGGTGGGTTTGGTGAAACCCGACGTAGCTGCGGTCGGCCACGCTTGCGCCCAGCATGGCGGGGTCGTGCGAAATGAGTAATTTGCCCACAGGGCTGATGAGGTAAACGTTGTCAATGGTTGCTTTGTCGATGGGCAGCGAGTTGATGAAGCTTTTGGTTTCTGCCACCGACCCGGTGCGCAGGAAGTAGCCGCGTACCGCATGCAAAACCGTGTCGATCTGGTCAAAAACCTGAAGGGTGTGGCGGGCATTGAGTTCCGTTGCAGCCGTAACGGCTTGAACTTGGCGCTCTTTTTCCCAGTTGAGGTCTTGCGCAAAGAACAATGCCGCTTCACTGGCGATGCCGATGACGGCAATGACCACGGTCGTCCACATCACCAGCAGTTTGTTGCGAAACATCTCCACGAAGCTGAAGCGCAGTCGGTGGGTCCGGCCCGGCATGGGCTTGGCCAGTCGCCCAGGGGCGGCGGTGAATTCCAACCAGATGAGGAAAGTGGTGAGCAGCGTTACCAGGACGATGTACCCGAACACCGTCATCCAGCTGGTGGGGTTGCGGCCTCTGGCTTCAACCGGGGGTTGCTCCAGCCACGTGAACATGAGCCCGCGTGCCAGCATCGATACCACCACCGTAACAAACAGCATGGCCATTGCCCACAGCAGTGGGTTGCGTCGCTGTTTCCAGGCCTCGCGCAGCAGCAAATGGGCGTTGAACCCGTTGATGACCGCTGCCGCAAAAGAAAAAATGGCGGCCCGTGCATGTCCATCGGGCTCTACCAGGCCCCAGTACCAAAAAGCCGGCGCGGTGCTGGCCAGCACGCCCCACCCCATCCAATCAAATGCCTTTGGGCGTTCAAGCGCAATGACAGCGTGGTGGTTGCGGTACGCCACAAACCCGGCATGAATGACCACACCCGCCGCCAGAAAGGCCATGTTGGTGCCCATGACCGTCATCCAGCGCGGCAAGTCAGGCCCAAAGCCCGACACCGTGAACGCTAACGACAGCAGCATGACGGTGACCATGCAGCTTTTCAGCAGCAGGCTGTCAGACTTGTAGCGCGCCAATGCCCACAGCAAGATGCACAGGCATGTGCTGGTGGCACCGGCAATCAGGTAGAGGTTGAGGGTGCTGTAGTTCATGGCGTTGCGTGAACAACGTGTCCCTGGTGCGGTGAAAGATGGTTGCAGGGAAGGTTGCGCCGCAGGCTTACACCAGCCGCGCCCGGTGCCGTGCCAGCTGCACGCGCACCTGATCCGGTGCTGTGCCGCCCAGGGTGTTGCGGGCGTTCAGGCTGCCTTCCAGGCTCAGGCACTCGAACACGTCGGCACCAATGGCCGGGTTGAAGGCTTGCAGCTCGGTCAGGCTCAGTTCACTCAGGTCCACGCCCTTGGCTTGGGCGGTTTTCACGGCGTGGGCCACGGCCTCGTGCGCGTCGCGGAAGGGCAGACCCTTTTTCACCATGTAGTCGGCCAGGTCGGTGGCGGTGGCGTAGCCCTTTTGGGCGGCGGCGCGCATGGGGCCAGGGTTGACGGTGATGCCGCCTTCTTTTTGGCCGGTTTCAGCGTTCAACTGGCCGCCGATCATCTCGGCAAAGATGCGCAGCGTGTCCTTAAGTGTGTCCACGGTGTCGAACAGCGGTTCTTTGTCTTCCTGGTTGTCTTTGTTGTAGGCCAGGGGCTGGCCTTTCATGAGGGTGATGAGGCCCATCAAATGGCCCACCACGCGGCCGGTTTTGCCCCGTGCCAGCTCGGGCACGTCGGGGTTTTTCTTCTGCGGCATGATGGAGCTGCCGGTGGTGAAGCGGTCGGCAATTTTGATGAAGCCGAAGTTCTGGCTCATCCAGATGATGAGTTCTTCACTCAGGCGGCTGATGTGCACCATGCACAGGCTGGCTGCGGCTGAAAACTCTACGCAGAAGTCGCGGTCGCTGACGGCATCGAGGCTGTTCTGGCACACCTGTGGGTTACCCGTGTCGTCTACCATGCCCAGGGTGCGGGCCACGCGCTCGCGGTCCAGCGGGTAGGTGGTGCCAGCCAGGGCCGCCGAGCCCAGCGGCAGGCGGTTGGTGCGGCGGCGCACGTCGGCCATGCGCTCGCCGTCGCGGGCAAACATTTCCACGTAGGCCAGCAGGTGGTGGGCAAAGCTCACGGGCTGGGCCACCTGCAGGTGGGTGAAGCCGGGCAATATCACTTCCACGTTCTTCTCGGCCACGTCGACCAGCGCGGTTTGCACCTCGGTCAGCAGGCCGCTGATGACGTCGATTTCGCTGCGCAGCCACAGGCGCACGTCAGTGGCCACCTGGTCGTTGCGGCTGCGGCCGGTGTGCAGGCGTTTGCCAGCGTCGCCCACCAGTTGCGTCAGGCGGGCTTCGATGTTCAGGTGCACGTCTTCCAGGTCCAGCTTCCACTCGAACGCACCCGATTCAATTTCGGCATAAATTTGCGCCATACCGCTTTGTATGGATGAATAGTCTGCTGCAGAAATGATATTTTGGGCCGCCAACATCTCCGCATGCGCCAGACTGCCAGCGATGTCGGCCTGCCACAGCCGTTTGTCAAAAAACACGCTGGCGGTGTAGCGCTTGACCAGGTCGCTCATGGGCTCGGAGAACAGGGCAGACCAGGCTTGGGATTTGGTGTCGAGTTGGTTGGGTGCGGACATGGCTGTAAGGGGCAGTGGGTGTGGGCCAACCGGCAGCGGGTTGACCAGGCAGAAGGCACAAAAAGAAGCGCTGCAGGTTGGCGCCTCGGCAGTCCATCGGGTGAGAGAGACGCTCCACTTGGCAGTGGAGCAGACGGCAGCCAATAATCAAGTGCTTCAGCAAGCGTGTACGCAGTGCAAGGGAGCCGACAGCGGCGTCACTGTCAGCCACGTGTTCCCACGTTTGCGACAGCAGCCTCGGCCGAGGCGCTCAAAGTACCTGATTGGCATGCAAGACAACGAGATTTTATCGACCCTGGCGTTGCCACCTCCCGCACTGCCCACCGAGCCCGCGCTGACGGGTGCTGCCGGGCGGTTGGTGTTCGATGCCTGCCACGTGGGTGTGGTGCTGCGCGCGGTGTTGTCCGTGCAGGCCGTGGTGGCCGTGGCCGCGCTGTTTGGCAGCGCGGACGGGGTGGGCTGGTTGCTCGATACCGCCTTGCTGACCGCTGTGACGCTGCCTGCCGTGTTGTCGTGGTTGCTGCTGGGGTGTGCGTTCAAACAACCGTTGGGCCGGTGGCCGCTGGCCGTGCAAGGCAGCGTGGGCGTGGCGCTGGGCGCGCTGGCCGGTGCATTCGCTTGCGGGTTGTGGGCGTGGTTGGGCTTGTCAGACCAGGCCAAATGGATGGCCAGCGCCGCCAGTGGGGCACTGGTGGCGGGCGTGCTGGTGGCTGGCCTGGTGTGGCGGGCGCGTGCGCAGCTGCCCGCCACTGCCCAGGCACGGTTGGCCGAGCTGCAAAGCCGCATCAGGCCCCATTTTTTGTTCAATACCCTCAACAGCGCCATTGCGCTGGTGCGTGCCGAACCCGCACGGGCCGAGGCCTTGCTGGAGGACCTGAGCGAATTGTTCCGCAGCGCACTGGCCAATCCCCTGCAAGACGTGACGCTCGCACAGGAGGTGCACCTGGCCGAGCGTTACCTGGCCATCGAACAGGTGCGTTTTGGCGACCGGCTGCGCCTGACCTGGGCGCTGGACCCGGCGGCTTCACCCGCCAGGCTACCCCCGCTCATCTTGCAGCCGCTGGTTGAAAACGCCGTGCGCCACGGCGTGGAGCCCAGCCCCGACGGGGCCGATGTGCACATCAGCACCCAGCGCAGGGGTGACCGCGTGGTCATCAAGGTCAGCAACAGCATGCCTGGCGGGGCGGGGCCTGCCGGGAACGGGCTGGCCCTGGCCAACGTGGGCGAGCGCCTGGCCCTGTTGCACGACTTGCACGCCTCGCTGCGGCACGGCGTGGTGGACGGTGTGTTCCAGGTCCGCATGGAGGTGCCCGCATGACCCAGACACTTGACAACACCTTGCGCGTGCTGCTGGTGGACGACGAGCCCCTGGCCCGCGCCCGCCTGCGCACGTTGCTGGGCGACTGCCCGGCTCCGCAACCCCTGGTCATGGGTGAGGCGGGCGATGCGGTAGCGGCCATGGCCTGGCTGTCACGCAACGTGTGCGACGTGCTGCTGCTCGACATCCACATGCCCGGCGCCGACGGCATGCAACTGGCCCAGACCATCCAAGCCATGCCGCAGCCCCCGGCGGTGGTGTTCGTCACGGCGCATGCCGAGCACGCGGTGCAGGCCTTCGAGCTGGACGCGGTGGACTACCTGACCAAGCCCGTCAGGCTGGAGCGCTTGCGCATGGCTTTGAAGAAAGCGGAGCAAAGAATGTCCGCCAATAAAGCGGTAGAGCCTGAAAAAGCTTCAAATTTTGTGCTGATACACGACCGTGGCCGCACCGAGCGTGTGCCGCTGGCCGACATCGTTTACCTGCGTGCCGAGTTGAAGTACGTGACGGTGCGCACAGCTAAGCGCACGCTCATCTACGACGGCTCGCTGGCCGAGTTTGAAGACCGCCACGGCACCCACTGGCTGCGCATCCACCGCAACGCATTGGTGGCGCGCCACGCCATCCGCACGCTTGAAAAACACCACGATGCCGAAGAAGGCGACGGCTGGGCTGTGCGCCTGTGTGGCGTGGGCGAGGCCTTGGCAGTGTCACGTCGCCAGTTGGCTGCAGTGCGCGAGGCGCTGGGCAAGGTCTAGCTGGCCTGGATGCCCAGTTTTGGGCGGTCCGACACCGGGGCTGCTCGCCCAGTCCCCCTGCTCAAGGTCACACACAACCACGTTGATGACGCGGTCTGTGCCCTCAGCCGCAGGCCTCGAAAACACCCGGGGTCCCCTCATCCCCCACAAGGTCTCTCTGGCCTGGGGCGGCCCTGCGTACACTGCGCGGGCGCGCACCCTGTCAGCGAACCGTTGATTCAGCAGCCGACGCTGTTTTCGGGTTTCATTCTGAGCGCGTGTTGAGCGGGGCACCCTCGATAAATTCCGTTTCCATTGACTCTTTTGCCAACCTTGGCCTTTTTGAATTTCCAAGAAAGTTGAATCATGAAACTGAGTATTTCTTCTCGCCTCTACTTGGTGTGCAGCCTGCTGGTGGTAGCGCTGCTGGGTGTGAGCATCATGGCTTGGACATCATTGGCCGGGATTACCTCGTCAGCGAACGTGGTCAGTGATGTTCGGGTGCAGCAGTCGCAACGCATTGCTCAGATTGAACTGAACGTCACCCGCGTGTCGTTGCAACTGCGCCACCTGATGCTGAGTGCCAAGAACCCTCAGGCAGTGAATGAAACGCTGGCTGACATTGCTGAAAAACGCAAGTTGATCGAACAGGCCTACACGGATTTTGAGAAGATACTCAACACCCAGTCAGGGCAGGACTTCATCGTGAAAGCCAAGCAACTCAACGCCAAATTCTGGGAGTTGGGCGAGGCCAACATCAAAGTCATACAGGCGGGCATCGCGGCTGGGAATGTGGACGAAGGCTATGCCTTCCTGGTTGAGAAGACCATTCCTGCTCGAAACGAACTCCTCAAGGCGCTGGACGTTGAAAAGACCCGGCAGGGGGCGTTGATTCTGGCTGATGTGAAGCGAATCGATGCAGATGCCACGAGCCTGCGCAACACCCTTGCGTTGCTGACATTGGCGGTGACAGTGGGTCTGGTGTTGTTCTCTTGGTACGTGAGCGGGGTGCTGCGTCGCCGCATGACCCAGGCGCAGGTGGTGGCCGACCACATTCGCGATGGTGACCTGACCATCAGCTTGCGTGACGAAGAGCGCGACGAGGTTTCGCCGTTGCTCAAAGCCTTGTCTGACATGCAAGCCTCACTGGTGCGTGTGGTTTCCTCTGTCCGCCAAGGTTCGGAAGGCGTGGCCACTGCCAGCTCGCAAATTGCCCAGGGCAACCAAGACCTGTCGGGCCGCACCGAAAGCCAGGCCAGTGCCCTGGAAGAAACGGCCTCCAGCATGGAAGAGCTGGGCTCCACCGTCAAACAAAACGCCGACAACGCCCGCCAAGCCAACCAACTGGCCATGAGCGCATCCACCGTCGCTGTGCAAGGTGGTGAAGTGGTGAGCCAGGTTGTGGACACCATGAAAGGCATCAACGAATCCAGCCGCAAGATCGCTGACATCATCAGCGTCATCGACGGCATCGCTTTCCAGACCAACATCCTGGCGCTCAACGCAGCCGTGGAGGCCGCCCGTGCAGGCGAACAAGGCAGAGGCTTTGCCGTGGTGGCCGGCGAAGTGCGCAGCCTGGCGCAGCGCAGCGCCCAGGCTGCCAAGGAAATCAAAGATCTCATCAGCGCCAGCGTTGAACGCGTGGAAGAAGGCACGCATTTGGTTGACAAAGCGGGCGAGACCATGACCGAGGTGGTGACCAGCATCCGCCGCGTGACCGACATCATGGGTGAAATCAGCGCGGCCAGCGCCGAGCAAGCCAACGGTGTGGGCCAAGTGGCCGAGGCTGTGTCGCAAATGGATCAGGTCACCCAGCAAAACGCGGCGCTGGTGGAGGAAATGGCGGCTGCGGCCTCGTCGCTCAGCAATCAGGCACACGACCTGGTGCAGACCGTGGCGGTGTTCAAGCTGTCTGGTCAGGATGCTGGACGGTCCGCACATGGCTCTGCCAGCTCACCGAGGCCGGTGCCCGCAGCGGCTCCCAGAAAACTGCTTGCAACCTCTCGGGTGGCTGCACAGGTCAAAACACCGGCCAAAGTGTCTGCAGCCAAGGCCCCGACCAAGCTCGCAGCCTCCAGCGTACCCGCTGCGTCTGCGCCCGTACCGGCTTCTGCTGCCAGGTTGCCTTCGTCGGCTGCATCGACCCGCACAGCCGTCGCCCCCAAGGCCAGGGGCGGGGACGACGATTGGGAAACTTTCTGAGCCTTTGCTGCCCGCTGCATCAACCCGTGTTGCGCAACCCCGCCGCAATGCCGTTGATGCTGATGTGGATGCCGCGCTTCACACGCTCGTCCACCGGGTGCCCCTGGCTCACGCCTTCGCGGTGGCGGCGCACCAGCTCGACTTGCAGGTGGTGCAGCGGGTCGATGTACGGGAAGCGGTGGCGCATGGAGCGTTGCAGCGCGGCGTTGTCGGTCAGGCGTTGCGCCCGGCCGGTGATGAGCGACAGCGCTTCGCTGGTGCGGTGCCACTCGGCCTCGATGGCGGCAAACACCTGCTTGCGCAGGTGCGTGTCGGGCACCAGTTCGGCGTAGCGCCGGGCCAGGGCCAGGTCGCTTTTGGCCAGCACCATGTCCATGTTGGACAGCAAGGTGCTGAAAAACGGCCACTCCTTTTGCATGCGTTGCAGCAACTCCTGGCGGGCTTTGTAGGTGAGGGCATCGCCGTCGGCCAAAAAGGTTTCCACGGCCGAGCCAAACCCGTACCAGCCGGGCAGGGCAATGCGGCACTGCCCCCAGCTGAAGCCCCAGGGGATGGCGCGCAGGTCTTCGATGCGCTGCGTGGCCTTGCGCGAGGCAGGGCGTGAGCCGATGTTGAGTTCGGCAATTTCGCGCAGCGGTGTGCCGTTGAAAAAGTAGTCGGCAAAGCCGGGGGTGTCGTACACCAGTGCTCGGTAGGCAGCCATGCTGGCAGCTGACAGGGTGTCGGCCGTGGCCAGGAACTCGTCGGTGGCGGCACGGGCCGAGGGCAGCAGCGTGGCTTCCAGCGTGGCGGCCACCAGGGTTTCTAGGTTGCGGCGGCCGATGTCGGGGTTGGCGTATTTGGAGCCGATGACTTCGCCCTGTTCCGTCAGGCGAATCTGCCCGCGCACCGTGCCCGGTGGCTGCGCCAGGATGGCCTGGTAGCTGGGACCGCCTCCACGCCCCACGGTACCGCCACGGCCGTGGAACATGCGCAACTGAATGGGCTTTCCAGTTTCCGTGTTGATGGCATTGAACACATCGACCAGCGCAATTTCAGCTCGGTAGAGCGACCAGTTGCTGGTGAAAATGCCGCCGTCCTTGTTGCTGTCGGAGTAGCCCAGCATCACGTCCTGCTCGCCGTACTGGGCGGGGCCGCCACGGCGCACCATGGCTGCCACGCCGGGCAGGGCGTAGTAGTCGCGCATGATGGCGGCGGACTGGGCCAGGTCTTCGATGGTTTCGAACAGCGGCACCACGATCAGGTCGGCCACGGCGGCATCGGGCGATTCGGGTGCTTCAGCCAGCAGGCCGCGCATCAGCCCCACTTCTTTTTGAAGCAGCAGCACTTCCAGCAAATCGCTGACGGTTTCGGTGTGGCTGATGATGTAGTGGCGGATTGCCTGTGCGCCGTACAGGGCGCGCATGTCGCGTGCGGCCTCGAAAATGGCCAGTTCGCTGCGCGTCCAGTCGCTGTAGGTGGCGCCCATCACGCGCAGGGGGCGTGCGTCGTTCAGCAGTTGCAGCAGCAAGGCGCGTTTGGCCGTTTCGTCCAGGCTGGCGTAGTCGGGGCAGAGCCGGGCGGTGGCCAGCAGTTCGGCCACCACGGCTTCGTGCTGGTCGGAGCTTTGGCGCAAGTCGACCGTGGCCAGGTGAAAGCCGAACACGTCCACCGTGCGGATCAACGGCGCCAGGCGCTGGCGCACCAGTGCCGCACCGTGGTGGGCCAGCAGGCTGGCTTGGATGGTGTGCAGATCGGTCAGCAGCGCCTCGGCGCTGGCGTAGGGGTCTTGCGGGGCCACGGCGTGGCGGGCAGCCTCGCCACCGGTCAGGTGAGTGAGCGTGGCGGCCAGGCGGGCATACATGCCGGTCAGGGCGCGGCGGTAGGGCTCGTCCATGCGGTGGGCATTGGTGTCGGGCGAGCGCTTTGCCAGCGCGGCCATCTCGGGCGTGACGCCGGTCAGCATTTCCGACATCGACAATTCGCTGCCCAGCAAGTGCACTTGGGTCAGCAGGTGGCGCAGCACCACTTCGGACTGGCGCTGGAGTGCAAATGCCAGCGTGGGCGCGGTGACGAAGGGGTTGCCGTCGCGGTCGCCGCCAATCCACTGGCCCATGCGCAGGAAGGCGGGAATGGTGTCAGCGGCGTCGGGCGTGCCCAGCAGGTCTTCCAGTTCGCGGTACAGCCGGGGAATCTGGCTGAGGAAGGTGGCTTCGTAGTAGCTCAGTGCGTTTTCGATTTCGTCGGCCACCGTCAGCTTGGTGAAGCGCAGCAGCCGGGTTTGCCACAGCTGGGTCACGCGGGCGCGGATTTGCGCTTCGTTGTCGGCCAGCTCGCGCGGCAGCAGGTGCTCGCGGGCGGCCAGCAGGTGGGCAATGGCGCGCTCGCCGTCCAGGATGCTTTTGCGCTGCACCTCGGTGGGGTGTGCGGTCAGCACGGGCGACACGTGGGCGTGGGCCAGCGATTGCGCCACCGCCTGGTTGGAAATGCCTGCGGCACGGATGCGTTGCAGCGCCATCTCCAGGCTGCCGGGCTGCACGTCGCCATCGCGCTCGTGGATGGCCCGGCGGCGGATGTGGTGGCGGTCTTCGGCCAGGTTGACCAAGTGGCTGAAGTAGGTGAAGGCGCGTATGACGCTCACCGTCTGGTCGTCGCTCAGGTCTTTGAGCAGGCTTTTCAGTGCCTTGTCGGCTTGCGCGTCGGCATCGCGCCGGAAGGCGACCGACAGCTGGCGGATCTGCTCGATCAGCTCGAACGCGGCCTGCCCCGCCTGCTCGCGAATCACGTCACCCAGCAAACGGCCCAGCAGCCGGATGTCTTCCACCAGCGGACGGTCTTTGTCGGCGTCGGTGGGCGCGGGCGGTGTGGCGGCATGGCCGCCTGACGTAGCGTCAGCAGCAGGGTGGGGGGCGGCAGGTGTCATGGCGTGTGGAAGTGGGGTCAAACCAGGGTGGCGGGCAGGCTCAGCGGGTGGCAAACGGGTAGGGAACGGTCGTGAAGAGATGGGGCAGCGTTGGAAAGACCTTAAGAAGAAGGGGCGCGGAAGCCGGGCGAAAAATGGGCAGGCAAGGGAC
>JAVBXK010000090.1 GCA_030824555.1 bacterium
GCTTCAATCGCCGCTTTGACATGCCTGCCATGATCCCCAGGCTGTTGCGTGCCGCTACCCTCACCCAACCTCAGCCTTTGCGATCGCTGCGATCGTCTGAGGTATGTACCTAATCAGGCCATTTTTCATTGAATTCACCATGACCCAGCCAGCCGCCTCCATTCAAGACACCACACTGGGCACCCTGTTTCGCTACAAGGCGTGGGCCGATGCCGAGCTGATGACGTTGCTGTGCCAGCCGGTGGAGGCGTTGGACGATGCAGGCCGGGCGCTGCACGGCCAGGCTGTGCGCCTGATGAACCACATCCACGTGGTGGACCGCATCTTCATCGCCCACCTCACGGGCCAATCACACCCTTACACCACCACCAACACCCCCACAACGCCCACGCCCGAGCAGCTCTCGTGGGACATGGCAGACACCGCCGCCTGGCTGCTGGACTTTGCCACCCACGCCACGCCTGACGGGCTGAACGAGCGCTTGCCGTTCACCTTCATCGACGGCGACCAAGGCTGCATGACCCGTCTGGAAATGCTGCTGCACCTGCACGCCCATGGCACCTACCACCGGGGGCAGGTCAGCCAGATGCTGAAACAAATTGGCCTGGTGCCGCCACGCGAACTGCTGACGCGCATGCTGCATGCGCAGGAGCCGGAACGCCGGGTGACTGTGTGATCGACCACCTTCCGTCCATCGTTTTTCAGTGACCTCCGCTCGCATCGCGTTCAATGCTGAAGTCCACCCGCCTCTGATCTGGAACAAACCACCGATCCACGGTTGCCAATGGAGGGTACTTGGCAAACAATATACAAGTCGTATATCAAAACCCTCAGGAGAACAGCCATGCCCCCAGTCAGTGCTGCCGTGTTCATGTCGGGCAACAGCCAGGCCATCCGGCTGCCCAAGAGTTTTCGGATCAACAGCGCACGTGTCACGCTGGAACATGTGGGTGATGCCATCGTGATACGGGAAGCACCGATGACCATGGAGGCGTTTCTGGCCAAACTGCCCGCCGTGCCAGACTGGCCCGATGCACCGGCTGACGAACCCGAAGACGACACACCGGCTTGGTGAACCGCATGCAGGGCTATCTTCTGGACACCTGCGTGTGGAGCCACATCATCCGCCGCAACCCTGAGCCGGTGCTGAATCGGTTCTCCCAACTCAAACCCGTGCAAATTCACCTGTCGCCCGTGGTGCTCGGCGAACTGACCGTGGGCTTTTACAAGGGTGACCGCAGCACCACCCGCCGCCGGGTCATTGACCAGATCGTGGCCCACACCCAAGCCCTGGTCATCGACGCGGACATTGCCGAGCGCTATGCACTGATCCGCACCACGCTGGAACAGGCGGGCACGCCCATTGGCCGCAACGACACCTGGATTGCGGCTGAAGCCTTGGTGCACGACCTGACCTTGGTCACCGACAACCTGCGGGAGTTTGAGCGGGTGCCGGGCTTGAGGGTGGAGAGTTGGCTGTGAAAAGGCTTTTTTCGCCTTGGTGGCTGCTGTTGCTGGCAGTGGCAGGTGCCGCTGCGCTGGCATGGGTTTATGTCGGCACTTGGAGTCCTCCCTTTCATGCCCATGCGGAAGAACTCGGACAAATGGGTGACTTTTTCGGCGGCCTGCTCAACCCGCTGGTCTCCCTGCTGACGCTGATCGTCGCCATCAACGTTTGGCAGTTACAGCGCGAGGAGTTGAAACTGACCCGCGACGAGCTGGAGCAAACCAAGCTGGCGATGAAGGATCAGGCCAAGACAGCAGAACAGCAGCGGCAGGAACAGCGGTTTTTTGATTTGCTGAATGTGTATCTGCGGACCGTTGAATCCATCTCACACGAGCGGCCAAGAGGTATGGGGAGTAATTCTGAGCGAATTGTTGTTCACGGAAAATCTGCCATTTCTGATTGGCTACACCAAACAGGTGTTGGCGGCACCAATGTTGGGATAGTTCTTATGAACGACCCCGACATGCTCAAGAAGCTGTTGACTGACTGGAACGGGCCGGGAATGTTCGACCAATACTTCCGCGTCGTCTTCCGAATCCTCTCTGAAGCCAACGCCCTGCTGGGCGACCAACACGTCCGCTACATCAAGTTATTCCGCGCCCAACTTAGCCAGTCTGAACTGATCATTCTTGCCTACGACCTCTGGCTGGACGAAGAGGGAAAAAAGATGATGCCTATGGCAGAGCGATACGGTCTGCTGAAGCACTTGCCAAAAGGCGATTTGCGAACAAGCCTTGAGCAGGAACTCCCTGCTCAGGTCTTTGGTCGCACCCGCGCCGCCGAACTGGCTACGGCTCCGACTCCCGCAGACATTCAGCACCGTGCTTGACACCCTCCTCACCCAACCCGAAGGCAAAACGCTGGAGTTCAAGCGCGACCTCTCCAGCCCCAAGCCTTTGCTGAAGACGCTGGTGGCCTTCGCCAACACGGCGGGTGGGCGGCTGGTGGTGGGGGTGGACGACCAGCGTCAGGTGGTGGGCGTGGCGCAGCCGCTGGACGATGAGGAACGCCTGTGCAACCTCATTGCCGACAGCATCGCCCCGCGCCTGGTGCCGCAGGTGGAACTGGTCACCGTGCAAGGCCAGACCCTGCTGGTGGTGGATGTGTTTGTCAGCGGCTCACGCCCGCACTGGCTCAAGGCCGAAGGGCCTGAGCATGGCGTGTACGTGCGCCTCGGGTCCAGCAACCGGCAGGCCGACGCGGCGCTGGTGAACGAGCTTCGCCGCACAGCAGAAGGTGTGTCGTTTGACGAGCTGCCCATGCCCGAGTTGAGCGTGGACGACCTTGACCTGAACGCGGCCCGCCAGTTGTTCCAAGGCATCAGCCCGCTGGATGACCAGGCTTTGCGCACACTGAAACTGCTCATGCAAACCCAAGGCCGCTGGGTGCCCACCCAGGGGGCGGTGCTGCTGTTCGGCAAGGACCGGCGCATGCATTTCTCGGATGCGTGGGTGCAATGTGGCCGCTTTGTGGGCACCGACAAGGCAGAGATTTTTGACCACATCGACATTGACGAGCCCCTGCCCCGCGCGGTGGACAGCATCATGCTGTTCCTCAAGAAACACGCGATGCGCGGAGCCGATTTTTCCGAGGTGCGGCGCAAGGACGTGTGGAGCATTCCACTCACACTGCTGCGCGAAGCCGTCATCAACGCGCTGGTGCACACCGACTATTCGCAACGCGGTGCCCCCATTCGCATTGCGTTTTTTGACGACCGCATCGAAATCGAAAACCCTGGCACCCTGGTGCCCGGCCTGACGGTGGAGGACATGCGCCAAGGCGTGTCCAAAATCCGCAACCATGTGCTGGCCCGCGTGTTCCGCGAGTTGAACCTGATCGAGCAATGGGGCAGCGGCGTGCGCCGCATCTTTCGCGAGGCGCAAGAGCTGGGCCTGCCCGAACCGCAATTTGTGGAGCTGGGCTTGCGTGTGCGACTGGTGGTGCGGTTGGCGCAGGCATTGCCTCTGGCCATCTCCAAAGCAACGCACACCGAACAAGCAACCGAACAAGTAACCGAACAAGTATCGGCACAGGTGATGAAGCTGCTCGGCATACTGATGCCAGGACCACTGGGCACCAAGGCTGCCATGGGTGAACTGGGTTTGGCCCACCGCCCCACTTTCATTCAGAACTACTTGCAGCCAGCGTTGCAAGTCGGTTGGATTGAAATGACGCAACCCCAGTCGCCCAACAGCCCTACTCAAAAATACCGCCTGACACCCACCGGCCACGCCTTGCTGCCAAATCAACAACAATAGCTACTAAACCAATATAGAAAAGCGGTAAAGCACTTTTTTGCTTAAAAATTGCCGCACAACCCTACCCGTCAAGGCCACCGCCATGCTGATCTCATTCTTCTACGCCCTGCGCGATGCCAAGCTGCCCGTCTCGGTCAAGGAATTCCTCACGCTGCTCGAAGCCCTCAAGGCCGACGTGGTGGGCCCCACCAACCCCGATGCGTGCAGCATGGACGACTTTTACTATCTCAGCCGCACGGCGCTGGTGAAAGACGAGAAGCACTTCGACAAGTTCGACCGCGCCTTTGCCGCCTACTTCAAGGGCGTGGAGATGGTGGCTGACTTCACCAAACCCATTCCGCAAGACTGGTTGCGCCAGGAGATGGAGCGCATCCTGAGCGACGAGCAAAAAGCCAACGCCCCCAAGATGGATTGGGACGAGCTGATGGAAACGCTCAAAAAGCGGCTGGAAGAACAGAAAGAGCGCCACGAAGGCGGCAGCAAATGGATTGGCACGGGCGGCACCAGCCCGTTTGGCCACAGCGGCAGCAACCCGCAGGGCATCCGCATCGGTGGCAAGGGCGGCAACAAAAGCGCCGTGAAGGTGTGGGACCAGCGCGCCTACCGCGACTACGACGACACGCAAGAGCTGGGCACCCGCAACATCAAGGTGGCGCTGCGCCGCCTGCGCAAGTTCGCGCGCATCGGTGCCGAAGACGAGCTGGACCTGGACGGCACCATCAAAGGCACGGCGGCCAACGCGGGCTGGCTGGACATCAAGATGCGGCCCGAGCGCCACAACCACGTGAAAGTGCTGCTGCTGATGGACGTGGGCGGCACCATGGACGACCACATCGCACGTGTGGAAGAGCTGTTTTCTGCCGTGAAGGCCGAATTCAAACACCTGGAGTTCTATTACTTCCACAACTGCGTGTACGACTACATGTGGAAGAACAACCGCCGCCGCTACGCGGAAAAATTCCCCACCTGGGACATCATCCGAAAGTACAACAAGGACTACAAACTGGTCTTCGTGGGCGATGCCACCATGAGCCCTTACGAAATTTTGCAACCTGGCGGCAGCGTGGAATACAACAACGAAGAGGCGGGGGCAGAATGGCTGCAACGCCTCACCCACGCATTCCCCCATTTCGCATGGATCAACCCCGAGCCACCCGGCATGTGGCAGTACCGCCAGAGCATCAGCGTCATCCAACAATTGATGAGCGACCGCATGTACCCGCTCACCCTCAAAGGGCTGGAGGACACCATGCGCATGCTGTCCAAGTGACACGCCCACCGGGCACACCCCTGAACACGCCAACGCATCCAGGCAATGGGTCAAGCACCTGGCGCGCGGCGCTATCAAGCCGTTTGCTGGGCCACCCAAAGAACGGCAGCCCCCCCTCGGGCGGGTTGGCTCAGCTTGGGCTGTGGGTATTCAAAGCACTGTTGTGTGTGTGGGCCACGCTGCACATGGCGCTGGCAGCTGCCGCTGAACCTGCTTTCGTGCTGCAAGTGGTGGCTCCCGACAGCGTGCGGGCCACATTGGCCCGCCACCTCGACATTCAGCGCTTTGCCAACCTGACCGACCTGGATGCCAACGAACTGCGGCGGCTGGTGGCCGACGTGCCTGCCCATGCGCGCTCACTGCTGGGTGCGCTGGGGTACTTTTCGCCCACCATTGCCACGCAGCTGGACGAGGCGCAGCCGGGCAATGCGACGCCCAACGTGACGCAGCCGCCCACGGTGACCGTCACGGTCGACCCTGGCTTGCCCACCACCGTGGGCAGCGTCAACCTGACCATGCGCCCCAACCCGGCATTGCCTGACACCACCGCGCTCACGCAAACGCTGATCGACTCGTGGCCAATGCCCCCAGACCAGCGCTTCACCCAAGCCGCCTGGGACGCGGCCAAAGCCCAGGCGTTGACCCAGCTCACGCACGCGCAGCACCCCGCCGCAACGGTGGTAGGCAGCCTGGCCGATGTGGACAGCGACGCGCGCAGCGTGGCCCTGCACCTTGAGATCGACCCCGGCCCACCGTTCACGTTTGGCGAGCTGGCCATTGAAGGCCTCTCGCGCTACGAAGCCACCTGGGTGCAGCGCGACGCGCGGCTGGCAGGCGTGTCGCCAGGTCAGCCCTACAGCCTGCAAACGCTGCAGGCGGCACAGCAACGGCTGGCCCAGAGTGGCTACTTCGAATCGGTGTTTCTGTATGTTGACCCCACCGGCGCGGCAGACCGCAGCCCGGTCATCGTCAAAGTGCGCGAAGCACGGCGCGGCAAGCTGGTGCTGGGCGTGGGCGGCAGCACCGACAACGGCGCACGCTTCAGCCTGGAACACACCGCCAATCGCCTGCCTGGCATCGACTGGCGCGCCTTCACCAAACTCAAGCTGGAACGCGACGCGCGCACCGCACAAACCGAACTGGTTTCACCCCTGAACAGCAGCGGCTGGCGCTGGCTGGCCGGAGCCAAGGCCGAGCACCTGAGCGACACCACCAGCACCACGCGCAACCAGCAGCTGAGCGTGGGTCGCGGCCACGACACCGACCACCTGACCCGCCGTTACACGCTGCAGGTAGACCAGTCGCTCACCCAACCCCTGAGCACCTACGCCGCCGCGCCGCAACTACCTGACCGCGCCATCAGCCTGCACCACAGCTGGCACCAGCGCAGTTATGACCAGCTGCCGTTTCCCTCCCAGGCGAACGGGCTGACGGTTGAAGTGGGCGCGGGCATGACACTGCAGCCCTCCCGTGCGCCCTATGCCCGTGCGCGGGTGCGGTGGCAGGCGCTGCAAACGCTGGCTGACCGGTCGGCTGGCCGCATTGCCTACCGGGTGGAAGGCGGTGCCGTGTGGGCCGCACCGGCCACACCGGTGCCCGATGCACAGCTGTTCCTGACGGGCGGCGACCAGACGGTGCGGGGTTACCCGCTGCGCAGCATCGGTGTCACGGCGGCAGATGGCACCGTCAGCGCCGGGCGTTTGCTGGCCACGGGCAGCATCGAGTGGCAACGCCCCTGGGCCACAGACGGCCAGCCCAGCCCATGGGAAAGCACCTTGTTCATTGACGGCGGTGCCGTGGCCGACCGCGCCAAAGACCTGAAAGCGCGCTGGGGCATCGGCGCTGGCGTGCGCTACAACACCCCCGTGGGGCCGCTGCAGGCCGATCTGGCATGGGGCGTGCACACCCGGCGGCTGCGGTTGCACATTTCGGTGGGGTTTGTGTTTTGACCCGGCTTGCATGGCTGGCCCGCACGGCCCGGCTGCTGCGCGCCGTGGTGCAAGGCCTGACCCGGCGGCTGATTGGCACCGTGCTGGCGGCTGCGGTGGCGTTGCTGGGAGCGGCCTGGTTGTGGACCGACACCACCGGCTCGTTGGCCCAGCTGCTGAGCATGGTCCGCCCGTTGTCGCCCGGGCTTGCCAGCTTGAGCTGGAGCCACCCCGATGCCACCGTGCGCAACGGGGGCGAGCTGGGCACCTTGAGCTGGCAGCACGACGGGCTGGCGGTTCAGGCCAGCGATGTGCGCATCAGCTGGCAATGGCAGGCCAACGACCCGCTCGGCACCCCACCCCACGGCAGCAGGCTGCTGGTGACGTTGAAAGCGGGCCAGGTTCACGTCACCGACCACAGCCCCGCCAGTGACGCACCGCTGACACCGCCCGACAGCCTGGCCCTGCCCTGGCCTTTTACCGGGCCTCTTGACAGTTGGGCAGCCCCCATCGAGCTGGTGTTTGACATCGGGGAACTGACCCACACCGGCGCCCAGGCGTTGGCGCTGCAACACATCAACGGGCGGCACGTCTACGACCCGGCGCAGGCGGATTGGCAGCACACGCTGTCGCTGCAAACCCAGGTGAGTGCCCACACCACCACTCAAACCACCACCACTACCACCGACACCACCCCATCCACCCACGCCGCAGCGGCTCCGCAAGCCAGCGCCCACTACACGCTGACGGCCCGCGCCCAGGCGCAGGCACCCATGGCACTGGAAGCCACACTCACCGGCGACATCAGCGGCACGCTGCCGGGCACGGCCACTACAGCGCCACAGAAACCGCGTGCCCGCAGCCAACAGACCCCGGCAGTGCCGCCAGCCACAGCCACCGCAAGAGCTGGGGCAGCGTCAACCGCACCCAACCCGGCCCACACGTGGCAAGGCCAGTTGACGGCCACGGTCACCGGCACGTTGGCCACACCGCAGGCCACGTTGAACGCCCATGCCACGCTCATCAGCCAGGCACCCGCTGGCCAGCACGCCCCGTCTGCCCAAGTGCAGGCCAGCCTGTTGCCTTGGGGCCGCCAGCCGGTCAGCAGCCTGCAGGCCAACGTGGCCGAGTTGGACCTGGCTGCCTTTTGGTCCACCTTGCCGCGCACACGCCTGTCGGGCCGCGCGCAGGCCAGCCCCGGCCAAGCTGGCGCGTGGGGCTTTGACGTGGCACTGGCCAACACCGCCAGCGGCCCGCTGGACCAGCAGCGCCTGCCCGTGACCCAACTGAGCACCACAGGCCAAGTGACCGTCGGCCCGACGGCCGCCCCCACCACCGTGACCGTGTCGCGGCTCGATGCACGCATCGCAGGCGGCCAGGTCTCAGGCAGTGGCCACTGGGCGGCAGACGCCTGGTCTGGCGAGCTGACGGCCACGTCGCTCCAGGCCCCTGCCTTGCACAGCACCCTGCCAGCCACCACACTGCAAGGCACGCTGCGCGCCGCGCCCGACACCACGCGCCCGGCAACCCCGCACGTCAGCCTGTTCACCGTACAACTGAGCGCCACCCCAGCCCGCCCCCAAAGGGCCGGTCAACCCGCTGGCAAGCTGGGATCAGACAGCAGCCATACCAGCATAAAAAGTAGCATACAAACCATACTGAAAAAGCGCGAAGTACATTTTTCATCTGAATTTTCATGGGATGACCAGCAACTGGACGTTCGCAAACTGGAGCTGAACAGCGACGGTGCCCTGTTGTCTGCCCAGGGCACGGTGCAGCGCCAGCCGTTCACGCTGTCGGGCCAGGCGCAGCTGACCGCGCCGGGGTTGCAAATGGGCGCAAAAGGGCAGCTGTCGCCCGAGGCGGGCGCGGGCAGCCTGACGGCAGACCTGTCGCAAGCCACCTCCCTGACACAGTGGCTGGCCCGTTTGCCCGTGTGGCCCACCACCTGGCCCACGCCACAGCTCAGCGGTGCCGCACGGCTGGCGGCCACCTGGCAAGGCGGTTGGCAACAGGGCCTGCGGGTGGATGCATCGGTACAGGCCAACCAGTTGTCAGGCGTGCTGCCAAACAGCGGCACCCCAGGCAGCCCCGGCAGCAAGGTCAGCAGCGTCAGCAGCGTCAGCAGCGTCAGCACCGGCGAAAAATGGGCCGCCGACAACCTGCGCTGGACGTTGTCGGGCGGCCTGGCCAACTGGCAATCCAGCCTGGCAGGCCAACTGCGCTGGCGGCAATGGGACGCACACCTGCAAACCAGCGCGAGCGGCTCGCTGAACCCCGGAGGCAACGGGCCCTTGACGGCCCCTTTCGAGTCCGCTTTGGCATCCCCTTTTTCAAACGGTCAGGCGCGCATACACACCTTGCGCCTGGGACTGGCACAGGGCACCGCACCCGGGGCTGCGACATCGACCGCATCGGCATCAGCACCCGCATCCGCATCCGCATCCGCACCAATACCCGCAGTGGCATTGGCATTGGCTCCATCAGCTGTCGCCGAGGCAGTGGTTCAAGTGGTCATGCCCGAAGCAACCAATTTGCAGTGGGACGCCAAAGGCTTGGCTATCGATGCCGGGGCGCTGCAAGTGCAACCCACGTCAACCCTGCAGCGAACGGGCAATGTCCCCACGGCACGCCTGCGCTGGGACCGCACCACCTGGGCGGCCCAGCAGCTGAACACCCGTGGCGAGGTGTCGGGGGTGGACGTGCAATGGGTCCGCACCCTGTCCAAACTGTTTGCCTGGTCACCACCCGACAATGACCCCATGCCCGGCTGGACCGGCGACCTCACGCTGGCAGGCCCCTGGCAACTGCGCTGGCCGGGCACGCCGTCAGCCCCGGCGTTGCTGGCCGCTTCGCTGACGCGCCAGTTCGGTGACCTGCAAGCGCCCACGGGCCAGGCCGATTTACCCGCCAGTTCAGCCGCGACCACACCAGCCAGCACACCCACGGCTGCGCCTGCTCGCGCAGCCGCCACCTCACAGCAACCCCTGGGCATACGCACCGCCAGCCTCACGCTGCGTGGCGATGCGCAGCGGCTGACGGCCGATGCCGATTGGGACAGCCAGTCGGCTGGCCAGGCCCACGCCCACGTCGCCCTGACCCACCACACACCGGCCGACACTGCACTGCCCACCGCTGACAGCGCATTGAGCGGGCAGCTCATGGCCAGGCTGCCGCAGGCGGGGGTGTGGTCCAGGCTGGCCCCCCCAGGCTGGCGCGTGACCGGTAGCCTGGCGCTCGATGCCACGCTGGGCGGCACCCTGGCACAGCCCACGTGGCAGGGCCAGCTGTCGGCCCGGCAACTCTCGGTCCGTTCGGTGGTAGAAGGCCTTGAATACACCCAGGGCGAACTGGATGCCACCCTGAGCACCCACCGCGTGGACATCACCCGCTTCAGCATCCGGGGCGCTGGCGGGCCTGAACGTGGCGGCAGCCTGACCCTCACCGGCCACGCCACCTGGGCACCGCCGCCTGCCACCCCCACCGTCAGCCTGCAGGCGCACGCCGACCGGCTGAACGTGTCAGCCAGGGCAGACCGGCGGCTGACCGTTTCGGGCGACGTGACCACTTCGCTGGCCAACCACACGCTCACCCTGCGCGGCAAACTCAAGGCCGATCAGGCGCAATTCACCCTGCCAGACGACACAGCACCCACACTGGGCCCGGACGTGGTCGTCAGGCTGAAGCGGGCCAACGCGCCGCCTCCGCCCGCTGGGCTGCGCACCGACGTGAGCGTTGACGTGGACCTGGGGACGGCCTTCGACGTCCGCGGGCAAGGCCTGCAAACGCTGCTGACCGGGCAGCTTCGCGTCAGCAGCCCGCCAGGGGCCACCACCTTCAGCGTGACCGGCGAGGTGCGCGCGGCCCAGGGCACCTACAGGGCTTACGGACAGCTGCTGCGCATCGAAGAAGGCGTGCTGCGGTTTTCTGGCCCTTACGACGACCCCACCCTGGCCATCCTGGCACTGCGCGGCAGCACCCACCCCGTGCGCGCCAACTTCGGCAACGACATGCAGAAAGTGGGCGTGAGGGTGTCTGGCAGCGCACGCAACCCTCGCTTGCAGCTGTACGCCGACCCCGAACTGCCCGACAGCGAAAAGCTGGCCTGGCTGGTGCTGGGCCGTCCCGCATCGGGCGCAGGGGCTGAAGCCGCCGCCATGCAACAAGCCGCCATGGCATTGCTGGGCTCGCAAATCAGAGGCATGGAAGGCGGGCTGGCGCACTCGCTGGGACTGGACGAGGTGTCGCTTGCGCAAGAAGCTGGCACCAGTGGCAACAACTCACCTGGCGCCGCCGTCACGCTGGGCAAACGGCTGTCAAGCAGGCTGTACGTGGCCTACGAACACAGCCTGAGCAGCGCGGCAGGCGCACTGAACCTGTTCTACGATGTGTCGCGCAGACTGACCGTGCGCGCGCAGGTGGGCGGCACCAATGCACTGGACCTGATCTTCACCCTGCAACACGATTGAGCACAGTTAGAATCTGCCGCTCCCCGGCCGCCATAGTTCAATGGATAGAACGAGCGCCTCCTAAGCGCTAGATACAGGTTCGATTCCTGTTGGTGGTACCACCTGAGTGTTTCAGGAGATGCCAAAACACCTCATAACCCGTTGATTTTCAAAGATCAACGGGTTTTTTGTTGTCTGAGGCCATCTCAAGCCACATCATCCGTTGCCCTCCATCAGCGTCGGCAAAGAATGGTGAGGTGGTCTCAGTGAATCATTTGAATGTGTGGCAATAGCAAATGTTTGCATTCGCCATCATGTGTCTGAAAGCAGCGGCACGGTCAGTGCCAACCCCATATCCGATGGCCATTAAGCTGCCCCGAAAAAACTCAAAATTGGCTGTGGGAAGGGTAATCGTATGACTGTTCAACGCGCCCTCAAAGAATGCGGGCGGATTGACTGCAAAGAAATTGATAGAGCCATCACCGGGGAATCGATCAAAGACTGGCTGCGATAAGCTGAACGGCGCACCTGCACCACCTTCACTGAGCATCACTGGAACGAGATTGAAAAAAACCACTGCAAACACAAAACCGCGTTTGCCCCTGTCAGATGGCGCCACTGTCACAGACGCAACGATGGATTGGTTGGTGATCGGGCCATCGGCGACGATGGACAAGTTGGCAATGTCTTTTGCCTTGACGGTGAATGTTTTGCTCAACGATCCACAGGTCACGGTTTGAGTGGTATCGGCTGTGATGGCATCAGCCGATGGTGTCAGGGCTATTTTGGTGCCCAGCGATGCATCCACCGTGACGGTTGACAGCGCAGGTGTGCTACTGATCGTGCAAGCAGGCAACACGGTGCCTGCGGGAGACGCAGTCACCGTCAGACTCTGAGCGGTGGTACTGCCCACCTGAAGTTCCGCGCCACTCAACACGATCTCGGCCGGATAGGTTGGTGGCTTGACCACAAAGGTCTTGGACACCGCGCCGCATGTGAAGGTGTGCTGCACAGCTTGCGTGGTACCTGTTGCCGTTGGCGAGACCGTGATCGTGGGCCCAAGCAGGTAGGCGGGGTCGTACGTCGCCAACGCTGTGGTTGGACTTGTGATCGCACAATTTGCCAACGAGGCAGTGGCGGGAACGGGCGTCACAAAAATGTTCTGTGGGCTGCCCCCTATGTTGATGAAGGGGCTGCTGAACGTGACGTCGGTCAACGGAAATGCCGTGGTGACGATGGGCTCACCTATCAAGGGCGGGGGAGGAGGTGTCGGTGCAACGCCTTGCGCAGCAACGCCGGTGCACATCAGCATGCCCGTCAGCAAGCCCATAGATGTCGTGAACGGTCTGATTGTTTGAAATCGCATGACATGTGCCTTTCGTGTGATGTTGAGGATGCCTTACAGGCAAATCCGCAAGGGAAGCTGATTTCTGGGGGCAATCAGCTGTTCAACTGAACAACAACCAGTGGTGGGGCAACTTGCCCCACCACTATTCACATCTGGCCAGCTCTGACCCAGCCACATTGAGAATGGGGCTGCCATTGGAGTTGGCCGAAACACTCACGATCAATTCCGAGCTGCCCGCAGCGCCGGTCAGCGTCAAAATTTGACCGACGGCAAACCAGCGCAGCACAGCAACGTCAGTGCCACCTGCGCTGGAATACGAGCCAGTCGCGGTATCAAAGTAGGTATCTGCGTTCCCGCCTACAAGCAATGATCCGCTGGGATGAAATGCAAAACGGTACTTTTTGCTCACCCCAGAACTGGCAGAAAAGCTGAAGTAGCACCAAGCGGGCGATGACACCAGCAATTGGGTGAGCGGATCTGCGGCATCGGGCGTGCCTGAATTGCCAGCCACCGCCGTTGACGTAGCAACCCAGAGGTTGTTTGAACCGGCGAATGTCAGTTTGATGGCACGGGGCGTGGTGCCGATCATTCCATACGGAATGCTGACTGACAGGTCTGCGGCAACCGAAGGGGCCGCGCAGTTGTTGGCAGGTGCCGCACCGGCAGCAAACGCGCCAAGCTGATAAACCGGGTTACCTTCGTGAAACCCCGCCAGGTTGAAATTGACGTTGAAATGCTGACCAGAGAACGCCAGGCTGGGAATGTTGATAGCGGTCAGGTTGGCATCTGCAGTGGCCCCCACACACGTTTGAGCCTGTGCGGCGACTGCGGCCACGAGCAGTGAGCCAGAGGCCACAAGAGTTCGACAACGCCATGAATGCATCACGGTTTCCCCTGAAATTGGTCGCAAGAGGCTAGGCTTTTGGCCCGTGCTTGTCAATGGACATTCATTGCCGCGCTTTTTGCGCAATCAACCCTGTCCCAAAGGAGCCATTCGATGCCTGTATTTGAGAGCAGGACTTTCCGAACTACTCTGCTTGTGTCGTGGTCAAGTAATTTTGGACACAAAGATAGGGGGGTGGTTTTGGTTCACTGCAGGCCAGTCAGGGGTAGCTGACCGTTCTGGGGTCGTTCAAAGCGCGGATGACTGTCAAGAACTGCGGCGCACCGGGCTGGGTGTACGTGACACCAGGACGCGGGTTGTTGCCCGGCCCACCCGGGTTGAAGAACCGCTTGTAACCATTCGAAGCTGGCATATCCAACCCGGTGATCAAGTTGACGGCGGCAAGGTCGCCCCGAATGCAAATGTCAATGTGGTTATCGCGGTCCGCCACATAGGCATCATTGAAGGGGGTGCCTTGCCGCCCAAGATCGGCCAGACCCAGCACCTCAATGCGTCCTTCCGGCATATCCAGTGGTGTGCCTGAGCGAGTGATCCAACTGATTTGTCCGTCGGGACGCGTCACTTGAAGGCGAAAGTAGTCACCAAAGTCGGTTGGCAGGATGGCCGCTACGCCATCCGGGGCAGTGCCTCCGGTACTGAAGGTGCGCAACCGGTACTGAACAGTGGGACCGTAGATCGAAATGCAGTCGTTGTTGATCAGCCCGCTGAAGGCCGCAGGCCCCCCTTCACCCCTAACCGACATCACACTGAGCTTGGCAGCGCTCAAGGTGGGGCCTGCATTGCTGACGTAGGGATGGGAACTGGCTTTGCTCAGGCCGACCGCACTGACGGGGCCGGACGGCCCCACCAGCATCAGTTGCCGTTTGCCAGCAACGATGCTGACCATGGTGGGGTACACAGCATCGTTGGCATCGGGAGCCAGGCGGTTGCCGAATTCACCAAAAAGAACGACGCAGGCGCGTTCGTTGTATTCGTGGTTGGGCACGATAGAGGTGACATACGGTTTGACCACGGCACCGGTGTTCAAGGTAACGGCAAAGCTTTGTCGGTCCACTGTGCTGGGCAGCACAGGCCAGCTGAAGCACACGGGAAGCGCATCGGCAAGGTATGTCGGATACCCAAACGTCTGATACACATTGGCGGGTGTGATCGCCGTGGTGAAAGCCGTTGGCGGTGCATTGGGCGTTGCAATCGTTTGCCAGGCCCCGCCTGCTGCAATCACTGCCGACTCGTTGGTTTTGGTATCGCTGAGTGTTCCGACCCCTTGAATGCCCTCGAAAGCGTAGTCAGCAGACATGATCCTTGCCGTGTCATCCCACAAATCAGCGTTGATCAGCACGTCTTGCATCAGATTGCGGTAGGTGGGCGATGCCGTCGCGTTGACCAACAGGTCGGGTTTGATCCGGGTGTTCAGATTGGCGCTGGTGACCACCAGAACGTCGCTACGTGGATTTGACAGGATGTGTTGGTAATGGTTCGTCAAGGCCTGGTCCGTGATGCTGTCAGCTCCAAGGTCAAAAGACAGTGTCACACTGGCACCTGGCCAAAGTGCATCTGTGGCCTGCAATCGGGGATTCAGTGTGATCGCCTGAAGCCAGGGGGCCAATGTGACGACAGGGGCTTCAATGGGTGAGCTGCTCCTGTTCGTGAGCACAATCTGCACTGACGCGCCGGGGGCAAGGGTGGAAACGCTCGCATCCAGCGCAGCGATGGTATTGACCACTCCCGAGCTGTTGTCACTGACACCGCCGCTGCCGCCACATCCGGCACACAGCGCTGTCAGCAGCGCAAGACACCCGAAAAGTCCCGTTCGAACATGCTCTCTCATATCATTCTTTCAATGGATGTCAGGTGGCGGGCAAACGGAGTGTGGGTGCCCGGCGCACTGATCGGTAAGTTGCGCGGCATTATGAGTCCGCAGGGAACGATCCAGGACAATGCACCGGGTTGCATCATCAGCCCAGCCACCGCAGTCAGGTCATGCGCTCCGCCCCAATTCCGTTGCCCAACGAGCCCCGCGTCATCGATGCACCCCGCCAGCAGGCACTGACCGAGCGACACCTGCTGCCCGCTGCTCGACCGCTGATGGCGCTGATGCAAGGCATCCGCTCGTCGCTCGACCCCATGTTGCAGGCCGCCCAACCCTTCAAATGGGGCAAGCCGTACCCGCTGGGCCAGTGCCTGGAAATTTCGCAGGCGGCCAAGCGCCGCCTGCGCGAGCTGAACCCGGCCCACCTCACCGGTGAAGCCGCCCAAGGCCACGCCGCGCTGGCTGCCTTTCTGGCGGCCGGTGGCCACATGCACCAGGTGTGGGGCGACTTGCGGGGCGAGTATTTTCAGAACGCGTTTTTGGCCGGCACGCTGTACATCGACGTGTCCAACGACACCGTGGTGCCCACCAAGCCGCCGGTTGAAATACTGCCGTTCGCGCAAGCCCGCCTGAGCCCGGTGGCCGACTTTGCCCACTACACGCGCCTGGCCAACCGGTACTGGCAAGCACAAGTGGTCCCCAACCACCTGCTGCCCGAACTGGCACCGTACTACCCGCTGTTTGCCCACATACCCGGCATGGGCTGGTGCCTGGAAGCGGACTCGGGCTACATGGTGGCACTGACACATTCACAGGGCTTTGCGCCCAGTCGCGCCGTACTGGCAGCCGAGCCGATGGATACCACCTTGTTTGCAGCGCTCGCGCAAGTGCTGGGCACGGGCGGACATTGGCAACTTGCTGGCAACGCAACCCAAGGGCGCGAACTGGCCCTGCAAGCATGCGACGCTGTAGCCGTTGGCGGCCAGCCGCTGAATGCCACGCTGCGCGCCAAACTGGGGCAGCACATTGCCGCAGTGAATGCGCACTTGGTGCGCACTGGCATGGCCAAAGCAGGATGACAGCGCTTTGCCTTGAAAGCGCGACCTTGCAGCATGTAGAAACATATCTACAATATAGCTTCTTCAAGGATGAACCATGGCCATCACCACACTCTCCAGCCGTCAATTCAATCAGGACGCAGGCCAGGCCAAAAAGGCTGCGCTGTCCGGGCCGGTCATCATCACCGACCGGGGCAAACCTGCGCACGTACTGCTGACATTCGAGGCTTACCAACACATCACCCGCGCCAACACCAAGATTGCCGATTTGCTGGCCATGCCATTTCCTTGCGATTTGGAATTTGAAACGCAACCACTGCGCGATTTGGCCCAAGCGGCCGATTTGTCGTGATGTTTTTGCTTGACACCAACGTGCTGTCCGAACTGCGCAAGGTTCGACTGGGCAAAGCAGATGCAAACGTAGCGCAATGGGCCGACAGCGTGAATGCCAATGAGCTGTACCTGTCGGTCATCACGCTCCAGGAATTGGAAATAGGTGTACTGCTGGCCGAGCATCGCGACCCCATGCAGGGGGCTGTGTTGCGCACATGGCTCCAGCAGCACGTTCTGCCCGCCTTCGATGGCCGGATTTTGGCGGTTGACACCGTCGTGGCGCAGCGCAGCGCTCGCCTTCATGTGCCCAACCCACGCCCGGTCCGCGACGGCCTGATAGCCGCCACAGCGCTGGTCCACGGCATGACCGTTGTCACCCGCAATGTGGCCGATTTCGAACCCACGGGCGTTGCCCTGTTGAACCCCTGGTATGCGCCGTAGCGTGGCATGAAAGCCACCACCATGCGCATTGACCTTTCAGACCCCGAAGCCGTTTGGCAAGCGGCCAACCCCATCCTCACTCAACCCAACGCCGTGGCCATTTTTGCCAAGGCGCTGGCCCTGCTGCCCCCCGGCGACCCGGCCAGCGCAGCACTGCACCACATTCGGCTGGCACTGTGCCATGGGCTGGCATTGTTTTCGGCCAACCAGACAGAGGCCAGCCTGGCTGTGTTGCGCACGGCTTTGCGCCGCGCCGCGCAACAGCCCATGCCTGCCCCACAGGCATTGCCCCCCATCACCATCGACACCGAAGCCGGGCTGACCCTGCTGCGCCGGACGCTGGTGGCCCTGGCCGCGCAGGGTTTGACGGCCTTTGCCACGGCGGGTGCACTGCTGGGGCTGGTGCGCGAGGGCAGACTGCTGGCCAACGACAAAGACCTGGACGTGGTGGTGCCCGTGCAGCACCTGCAAACCGCGGCCGATGCTTTGCCCGCTTTGGGTTGGAAACCGGCGTGGACGGTGGTCAAGGCCGTCAACTTTCGCAGCTTTGTGCACACCCAACACGCCATCACGTTGGACCTGTTTGGCTACGAGCCGGACGCGGCCAACGCCTGCGTGTGGGGTGGCTGGTGGCCCGTGGGGCTACCGCGCGAGCAGGGCCGCCTGCTGCGCTTTGAGCCGTTTGAGCTGGTGTCAGGCAACCACCCCTGGGGCCGACACTGGGACGTGCGCCACCCCGAAAGCCTGCTGGCCCAGCTGTACGGCCCCCACTGGCGCACGCCCGATGCCGAATTTGACAGCACCCTGGAAACCCCGGCCCTGCTGGCCCACAACGACTACACCCGCTCCTGGGGCGCACTGCGCGTGCTGGAAGCCTGGGTGCAGGGGCAAGCCCACTTGGTGACCCGCCGCTTGCGCACACTGGCCCGCCTGGACAGCACCGACCCTGTGGTGCACGCCTTTGCAGCCCCCACGCCCCACCACCGCCAC
>JAVBXK010000079.1 GCA_030824555.1 bacterium
AGCCACCCCCATGGCCCACCCGCCGCGCCACGTGCCAAATACCCCGCAAACGAGCGGTATCAACCGCCAGACCCGCGTGCCTTGTTGTACAGGTTCATGACCTTGGGCACGTTGGATTGCAGTGCCACGATGCGGTCAGGACCTGACGGGTGGGTGGACAGGAAGTTCAGCCCCGGTCCGCCTTTGCCACCCGACGCGTTGGACATTTTTTGCCACAACGTCACACCGGCTTGCGGGTTGTAGGCGGCGCGAGCCGCCAGTTCCAGGCCCACCAGATCGGCTTCGGTTTCGTCGTCACGGCTGAACTTGAGCGTGAGCAGTTGCGTGCCCAGGTTGGCCGCCACGTTGCCCAGGTCGCCCAGCCCCAGCAACTGCGCGCCGATGGACAGGCCCAGGCCCGTGGCCTTGCTTTTGGCCAGCCGCTCGCGGGCGTGTTCGCGCAGGGCGTGGGCCATTTCGTGGCCCATGATCATGGCGGCCTCGTCGGTGCTGAGCTTCAGCTCGTTCAGGATGCCGGTGTAGAAGGCAATTTTGCCGCCGGGCATGCAAAACGCGTTGATCTGCTTGCTGGCAATCAGGTTCACTTCCCAGCGCCACTGCTTGGCGCGCTCGTTCCACGGCAATGCAAACGGGATCAGTTTTTTGGCCATGCCGCGCAGGGCCTGCAGTTGCGGGTGGTCGTCGGGGGCCAGCGCATTTTTGGCGCGGGCCTGCGCCAGCATCTGGTGGTACTGCCCTGTGGCCGCTTCTTCCAGTTGCCCGGCAGGCACCAGCTTGCGCAATGACGATGCACTGCCCACGTCCACCTGCGCATGGGCATCGCCCCAGCCCAGCAGGCTGGGCGCGGCCGAGACCGCAGCAGCAGTGGCCCCGGCTGCTGCAACGGTTTGCACAAAGCCGCGCCGCCCTTGGTGCAGGGCGGCGGCCAACGGCCGTTCGTGGCCATCGCCTTCATCGCCGTGGGCGGAGAGGGGGGCAGATCCGGTGCGCGCATTGGCCAGGCGCATGGCGTTACACATCCAACACATGGGGGAATAATAGACAAAGCCCACCCTGAATGCACACGTGTCACAGCCCTTACCCCATTTGCCCGCATCCTCAACCACCCGTACCGTGACAAATGCCGCTTCCGACGGTGCGCAAGGGCGCGCTCACGCCACATCCGGCGCGCCAGCTGATGACACCCCTGCCAGCAGCGATGCTCCGGTGGGCTGGCGCAGCGTGTGGCGCAGCTACCTGTCAGCCCCCAGTTTGCGCATGCTGGCGCTGGGGTTTTCGGCGGGGTTGCCGCTGTTGCTGGTGCTGGGTACGCTGAGCTTTCGCCTGCGCGAGGCGGGCATCGACCGCGCCACCATCGGCTACCTCAGCTGGGTGGGGCTGGCGTATGCGTTCAAGTGGTGCTGGGCACCGCTGGTGGACAGGTTGCCCATTCCGCTGCTGACGCACGCACTGGGGCGGCGGCGCAGCTGGCTGCTGCTGTCACAGCTGGCCATTGCAGGCGGGCTGGTGGGCATGGCGCTGTCTGACCCGCGCGATGCCCTGGGCCCCGTGGTGTGGTGCGCGCTGGCCGTGGCCATTGCGTCTGCCACGCAGGACATTGCGCTGGACGCGTTCCGCATCGAGTCCGCCGACCCCCGGTTGCAAGGTGTGCTGGCCGCCACCTACCAGACGGGTTACCGCCTGGCCATGATCTGGGCCGGCGCCGGTGTGCTGTGGGTCGCGGCGCGGGCCGAGGTGCCCGTGACCGCTGCCGCAGCGTTGCAGGCGGGGCAGGCAGCAGCGGGTGCGGCTTATCAGAACATCGGGTGGCAGACGGCCTACCTGGTCATGGCCGCCTCCATGCTGGCGGGGGTGTTGACGGTGCTGTTTTCGCGCGAGCCCGCCCGGGCTGAATTGCCCCCGGCCCGCAACGCGGCCGAGTGGTTGCGTGGTGCACTGGTCGAGCCGTTTGCCGATTTTTTGCGCCGCCACCGCTGGCAGGCGGTGCTGATACTGGCGCTGATCGGCACCTACCGCATCAGCGATGTGGTGATGGGCATCATGGCCAACCCGTTCTACGTGGACATGGGCTACACCAAGGACGAGGTGGCGGCGGTCACCAAAATTTACGGCGTCATCATGACGCTGGCAGGTGCGTTCCTGGGGGGGGCGCTGACCGTGCGCTTCGGCGTGCACCGCGTTCTTATGCTCGGTGCAGTGCTGTCTGCGGCCAGCAACCTGCTGTTTGCCTGGCTGGCCGGGCACGGGCATGACGTGCCCGCGCTGATTGCCGTGGTGTCGGCCGACAACCTCAGTGGCGGCATCGCGTCTGCCGCGTTCATTGCCTACCTGTCGGGGCTGACCAACGTGCAGTACTCGGCCACGCAGTACGCCTTGTTCAGTTCCATGATGCTGCTGGCCCCCAAATGGCTGGCGGGCTTTTCGGGCGTGGCGGTCGATGCCGTGGGCTATGCCGCGTTTTTTGGCGGCACCGCCGTGCTGGGGGTACCGGTGCTGGCATTGATATGGGTTGTGATGAAAAAAATGTCTTCTGACGCTTGATTTATATGGACAGTTTGCTATTTAATTGATTGTGTGCTTTGGATTTCTTTACACGGCCGACACACGCTGTTGCCTTCGCAACGCCACACTGGCCCATTGAAAATGCCCTGACAGCCACAGCCACAGCCACAGCCACAGCCACAGCCACAGCCACAGCCACAGCCACAGCCACAGCCACAGCCACAGCCACAGCCACCTTGCCCTGACCCAAGCCGCCATGACCCAGCACCTGTTGATGATCGAAGACGACGAGCGCCTTGCCCGCATGGTGGCCGAGTACCTCGGCCAGTCGGGCTACGAGGTGGCGCACGCCCCCGATGCCGCCAGGGGCCTGGCGGCGCTGCAAGCACCGCAGGCCCCGTTGCCCGCGCTGGTCATCCTGGACCTGATGCTGCCCGACATGGATGGGCTGGAGGTGTGTCGCCGCATCCGTGGCCTGCCCCACGCCGCCGCCCGTGTGCCCTTGCTGATGCTGACGGCCAAGGGTGACCCCATGGACCGCATCATCGGCCTGGAGATGGGCGCTGACGATTACCTGCCCAAACCCTTCGAGCCCCGCGAGCTGCTGGCGCGCATCCGCGCCGTGTTGCGCCGCCAGGGCGAAAGCGGCACACCTGCTCCGGCGGCCGGGTTGCCGCATTTGTGCTTCGGCTCGCTCGACATCGACCGCGATGCCCGTGTGGTGCAACTGGCGGGCTTGCCGTGCGAACTCACGTCCTACCAGTTCGACCTGCTGGTGGCGCTGGCCGAGCGGGCAGGGCGCGTGCTGACGCGCGACCAGATCATGGAGGCCGTGCGTGGCCGCGAGCTGGAGGCGTTTGACCGCTCCATCGACGTGCACATTGGCCGCATCCGAGCCGCCATCGAGGTCGATGCCAAAGCCCCCCGCCGCATCCTGACCGTGCGTGGTGTGGGCTACGTGTTTGCCAAGCAACAGGACTGAGAGACTGGGAAACCATGGCCCAGTCACCGCAACCTCCGCAGCCAAATGACGCCGCTGATGGCGCGCCCCAGCGCAAACACCTGCGCTGGTGGGCGGCGCTGTTTCCGCTGGTGCCCCTGCCGCAGCTGTTTTCGCAACGGCTGTACCTGCGCATTTGGCTGGCGGTGGTACTGGCGCTGACCTTGCTGACGCTGCTGGCTGGCTGGCTGTGGCGCCTGGACATGGAGCGCGAACGCGCCGAACGCCCTGGGCGCGAAATCATCATCTACAACGCGGCGGGCGAAGTGGTAGGGCAGGCCCCGGCCCGGCCCATCCGCACGCCGGGCCACGGTCCGGTGGAGTTCCAGGTGACCACCCGCGATGGCGACACGCTGTATGTGCAGTTGCCGCGCCCACCGCGCTCCAAGGGCGGGCCGCCTGATCGCAGCTGGAATCTGCAGTCGTTCGGTTTTGCGGGCACGCTGGTCTTTCTGGCCTTTGCCGTGGCGCTGGGCACCTACCCCGTGGTGCGCTGGTTGACCAAGCGGCTGGAGCGCTTGCAGCAGGGCGTCGAGCGCTGGGGCGAGGGTGATTTGTCCACGCGCCTGCCCGTGCAGGGGAGCGACGAAGTGGCGTACCTGGCCACCCGTTTTAACGTGGCGGCCGAGCGGGTGCAGGCGCTGGTGCAGTCGCACAAGGCCTTGCTGGCCAATGCCTCACACGAGTTGCGTTCGCCCCTGGCGCGCATCCGCATGGGGCTGGAGCTGCTGGCCACTGGCGACCCGGCCCGTCAGCAGGTGCAGCGCACCGAAATTGCCCGCAACATTGCCGAGCTGGACCAGCTGATCGACGAAATCCTGCTGGCCAGCCGCCTGGACGTGACCGAGCGCGCGCCGCTGCAGATGGAAAGCATCGACCTCACCGGCCTGGCGGCCGAGGAATGTGCCCGCACAGGCGCGCAGCTCCAGGTGTCGGCCCAGCCGGTGTTGCAGGGCGATGCCCGTCTGGTGCGCCGTCTGATGCGCAATTTGCTTGAAAACGCCGACCGCTACGGCACGTCGTCAACGACCGGCGCGCAGGGTGCTCTGCAAGTCGCGTCAGACGAGCCCGATGCCGAAGCTGCCGTGACCCTTGAGCTGGCCGAGGCCAACGATGGGGGGGGGTGGTGCGCACGCATCACCGTCGATGACCGAGGGCCGGGTGTGCCCGCTGCGCAGTGCGAGCAGGTGTTCGAGCCGTTTTTCCGGCTGCCGGGTGCCAGCGAAAAAGAAGGTGGCGTGGGTTTGGGCCTGTCGCTGGTGCGCGCCATTGCCCGCAGGCACGGCGGTCGCGTGCAATGCCTGCCCCGCCCCGGTGGCGGGGCTCGTTTTGTGGTCCTGCTGCCGCTCGACAGCACCTTGCGCGCGGGTTGACAGGTCAACGCCCCTGTTTTTTTGCGAAAAAGTGTGGTTGCCTCCCCCAAATGGGGGATGGTCAACATTTGTGCGGCACCGCACAATTGATCCCGTTGCTGTCACAACACTCCGTTTTTTAAGAACAAAGCAGGGCACAGAACATCCATACAGCCTGCACAAGGTTCCCAACGATGTCCCCTCAAAAGGACTTTCAAAGCCACCAGAACTTCGGTTCCGGTGGCTTTTTTTTGCCCTGACGGGGCCAGCGAGACTGGGTTCAGTCGTCAGTGGCAAGATCGGAGGTGTTCAAACCCTCTGCCCGGACGTTGCCATGCTCTACAACCTGCTCAAGCTCAGTCATGTTCTGTCCATCGTGATTTGGGTGGGGGGCATGGTGTTTGCCCATTTCTTCTTGCGCCCCGCCGTGGCGTTGCTGGACCCGCCACAGCGGGTGCGCCTCATGCACGCGGTGTTGTCACGGTTTTTCGGTGCCGTCGTGGCCGTGGCTGCTGTGGCCTGGGGCAGTGGCATGTGGATGATTGGGTTGACCATGGGCGAAGTGGCCCAGACCGGTGGTGTGTTTCGCATGCCGCTGGCGTGGACGGTCATGTCAGGGGCCGGGACGTTGATGGTGGCCATTTTTGGGCACATCCGGTGGGTGTTGTTCCGTCGGCTTGACCGTGCTGTGGCCGCCGTTGACTGGGCGGTCGGTGCTGCCGCGCTGGCGGCCATCCGTCAATGGGTGGTGGTCAACCTGGTCTTGGGCCTGGGCATCATCGCCATCATGCGGCTGATGTGATGCCGCTCGGGGTGGGCGCGGGTGTCGATGCGGGGGCCAGCATGGCACCCATCCACAGCAGGTGCATGAACACGTACACGATGCTGCTGCTGTTGTGTGCAAACATGACCTGCGTCATGCCAAAGCCCAGGTAGCCCACCACCAGCAACAGCCCGCACGCGGCACAGGCCAGCTTGGGGCCACCGGCGGGCCAGCTGGTGCTGGTGACTGCGTGGACGGTGCCGAGCCACAGCGCCCGGCCATAGATGAACCCAGGCACACCGAAAACCGCGCACAACACCAGCAGGCCAACCAGGCCCTGCTTGGCCCACATGTCGAGCCATTCGTTGTGGGCATGGTGGAACGACAGCAGCACGGGCGGGGCTTGTCCCGCTTCGACCCGGCGGGCTTTTTCCTGCTGGTAGCCCTGCTCGCCCCAGCCCGTCAGCGGGCGGCTCCAGCCCATGTCCCAGGCCAGTCGCCAGTGGGCCAGCCGCTGGCCGACAGAGTTGGTGCTTTCGCCGGTTTGCAGGTGCAGCTGGGTTTCATGCCAGGCTTGGGCTGTGCGGTCAGCCAAGCGGGGGGCCTGCGTGCCCACCGTGCCCATCATCACGACAAGCGCCAGCGCCCCAGTCCATTTGCCCACCCGTTGCGTGCGGGCGGCGTCTGCGCGTTCGGGTGTGCCGTGGGCCAGCGTCCCCAGGCGGTTGGCCTCGTGGTGGGGGCGGGTGCGTCGGATCAACCCCAGTGCCAGTGGGCACAGCACCAGCGCAACCCACCAGCCACCGCGTGACTCGGAGGCCACGGTGGCATACAGGCCTGCGGCTGCTGCCGCCCAGGCCAGCCACTTCAGCCGCCCCGTGGCGTGCGAAGCCCACACGGCACTCCACACGCCCAAAAGCAGCGCCAGGTTGCCAAATTGGATGGCGTTGGTGTGACCCCAGGCGCGGTCCATGCCCACCACCTGCACCTGCCAGCAGGCCGTGGCGGCTGCACCGATGGCGCCCAGCCAGACTCCCCAGCGCAATGCGCATGCGCGTGGCGGCACCCAGACCACGGCGGGCAGTGCCAGCCAGATCAATGCAAATTTGATGGGACGTTCCAGTGCGTTGACCTTGAACGGCACGGTGTGCGTCGCATCCCATGCCCAAACGATGCTCAGCGCGCCCATGGCCAGGGCCAGCCACAACAGCGCAGCGTGGTGCGTGGCCGAGCGAGGGACACGAACCCAAGCCACAGCCCCCAGCACGCACAGCAGCAAGGCCGCGAACGAATAGCCAGACGGGACAGTGAGCGCGAGTGCGGGCAGCGCAAAGGCGGCCAGCACCATGGCTTTGCTGACAAAGGGGTGCGGCGCAGGCGTCATCAACGGGTGACGGGTGTCTGCAGGTTGTCGCGGTCCACCGTCATGGCGGCGTAGCGGAAAAACGATTCCAGTGCCACCACCAGGCTCAGCAGGAAACCCGCCCGCCCACACAAAATACCGCGCTGCAGGATGTAGTAACGGAAGAAACTGGTGAAGCCGCTGGCAAACCCACGCATCAGCCCACCCTTCTGGCCTTTTTCCAGCCGCTTGATGGCGCCCAGCTGGGCATATTGCGCCACCTTCAGCAAACTTTGGTGAACCGTGCGGCGCGAATGGTGCAGCAAGCGTGTGGTCAGCGTGTTGTGGGGGATGCTGGGGTCTTTCAGGCAAGCACCCTCGTGCACCACACCTTCAAACTGCAGCACCTGGCGCACGGGGAACAGGCGTGGAATCCCATTGCCACGGCGCATCCATGTCAGCGGCTGGCCAAACGCCACGTGCAGCCACGTGACGTGGAACACCGCATCGTGGTCGGGCGCAATGGCCTGCTGGATGTCGGCGGCCAGTTCGGGGGGAATGACTTCATCTGCATCCAGAAAGAACACCCAGTCGCCTGTGGTGTGCTGAAGCAGCCGATTGCGTTGCACGGCAAAGCCCTGCCAGTCGGGGTACACATGCACTTCGGCACCCAGCGCCTGGGCCATGGGCACGGTCTGGTCCGTGCTGCCGGCATCGACCACCAGCAGCTGGTCGGCAAACGCTGCGCTGCGCAGGCAGGCTTCTATCTGGGCTTCTTCGTTCAGTGCCAGCACAGCAATGGTGAGCGTGGGTCGCACTTTTGCTGGGGTCTGGCTGGGCGAAAACGCGTGCCACATGCCAGCCCATCGGCCTGCACTGCGTGCGATCAGATACGGGCGCAGCAGCAACAGCCGCAAAAACACCTCGACCGTGCCCAGCATCAAGGCCAGGCGTTGCGTCTGCTGCGCCCGTTTGAGCCCGCGGTGTTTGCGTTGGAACAGGATTTTCGAGCGGCTGTGGTGAAACCCGCGGCCCCATTCCGTCCGCCAGGGCGACGCGCCCCGCACCGAGCCCCGGTTGGTGTGCACGGCCGTGCTGCGGGGTTCGATCACCACTTCCTGGCGGGCTTTGAGCACCCGCAGGCACAGGTCTTCGTCTTCGTAATACAGGAAAAAATCGGTGTCGAACCGCCAGGGCTGGCCAGTGCACCGCAGCAACCAGGCGGCCGCACACGCGTTGCCAACGCTGGTGGGGCCGTCTGCACCGGCGCCGCGCGATGTCCACACATGGCGTGGCCAGCCGTAGTTGATTTGCGGGTTGCCCTGGCCGTCCAGCAGCTGCGGGGCCACCACCACGGCGTTGGGCAACTCGTTGGCCGTTTCGATCAGGCGGGCAATGCTGTGGGGTGTGATCAGGCAGTCAGGGTTCAGCAGCAGTGCATACGGTGTGCTGACACCATCCAATCCCAGGTTGTTGGCGGCACCGAAACCCAGGTTGGCTGGGTTGACGATGAGCCGGGCGCGCGGCATCAGCCTGGCCACTTCGGCCGGTGTGCCGTCCCGGCTGGCGTTGTCCACCACGGTCACGTGCGGCAGCGCAACCAGTGCATTGGCAAGGGCTGCGATGCAGTGTGCGCTGTCGTAGGTCACGACAATGACCGTGACGTCGTCCAGGCCGGGTGGGATGTCCTTGATGGGCATGCGTGCGAAAGCAGTGGTCTGGGCCGCGCAGCGGGGCTGTGCGCGGGGTTTCAGTGGCCGTGCGCCACCACTTCACCGGCCTTCAATTTGTACACGGTGCCGCAGTAGGGGCACTTGGCTTCGCCATGGCGGGCCACGTCCAGGTACACCTTGGGGTGCGTGTTCCACAGCTCCATGTTGGCTTTGGGGCTGGGGCAATACACGCCGCCCTGGTGGTTCAGGTCAGTGGCCAGCAGTTCGATCACGGCAGAAGTTGGGGTAGATGTGGTCATGGTGTGTGGGTGTGTGCGGGTGTATGGGGTGTGCTCAGACGGGTGACAGCCAATGGGCGTAACGTGGGTTGCGGCCATGGACGATGTCAAAAAAGGCGGACTGGATTTGTTCGGTGATGGGGCCACGGCTGCCGACATAGTCTGCCTTGCCCAGTTCGATGCGGTCCAGTTCGCGGATGGGCGTCACTTCAGCGGCCGTGCCGGTGAAGAAGGCCTCGTCGGCAATGTAGACCTCGTCGCGGGTGATGCGCTTTTGCACCACTTCCAGTCCCAGGTCTTTGGCAATGTGGAACACCGTGTTGCGCGTGATGCCGTTCAGGGCCCCGGCCGACAGGTCTGGCGTGTAAATGACACCGTTTTTCACGATGAAGATGTTTTCGCCAGCGCCTTCGCTCACGAAGCCCGAGCTGTCGAGCAGCAAGGCCTCGTCGTAACCCTCGTCGGTCACTTCCATGTTGGCCAGGATGCTGTTGGTGTAGTTGCTGACGGCCTTGGCCTGCGTCATGGTGATGTTGACGTGGTGGCGCGTGTAGCTGCTGGTCTTGACGCGGATGCCGCGCTTCATGCCTTCCTCGCCCAGGTAGGCACCCCAGGCCCAGGCGGCCACCATCAGGTGAATGGTGTTGCCCTTGGGGCTGACGCCCAGTTTTTTGTCGCCAATCCAGGTCAGCGGGCGCAGGTAGCCGCTGGCCAGCTTGTTTTCGCGCACCACGGCTTTTTGTGCCTCGTTCACCTCATCAGGGGTAAAGGGCAATTTCATGCGCAGAATTTTGGCGCTGTTGAACAGGCGTTCGGTGTGCTCTTGCAACCTGAAGATGGCCGTGCCATGGGCGGTTTCGTAGGCGCGCACGCCCTCGAACGCGCCGCAGCCGTAGTGCAGGGTGTGCGTCAGCACGTGGATTTTGGCGTCGCGCCAGTCCACCATCTGGCCGTCCATCCAGATTTTGCCGTCGCGGTCAGACATGGAAGGGGGGAGTGCGGTCATGGGAAGCCCGAAAGAAAAGATCGGCAATTTTACGGTTGCACGCCCCAAGGATAATCGCTGCGTTTTTCACAGGTGGCGGATTTTGGGAGGCTGGGCAGACCATGGAGCACTTCGCAGTTTTGGTGATCAATCTGGATCACTCAACAGGGCGATTGGACGGCATGCGCCGACAGCTGGATGCCATGGGCCTGCCCTGGCAGCGCGTGCCGGCCATCCACGGTGAAAAACTGTCCGATGACCAGCGCGCCCTGTTCGACGCTCAGGGCTACCGGCGCAAACACGGCAAAACGGTCAACTGGCGAGAGCTGGGTTGTTACCTGTCCCACCTGGCAGCCATGCAGGCCCTGGTGCGTTCGCCGTTCGAATACGGTGTTGTGCTGGAAGACGATGTGGTGGTGGGGCCGGATTTCAAGCCTGTTGTCGATGCACTCATCCGCACTGGGGCGCACTGGGACATGGTGAAGCTGTCGGGCATCCGTCCGGGTGCGCCCAGGCCTGTCAAAGCGCTCACGCCCGGTCATGACCTGTGCGTCATGTTCGCCAAGTGCAGCGGGGCCAGTGCGTACGTGGTCAACCGCAAGGCTGCGCAGACCTACCTCGACCACCTGCTGCCCATGCAGTTGCCTTTCGACCATGTGTTTGACCGGGGCTGGGCGTTGGGCTTGCAAGTCCGCAAGGTTCATCCCGAGGTGTGCACACATTGCTACGACCAGGGTTCAACCATCGACGTGGCCCCACCCACCGGGCAGCGAACAGAAGCCGTCAAGCTGCCTTGGTACCAGCGGCTGTCGGTGTTCAGGTACCGCATGGGCAATGAACTGCGTCGGCTGGCGCACGCCGTTGCCACCTGGGTGCGGCTGGTCAAGGCGCGTTGACGGGCTGCGTTACGCCGAGGTCGGCGTGCGCCGCTCAGACGGGGCGTGTGGCATCTGCATCTGCGTTTGCGGTGGCATGGGTGTCGGCGTTGTCAGCTTCGGCGGGGCGCGTCAGCTCCCAGCTGGCCAGCTTGCCGCCCACCAGTACGCAGGTCACGCTGACGTGGCCGCCGTCGGTCCAGCGGAACACTTCGGGGGTGGCCCCCTCGTCTGACAGGCGCTCGCCCAGCGAGCGGGTCATGGCCATGATGTGCAGCAGGTTCACACCGGCACGCAGTTTCGAGTGCAGCATCACCGCACTGTCCACCCAGCCCTTGGGCCGGTCGGTCGCGCGTTTGAGCACGGTCAGCATGCGGGTGAAGTGCAGCAGCCCCCACATCACCACGCCGCCACCCACCATGGCCACACCGGCCCAACCTTGCGACGTCCACGCCACGGCAAACAGGGCAATCAACCCCAATGGAACCAGAAATTTCATGAAAAAAATGCCTTCACCGCTTGTTGGTATTGACTTGATAGCTATGTAAACAGGAATTTGGCTGCTCAACGCTGCCCCGGCGGGTTGTCAGCCGGGTCAGCGCCTGCTGCCTTGCCCACCTTTGGGTGACCCACCCGCTGTGCGCGGTAAATGCCCGTGTGCCCCGAAAACAGGTAGCTGACGGCACAGGCCATGCCCGCGAACACACCGATTTCCGCCCCGAACAGCTCCATGGCCATCAGCGTGGACGCGATGGGTGTGTTGGCAGCCCCGGCAAACACCGCCACGAACCCGATGCCCGCCAGCATGGGAAACGGCAGATTCAACACAGGGGCCAACGCGTTGCCCAGCGTGGCCCCGATGTAGAACAGCGGCGTCACCTCGCCCCCCTTGAACCCGCTGCCCAGCGACGCGACGGTGAAGGCCATCTTGCCTGCAAAGTCCCATGGGGCCACCGGCTGCGCAAAGGCTTCGACGATGGTGGGAATGCCCAACCCGATGTAGCGGTCAGCCCCCAGAAACCAGGCTGCACTGGCCACCACGGCACCACCCAGCAAGGGCCGAAATGGCGCATACGACACGCGCCGCTTCATGAACGCACCCAGCGCATGCGTGGCACGGGCAAATGCCTGGCCCGTGAGGCCGAACACCGCACCCGCCACCACCATGGCCAGCAGTGGCCACAGGCCGAGGGCGGGCAGTGCGCCCGCCGCATAGTGCGTGTGGTGCACGCCCCAGAGCAGGCCCACCTGGTCTGCCACCACCGCAGCCACCACACACGGCATGAGTGCATCCGAGCGCAGCCGACCTGCCGCCAGCACCTCCAGCCCGAACACCGCCCCTGCCAGCGGCGTGCCGAACACCGAGGCAAACCCGGCAGCGATGCCCGCCATCAGGATGATGCGGCGGTCAGCGTTGTCCAGCTTGAACAGGTGCGTCAGCTGGTCGGCCAGTGCCCCACCCATTTGCACGGCCGTGCCCTCGCGCCCTACCGACGCTCCAAACAGGTGAGAGATGACCGTGCCCCCCAGCACCAGCGGGGCCATGCGCAGGGGAATGACCTTTTTCGGGTCGTGAATTTCGTCGATCAGCAGGTTGTTGCCCGCTTCCACGTGTTGGCCAAAGCGCCAGTACAGCCACCCCACGGCAAAGCCTGCCAGGGGCAGCAGCCAGATCAGCCAGCGGTGGGCAATGCGCGTGTCGGTGGCCCAGTCCAATGCAAACAGGAAGAACGCCGAGGCCGTGCCCGCCAGCACCGCCACGGCGCACGCCAGCAGCAGCCACTTGGCGGTGTAGGCCAGCAGTGCGACGGCTTCGGTACGGTGGTTCGGCTGGGTCATGCCAGCCCCCTCACCACTTCCATGGCCTCTTCGATGCGCTCCACCGCGTGGATAGTCAGGCCCTCAAAGTCTTTGGCATGGGTTTTCAGATGGCTGGCCTTGGGCGCGTTGGCTTTGGGTACCACGGCCACACTGAACCCCAGTTTGGCGGCTTCTTTCAGCCGGTCTTGCCCGCGCGGGGCGGGGCGCACTTCGCCTGCCAGGCCCACCTCGCCAAACGCCAGGAAGCCCTTGGGCAGCGCCTTGCCGCGCAGGCTGCTGCTGATGGACAGCATGACGGCCAAGTCGGCCGCCGGTTCGCTGATGCGCACACCACCCACGGCGTTCACGAACACGTCCTGGTCCATGCACGCCACCCCAGCGTGGCGGTGCAGCACCGCCAGCAGCATGGCCAGGCGGTCGCGGTCCAGGCCCACACTCAGGCGGCGCGGGCTGGGGCCACCGCTGTCCACAAGGGCTTGAATTTCCACCAGCATGGGGCGCGTGCCCTCCAGCGTCACCATCACGCAACTGCCGGGCACCGGCTCGGCGTGCTGGCTCAAAAAGATGGCGCTGGGGTTGCTCACGCCTTTCAGACCGCGCTCGGTCATGGCGAACACGCCAATCTCGTTCACCGCGCCGAAGCGGTTTTTGATGGCGCGGATGAGGCGGAAGTTGCTGTGCGTGTCGCCCTCGAAATACAGCACCGTGTCCACCATGTGTTCCAGCACGCGCGGGCCGGCCAGCGCGCCTTCTTTGGTGACGTGGCCCACCAGCACCACCGTCACACCCGTGGCCTTGGCTGTGCGCGTGAGCTGGGCCGCGCACTCGCGCACCTGCGCCACCGAGCCGGGGGCAGAGGTGAGCTGCTCGCTGTACACGGTTTGAATGGAGTCGATCACGCACACCGTGGGCCGCTCGGCCTCGATGGTGGCCAGAATTTTCTCCACCGAAATTTCGGCCAGCACCCGTACCTGGCTACCGTCCAGCCCCAGGCGGCGCGAGCGCAGCGCCACCTGTGCGCCCGACTCTTCGCCCGTCACGTACAGCGTGGGTACCGTCAAACTGAGCTGGTGCAGCGCCTGCAACAGCAGCGTGCTTTTGCCGATGCCGGGGTCGCCACCGATCAGCACCACACCGCCTTCCACCATGCCGCCGCCCAGCACGCGGTCCAGCTCGTCCAGGCCGGTGGGCAGGCGCTCGAAATCGGCTGCGTCGATGTCGGCCAGCGTGGTCACCGGCTGGGCTGCGGCCAGCGAGGCAAAGCGGTTCTTGGCGGCGGGCGCGGCGGTTTCGGCCACGGCTTCGATCAGCGTGTTCCATGCCCCGCAACTGGGGCACTTGCCCAACCACTTGGGGCTGGTGCCGCCGCATTCGGTGCAGCTGTAAACGGTTTTGTCTTTGGCCATGAAAATGATGTTTATGGGTCGGGATTCACAACCGGGCGATGTTCAACGGGTCTAAAATACAAGCCTTCGGGAGACAAAAGTCGACTTCATGTCGTGTGGTGATTAGGTTCACCCTATATCTCCCGATCCCTTTTGCCAACACCCGCTCGACTTGCCAAGGTCAGCGGGTGTTTTTCGTTGAATGCCTCGGGTTGGTATGTTGGCCCGTTTTTGCTAGGTGTGAACACGGGCGCATCCAAGTCCTGAACTTGGTGGAAGCACGGCCACATGGCCTTCAGGTAGCGCTCTTCGCCTCGCTCGTAAAAGCGTTGCAACGCCCACAACAGGTAATCGCATGCCTGCAGGCCAGCGCTCTTGCTCGGGTAACTGCTGTGCACCGTGGTTTGCCCGCGCGGCGCAATGCCGAAGTCGCTGGCAAAGCCATGGTCAATCTCATCCAACACCGATTTCAATGCCGCCGTTCTGGGCTTGCTGCCACGCACGGCAAACGTCACCTCTCGGTTGCTGCCCTGCGGCCCGAAGCCGCCGAACAACCGGGCGATGAGTTGGTCGTAAAGTTCGTGACCATCGGCTTTGTAGCGGTATGCGGGGACCTTGACCTGGTGTTGCCTGACTTCCTCCAGCAGCAAACGCTTGTCCCGCACCACCGCAGAAAATCGCAGGTCGTGTGCGCGCAGCAGTTTGAACACAGCGTGGCGCACCTCCGCCACATCGTCCTTTGCGTGAAAAAACAAGGCAGTCTTACCCGCTTCGGGTTGCATGGACGGCACCGAGTTCAGCAACGGGTCAGCCAGCAGTTCGGCTCGAAGGGCGTTCAGGTCCGACTCAAGCGCCTGCGGGCCAGTCACCTCCAGCCGTCCCACCAGAAAAAAGCGGGACGTTCCCTCGGTGCCCACCAGTGCCTTGCCATGTTTGCCAAACAAGGTGGTGTCGCCAGCTTCGTCGACGAACAGATGCGTTGCACTCATGACTCGCTGGTGCCGCCGCATTCGGTGCAGCTGTAAACGGTTTTGTCTTTGGCCATGCGCGCACTATATAGTCCGCAGCCGCGCCACCTTGCCCTGAACACGTCTGCTGCCATGTCCTCTGAGTCCCTGTTTGAAGATGCCCCGGTGCCCGCCGACGTGGCCACGCTGCGCCGCCTGCAGGTGGTGCCCAACGCCGGGGCCACACTGTCTGCCGCCGCCCGTGCCTACAACCTGCAACTGGCGCGGGTTGACAAGCTGAAAGCCCAGATGGCCGAGATGGAGGCGCTGTCGCTGGCCCACCGGCACGCGCTGACGCAGCAGGTGTTTCCGCTGAACAAGCAACACCAGGCCTTGATGAAGCAGATGGCGCTGTGGCTGGACGCGCAGCTGACGCAGTCGCAGCAGCCGTTCAAACTGACACCCGCGCAGCGCCAGTTGATGGTGCAAATGGTGTGCAACCTGTCAGCCCACCTGGTGGTGGTCGGCTACGCCGACATGGCCGCCGTGCATGACCGCCACAGCCCCCAGAGCCTGGCCGACAAAGAACGTGCCCATGCCCAGGACATGAAAGCCCAGCTGGAGGCCATGATGGGCGAAGCCTTCATGCCCCACGACCCCGATGCCACGTTGGCCGACGTGATGGCCGCCGCCAAAGCCCGCATGCAACAGGCCGTGGCCGAAGAAGAGGCTGCACGCGAAGCCACTGCGGCCAAACGCAAAGCCAAAAAAGCAGCCAAGACCGGTGCCAAAGCGCCCAACGCCGCACAGGCTTTGCAAGCAGCGCTGCAAGGCGATGCCGACACCAGCCTGCGCACGCTGTACCGCCAGCTGGCCGGGGCCTTGCACCCCGACCGCGAGACCGACCCGCACGAACGCGTGCGCAAAACCGCGCTGATGAGCGAGGCCAACGCGGCCTACGCCCGCAAAGACATCGTCACGCTGATGGACATCCAGCAGCGCGTGGCCCTGGCCGACCCGCAAGCCGTGGCCAGCCTGCCCGACGAAAAACTGAAAAGCCTGACCCTGCTGGTCAAGGCACAGGTGGCCGAGCTGGAGCGCGAGCGTGCCCGCATCCAGCAGGCGCTGTGCCACGAGTTCGACGTGCCGCACGGCATGGGCCTGAACGCCAACACGCTGAAACACTTGCTGATGGAGCAGGAAGACGAGCTGACCGAGTCTGTGCACATGCTGCAAACAGACTTGGAGCTGGTGCAGCAACCTGGTGGCCTGAAACCCTGGCTGACCCGTCAACGCAAGCTGAGCCAGCAGGTGGAGCGCGAACACGCCCAGCGTGCCCGGTTTCAGGACTGGGACGGCGACTGAGCGCCCTCAAGCCTGGCTGCGCCAGCCCCACCGAGAGGGCTGTCATTCTTGGGGCGGCCCGGCGAGCGACTTGAGAGCAGCTGCCAGCGTGTTGCTCAAACCTGGGCAACGCAAAGCGCCTCTCCCCATGTGGGCCTTGGCCGCTATTCAGCTCCGCAACCGCCGCGTTTCAGACCACACGTTGATGTAGTTGCCCGCAAAGATGATGGCGGCACCCACCAGCACCGCCGCGTCGATGGACTCCCCATACAGCACCGCACCCGCCACCGCGATCAGGGGCAGGCGGGCAAAGTCGATGGGCATCACGAACGAGGCCGGGGCCAGCCGAAGTGCGCTGGTCAGGCAAAAGTGCGCCACCACCCCGGTGATGCCAATCAGCACCAGCCACGGCCAACTGGCGGCGGTGGGCCAGTGCACCACACCGTCCCAGAACGCAATGGCTGCGCCAAATATCAGCTGCAACAGCGTCAGCCAGAACATGATGGACACGATGCTCTCGCGCCGCGTCAGCACCTTGGTGGTGATGCCGGTCAACGCAAAGCACACCGCGCTGGCAGCCGCAGCCGCCATGCCCAGGTTCACCCCACCTGCATCGGGGCGCGCCACCACCAGAATGCCCACAAAACCCAGCACTGCCGCCAGCACGCGCAGCCGCGTGATGTGCTCGCCCAGGAAAAACGGCGACAGCAACAGCACCCAGATGGGCGTGGTGAATTCCAGCGCAAACACCTGCGCCAGCGGAATGAGCGTGACCGCCAGAATCCACAGGTTCTGCCCCGTGAAGTGAATGGCGTTGCGCAGCACATGGCCGCCCAGCCGCTCGGCTCGTATCTCACGCAACCGCCCGGTGGCAAATGCTGCGGCCAGCACGATGAGCAGGCCCACCGCCGAGCGCACCGCCATGATTTCGAACGTGTCGTGTGCCCCTTTCAGCTCGCGCACTGCAATGGCCATGGCGCTGAACGAGGTGATGGCCCCCGTCATCCACAGTGCCGCCCTCCCCGGGTGGTGCAGCGGGGTCTGCAGCGGGTTGGGTGCGGGATGAACTGGCGCGGTCGGCGTGGACGTGCTCATGAAGCGGCGGGCGACGCACCATCTACCTGGTAGTGCAGTGTTCCATTCTGTTTGGAACTTAATTTCGAGTTCGCCCGGATGACCTTCTGCAGGATGTCGCGCGCGCTCTTGGTCCAGATGAATGGCTTGGGGTCTTCGTTGTGATGGGC